>CAITYU010000260.1 GCA_903896675.1 uncultured Planctomycetaceae bacterium
ACGAATGGGTGGGATGTTGGTGTGTGTTGAGGCGAGCGGTGGAGTGATGGTTGGGTGATGGTCTTTTGCCGCGGAAGGACGCGGAAAGACATACGTGTGGCTGAGGGCATTTGAACCACGGAAGGACACGGAAAACTCGGAAGAATGCAGGGGAACATGGTGGGGACTTTGAACCACGAATGGCACGAATGGGTGGGATGTTGGTGTGTGCTGAGGCGAGCGGTGAGCGTCAACTGACAGGTGTGTTGTTGAGTCGTGTTTGAAGGTGGCGTGGGGATTGGTGCTGGGTTATCCTTACGGATGTTGGAGGGTAGTGACATGGGTGCGCTGGCCTTGGCGGCTGTGGGAGGTCGAGGGATGGCGATGGATGACATTCAGGGTCTGGAGGAGCAGATCTCTCAGCGTCTGTCGCAGCGGCAGAAGTTGGGAGGGGCGGCGGGTGATGCGGGTGATGCGGAGCTGCTGGATCTGATTTACCGGTTCCTGTATGTGAATCTGCGGCGTGTGGCGGCGGTGCTGCCGGGGATGGGTCAGCAGGCGCGGGATGTACGGCAGGATGCGTCCTGTCGGTTTACTGAGGTGTATCATGAGGCTTTTGTACGGATTCTGGAGAAGTATCCGGACAAGCTGATGCAGGCGAGGACTCGTAGTGAACTCACGGGGTACGTATCCAAAGCGATGGTGAATCTGCTGGTGGATCGTAATCGCCGTCAGTCGACGTGGGTGAAGGTGGCAGCGGCATTAGGGCTGCAGGAGGCGGAACAGCAGCAGACTCGGGATATCCTGACGAATCTTTATGACGAGCGAGCAGAGTACTTTGAGGAACGGACGAAAGTGCGTTTTGATGAGGGTCTGTTGAAGATCCAGGCGTGGGAAGTATCGGCGGATCCTGCGAAGCGTGAGTATGCAGAAATTCTGCGGAAGCGGTATGTGGATCAACTGGGTTATGATCAGATTGGCCGGGAGATGGGTTTAACTTCTGATGAGGTGCGGAAGACACTGGACCGGGCGAAGTACCATCTGCGGAAGTAAAGAACATTCGGGAGGCGAATCATGTCTGGCAAGCGGCCATTGAGCAGTGCTGAGCAATCGGACAGTGGTCCACTGGGTCGTGGTTACCGGGGAGCTCTGGGTCTGGACGATCCGGGTTTGCTGCAGGATCAGATCACGGGGGCGACGATGCGGGCGATTGAGGCGGAGGGTTTAGTGGACCTGCAGCCTGTGGACCGGGGTGGTTATGGTGTGGTGTTGCGGGCGAAGGATCGGGTGACGGGAAATCGGCGGGCGGTAAAGGTTGTACTGGCTCCTGAGGGACCGGACGGGTTGGAAGAGCGACTGGCGGACCGGCTGCAGATATTTCGGCGTGAGTGTCGGGTGCTGGATGCGAAGGAGATGCCGGAGGGAGTTGCGCCGCGGTTTTACGGGGCACGGGAACCGGAGGGCAGTCAGGCATTTATGATTACGGAGTGGATTGAGGGTCAGAAGCTGAGTGACTGGTTGAATGCGAATGCGGCGCTGCCGATGTCACAGCGGGAACAGGTGTGTCGGGCGATTTTTGCGACGTATGCGCGGCTGCATGCCAGGAATCTGATGCAACGGGATGTGTCGCTGGGGAATATCATGATCACGTCTCGAACGGTGCGGCTGATCGATTTTGGAGGTGCGGGTCGTGCGGCGGCCGGTTATCAGAGTCTGAATACGATGTCTCGAGTTCCGGCGACTCAGGCATTCTGCAGTGGTCCGGTGTGGCGTGGCGAGCGGAAGCCCAGTCTGGCGGACGAGGTGCATGCGGTCGCGAAGGTCTGTTTTACGGTTCTGACGGGTGAGCTGGCAGCGGGGTATGGTTCGACAGCCGAGCGTCGAGTGGTGATGAAGCGTGCGGGATGTGGGCGGGATATGATGGCCCTGCTGTTGCCGCGGATGGAAGATCCGCCGCTG
Source organism: uncultured Planctomycetaceae bacterium (assembly GCA_903896675.1). GTDB lineage: Bacteria > Planctomycetota > Planctomycetia > Planctomycetales > Planctomycetaceae > SXXK01. The sequence goes on from CAITYU010000260.1 coordinate 1,939, forward strand.
CAGCTGGCGTTGCAGTCGATGGTACAGGAGTCCTGACATGGCGGGATCAGAAGCGGGTGTTGGTGGTGGCGTGAACTGGTCTGCGGCGGGCACGGTGGAATTGTTCGACGAGATGCAGCGTCGGCGGGCTCGGTGGCGTCTGCTGCTGGTCAGTGTGTGTCTGGTGCTGGTGCTGGGCATACCGCTGTGGGTCCTGCGTGGGCAGTTGCAGGACGCGGCGCGTCAGACGCTGCAGGGTGAGTATGACCGTGAGCAGGTTCGTTTGCAGGGTCTGGCCAGTTCCAATCCTGCGGTTCGCAAGCTGGCGGAGCGTGCTGAATCGCTGCGTGCCGGGGTGGGGCTGAAGTCTGCGGATCTGGCGATTCCTGATCTGCGTGAGGCGTTGGGTCTGATCGATCAGGCGGAGCAGCTGGACAAAGCAGAGCGTGGTTTGCGAGAGCTGTTGAATCCGCTGGGTGAAACGGTGAGCGACAAAGCGTGGTATGATTCGTCGGACTGGATCAAGTCGGAAAAGGACAGCGTGATTAAGGAATACAAAGAGATTTTGGCGGTGCTGGACGGGGGTGAGATTGCAGCTGCTGAGTCGCGAACCGCGACGCTGCTGCGGTCACTGGGGCAACTGCAGGTGGCGAACGTGCAGGCGATGCAGGCCGACGTGATTCGTCGTGACTGGCAGCGGATGCTGTCCGGTGTGCCTGAGCGTCTGCGTGGGGAGGCTGAGTATCAGTCTGTGCGAATTCGTGGCGAGCAGGGTGACGGTGCGTGGCGGGAGGGCAAATGGCAGGATGCAGGGCTCAGCTATGGCGGGGCGATCGGGCAGTTGCAGCAGTGGCTGGACGGTGTGCTGACGGTGGAGGAGAAGGCGACGGCGGCGGCGTTGAGTGAGGGTGAGATTGCGCGGCTGGAGTCAGAGAAGCAGGTGTTGAAGGCAGAAAAGGCGGAGCTGGATGTGCAGTTGAAGGCACTGACGGCGCAGGTGAGTGCAGTGGTCGGTGAGCGTGACCGGGAGCGGGCCGAGGCCGATCAGGCTCAGGCGGAGCTGCAGCGGGTGCAGGGCAGTCTGCAGGAGACGGAAAAGAAGCTGGCTGCGGCGGAAACCGGGTTGCAGACGGTGCGGGACAATGAGTTGAAGCCGCTGCAGGGGCAGGTGGACAGTCTGATAGTCCAGCTGAAAGCGAAGGATGCGGAGATTGTGGCGTTGAAGAATCGTCCGGACGGTGTTCCGGGCGATGATCCGGCCTCGCTGGTGGCCGCGGCCCTGGCGCGGATTGCAGCAGAACAGGCACAGTTGCAGCAGCAGAACGGGGATCGAGAGCAGAATCTGTCGCGGCTGACCGGCCTGCTGGTGGATGCGCTGGAACAGTATGATGCGGCGGCCACGAGAAAGCAGCAAAAACGAGCTGAGGAGTATCTGGAGACCAGTGATGTTGTTCAGGGTCTTGTGGCGGAGATGGCTCAGTGTGAGCAGGTTCTGGCGGGGTTGCTGCGCGATCTGGACCAACCGCTGGCGGGGAAGTATCAGGAGCTGCAGACCAGTATCGATGGGGCGAAGGCGGATTACGCCAAACTGTTGACTCAGGTGAGTGACCGGCACGTGGATGCAAAGACGCTGGCGGGGAGGATTGCCGAACTGGAGCAGCAGCAGGTGGCCTATCGGCCGGCGTGGCAGCGTTTTGAGAAGCAGCAGGCATTAACCGGTGATGAGTTACTGACGGTGTGTCGGGAATATGCCGTTGCCGAGCAGAGCCGGCGACGGAACGAGCTGAACAGGAAGCTGATCGCAGAAGGGAAACGATCTCTGTTGCCAGCTTCCATGATCCAGATCAAGGGTGGGACCTTCCAGATGGGTTCGAACAGTGGAGAATCCAATGAAAAACCAGTTCACACGGTGAAAGTCAAAGATTTCTGGATTTGTAAGTTTGAGGTAACGATTGCAGAGGTGCTGGAGTGGGTGAATGCCCGAGGCGTGGTGTTGCAGGCGGGCTGGATTGATCTGGAGGACAGTGATTGTCCGATTCGGCGGAACGGCACGAAGTACGAATTGAATACGGCGACGAGGTTTGGCAAGTCGGCGAGGCAGCCGATGGTGTGCATTTCTCAGCGGGGTGCCAACGCGTATTGTCAGTGGTTGCAGACGCAGCATCCGGGCTGGGTGATTCGGTTGCCGTACGAAGCGGAGTGGGAGTGTGCGGCTCGAGCTGGCAGTACGACCGAGTATCCGTGGGGCGACAGTATTACGACAGCGGACGCGAATATTTCGGGCGGTCCGGGAGTGACCACGGAAGTGGGCAAGTACCGTCCGAACGCGTGGGGCTTGTACGACATGGTGGGGAATGTTTGGGAGTGGTGTGCGGACAACTATGATTCGGACTATTACAGCAGCAGTCCGACGGACAATCCGCGTGGCCCAGAGGCTGCCGGGGGTTCGGTTGTTTGCCGTTCTGGTTCCTGGTACTACGATGCCACCGGCGCTCGGTCTGCTTACCGGGACTTCAACAATCCGGGCGACTCCAGCAGCAGCATTGGTTTTCGTATTGTTGCCGAGTGAGTAGCTTCCCAGTCCTTCCTCAGCGATTCGGACTCTGTTACTCTGCCGCTCTGATCTCTGACTTCTCTGTCCTCTGTCTTCTCTGAAACGCCGGGACGCAGTCCCGGTGCGAAATTTTATGCAGATGCCGGACACCCCTTTGTTTGTGAAGACGCATGATTTTGTGTTGTGGTTGCTGCGTCATACTCAGCGATTTCCCAAAAGTCTGCGGCACAGTTATACGAATCGTGTGGAGTCGACGGCGTTTGAGTTTGAGGAGTTGTTATTGATGGCGAATTCGCATCGTGGTCGTGAGCGTGCCATGTATCTGACTCGAGCGGACGGTCGGCTGGTATCATTACGAGTGCTGCTGCGATACAGTTATGAGTTGAATCTGCTGGGTGCGCAGCAGATTCAGTATGTGGCTGACAATTTTGATCAGATCGGGCGCCTGCTGGGTGCCTGGCTGAAGGGAACAGACCGATAGGCTGCCGGGGGTTCGGTTGTTTGCCGTTCTGGTTCCTGGAACAACAATGCAACCAACGCTCGGTCTGCTAACCGGAACAACAACAATCCGGACAACACCAACAACAACATTGGTTTTCGTATTGTTGCCGAGTGAGTAGCTTCCCAATCATCTTTCAATCGTGATGTCGGTTCTGCGGTGTCGTTACAGACAGAGGGCACGACCGGCCGGTGACAAGAGGATGACACGGTTTGTTTCCTGGTGACGGCCTGCATTTGTGGGTTGAAGCCGAATCCGAGGCGGCAGGTCGGGGCTGGTAGCATTTTGCGAACGCCCCGGCCTGTCATTTTGTGTCACGGTGCCGGATGGCAAAGACTTATCGGAACCTGTGGCCGCAGGTTGTGGACTGGCGAAATCTGTTGCTGGCGTACCGTCGCTGTCGTCGGCGTAAGCGGTATCGTCAGCCGGCGACGGAATTTGATTTTGCGTGGGAGGAGCAGCTGCTGCGTTTGCAGCAGGAGTTGCAGACGGGTGCCTATTTCCCGGGTGCGTACCAGTATTTTCACATCAGTGATCCCAAGCCACGTCTGATCAGTGCAGCTCCGTTTCGCGACCGAATTGTGCATCACGCGATTGTGAACGTGCTTGAGCCATTGTTTGAGCCGTCGTTTATTGACGACAGCTATGCCTGCCGGCTGGGCCGGGGGACTCACAAGGCCATTCAGCGGGCGCAGCAGTTTCAGAAGCGATTTGCATGGTGTCTGAAGACGGATATTGTCAAGTTTTTTCCCAGCGTGGATCATGAGGTGATGCTGGGGGTGCTGCAGCGTAAGGTGGCTGATCCGCTGTTGTTGAGATTGCTGCAGCAGATTCTGGCAAGTTGTGAGGGTGTGGCCGGTGATGATGGCGGACCGGTGTGGTTTCCGGGGGATGACCTGTTGAGTGTGTTGCGACCGAAGGGTCTGCCGATTGGCAATCTGACCAGTCAGTTCTTCGCGAATGTCCTGTTGAATCCGGTAGATCATTTCATCAAACAGACGCTGCGGATACCGGGATACCTGAGGTATGCGGATGATTTGCTGTTGTTCAGCGATGATCGTCAGCAGTTGTGGGAAGCGGTGGAAGGGTTGACTCAGCGATTGGGGCAGTATCGTCTGCGTCTGCATCCCCGAAAGACTCATGTGCAGCCGTCACGCTGCTGGCTGACGTGGCTGGGGATGCGAATTCTGGGCAGTCGCTGTCGGATTTCGCAGCAGGGGATTCACCGATTTATTCGACGGATGCGGCGGCAGCGCCGCGAGTACGCGGCTGGGGCGATTGATGCGAGTCGGGTTCGACAGTCTCTGCATGCGTGGCTGGGGCATACCAGTGCCGTCACTGAAGCGCAGGTCTTGAAAGTGTTGATGCGGCAGCACTGTGTTTTTTCGCGGTAAGTTGTTTGTGTTTGGCGATGCGTGTGCAGTGGGCAGGCAAGCAGAGCGTGTAGGACTGACTGCTTTCGGTGTGCGGGGGAATCCCGGATTGGGTGTTGGGGGCGTGTTGAGGGTGTTGTCTTTGCCACGGAAGGACACGGAAAATCGCGAGGGGTTGGGTGTGGGGGGCTGGCAACCACGAATGACACGACTGATACGAATGGGTGGTGATGTTGGTGTGTGTTGAGGCGAGCTGTCGGCGTAAGCCGTCGGGTGTTGTGTTTTTCTGGTGGTGTTTTTTTCACCACGGAGGCCACGGAGGGACACGGAGAAACGCAAGGGGTTGGGGGGGGGGGGCATTCAACCACGAATGACACGAATCAGACGAATGA
>CAITYU010000261.1 GCA_903896675.1 uncultured Planctomycetaceae bacterium
AAAGCTGTCCTGAACTGACCACAGGCTGAAAAACTGAAACTCGCAGACACCACCTGATGCATACGCAGTGTGGTGGCCTGCGAGTTTTTTCGTTTCAGAGTCATATGAACTGCGCGGTATGAGGGCAGTATTTTCACGACGAAAGGCAGGAAAAGAACCAATAGTACAGGCATCCCTGGTCGCCGAGGACAAAAAGGTAACCCGAGCATTCCTGCTCGGCCCCGTACCGCTAAAACACGATGTTTTTCGATGAGCTGAAGTCGGTTTGACGCCTCCAGCCGACTTTTGTCCCCCGCGTCATTCCTGCTCGGCCCCATCCCCCGAAAAACACTGGGGATTTCAAGGATGACGAGAAGTTCGTGCCCGGGCTGAAGCCTTGTCATTACCCACGAAACCAGGCGGGCGCCCGGGGCGCGTGTCTGGTTTATGTTCTGCCTGCGGCTGCGATTCAGGCCTGAAGGGCCGTTTTCCGATAGCCCAGGGCGCAGCCCTGGGTGACAGAGCCCCCCCAAAGGTTGGTCTTTAGGCCTGAAGGGCCGATTTCAAGGCGTGTCTGGTTTTCGCGGTCGTGCGCGGGGTTTCCAGTTGCTCACGCACCTCGTTCTGCTGAAACGGGCCCTTCAGGCCTTGTGCGGGCATCGGGGGCCAAGTGCGGGTTTCGGGGCGTGGTGTGGACCTCAGGGCCTCGTTTTGTTGGTTCGGCTTGCCTGCGGCTGCGATTCAGGCCTGAAACGCCGTTTTCCGGTAGCCCCGGGCGATGCCATGGTCATGACCCCTTTTGCAGGGGGCATGGTTCAAAAGATTGTGCCACGCAACCGACCCCCAATGGACCAACGGCCAGACACAACTTAGCCGCGGGCAACGCCCGATGGACTCGGGGCAGAGCTCCCGAAGCTGTTCCTGAATTCACAGCCAACGCATTCGCCGATCACCACAGGCGGATCAGGTTGGCTTCTAATAGCGAGCCGAAAACGATGAATTCCCTGCGAGGCAGAGGCGGAATGCCATAGACAACACCCCATTTTATGGGTAATGACAAGGGCTTCAGCCCAGGCGACGGTTTTTGTCCTCGACGTCATCCGTGGTCGCGCCGTTGGCCGAAGCCAAAGGGCATTGTCTTGCAGGGGTGGCACCGAACTGGTGTCGGTTGTCCCCCCCCCCTTTGGTAGTGCGAGTCTCCCGCCGAGCCGGTCAACCTTGGGAGGGCGAGGCTCCCGCCGAGCCGCAGGATTCAATCGCCATGCAAGCAGTTCGGCTCAGCAGGAGCTTCGCCCTCCCGAAGGGCCGAGGCTGCCGCCGAATCGAGGGAGCGAAAGGCCAGACAAGCAGTTCGGCTCAGCAGGAGCTTCGCCCTCCCGAAGGACCGAGGCTGCCGCCGAATCGAGGGAGTGAAAGGCCATGCAAGCAGTTCGGCTCAGCAGGAGCTTCGCCCTCCCGGAGGGCTCAACACCCCTCGCAATGCCATCTACACCTGCACACAGGTTTTCGCGTCGACCCGTTTTTTCGTGCGCTCAGGCTATGCCACGCAACGGCGAGTGCTGCAGACTGCAATCACGCCTCTCGGGAATCCTAGAACGGGGTCCACGCTTCTTCAACAAGCTCTGCATCCATGGTGTACACCGGAGCAAACTCGAAGTCCGCCGGCTCACCACCCTCGCCTGCTTTTGGGTCGGCGTGCAGCACCCCAGCCACCGCCACCATCCCCACAAACGCTGCCGTCGTCAACTGGTGCTGATGCTTTGCCCCCAGAGTCTGCTGCTCTTCAGCAGTCAGGATTTTTTCAGACATGCCGGGCGCACGTGACGCCAGAGCCGGACGCTGACCCTCCGGATACGAATCCAGAGTCACCGTGATGAAGTCGTGAGACTTCGGGCGACCGCCAAAACAACACTCGCCGTTGTCCTTCAGCAGTATGAATCGCGTCAAACCTTCGGTGTCCTGAGTCGCCCACATGAAACCCTTCAGATACACCTTCTTCCCCACCAGCTCTGCCACTTCGGCCGGAATCTTCCGCTTCCCATTGATATACACAAACTGCAGGTCCGCAATCTCCTTCGGAAAATGCACCCGCCGAAATCCCTCGGGAACTTCGTGACGATACGCATGCGCCGTCCGGTAACCGCCCCCGACAACACTGAGTGATGCCAGCAACAGCCCCACCGCGGCCATCGGCTGACCCTTCACTGTCCCCAGCGAAGAACGAATCCGCAGTACCGCCGCAAGGCCCACCAGCGCCCCGAATACTGCCAGATACAATCCAAACAGATTCAGCAGCGCCGTCAGCGAAACAATCCCGGCCACCAGCGACACCGGCGCCCACGGCGAAACCGGAACGTAGTCAAAATCGTCGCCAATCTCTGCGTCCGACCAAATGCGAGCCGTCGGCTGCACCTGTTCACTCATGAACCCTGCCCCCGCTGAACACCAAGTGGAAAATACCGACCACAATCTTACGCCCCGTCTCCGCAACCCGCGAAGTCAATCGCCCGGCCACGCAGCGCTTTTCGCAAAACCGAACGCCGACAGCCGACTTTTTTCCCCAGCATCCAGCCAGCAATGCAATTTTTGCTGTCCGGATTCCGAAAATTCGATTATTCTGCTCCCACGGCCGGTCCCCGGACCCGCCTTCTCGCCCCGCCTGATGCCTGATTCGGACATCCACGTCTGAATTTTCAGGAGTCCTCCCTGCCATGACCAACTTCGCCAGTCCACCCGGGCATCCCCGTATCGCCCGTCGCACTGCCATTCAGGCCGGACGCATTGGTCTGCTCGGACTGGGGATGAACCACCTGACCGGGCTGCACGCGCTCGCCAATCAACCCAACCCCGACACGCCTCCACCCGGTCAGCCCACTTTCAAAGCCTGCATCTACATTTTTCTCTCGGGAGGCCTTGGGCAGCACGACAGCTTCGATCTGAAGCCGTCAGCACCTGCGGAAATTCGCGGTGAATTCCGGCCCATCTCCACCGCAACTCCCGGGACGCAAATCTGCGAACACCTGCCCGGACTGGCACTTCGCAGCAACCTCTGGTCACTCTGCCGCTCACTGGGACACTCGACCAACGATCATTCTGCCGGACATCACATGATGCTGACCGGGCGTTCGGATCTGCCGCCCGGCTTCAACCCCTCCGCACCACGCCCGCAGGACTGGCCCAGTATCGCTGCCGTTGCCGGGTCCGTCACCGTCGCCAGGAATAACCTGCCGCCCGCTGCCGTGCTCCCCGAACAACTCGTGCATTACTCCGGACGCATCATCCCGGGGCAGTATGCCGGAGTCATGGGGCATCGGCGGAACCCGTGGTTCATTGAAGCCTCGCCCTTCCACGCCACCTCCTACGGTGCCTTCCCCGGCTACAAATTCGACCACCAGGATCGTGGCAACCCCGATCGACGGCTGTTCGAAGCACCCAGCCTGTCCCTTTCACACGGCCTCACGCATCCCCACCTGTCCCGCCGCGTCTCACTGCTCAATAATCTCGAACAGCAGTGTGCCAAACTTGAATCCGCCGCCGCTGCCGAACGATTTGACCAGTATCGTCAGGGCGCCATCTCACTGCTGACAGACCCCCGTGTTCGCGGCGCCCTCGATGTCACCCGCGCTGAAGACAGCGTGCAGGATCGCTATGGCCGCAATTCCTTCGGCTGGTCCCTGCTGATGGCACGCCGACTTGTGGAAGCAGGTGTCAACCTCGTACAGGTCAACCTCGGCAACGACGAAACGTGGGATACACACGGCAACGCCTTCCCGCACCTCCGCGACAGCCTGTTCCCACCCACCGACAAAGCACTCTCCGCACTGCTGGATGACCTCGACCAGTCCGGACTGCTGGAACACACACTCATCGTGATGGCCGGCGAATTCGGACGCACACCCAAAATCACTCTGCTGCCCAGCCACTATAAACAACCCGGACGGGATCACTGGGGCCCTGTGCAGTCCGTGTTTCTGGCTGGTGGGGGTGTTCAGGGCGGGCGAGTCATCGGGGCCACCGATGGCATCGGAGCCTACCCGATCACTGACCCGCAACGCCCCGAAAATCTTGCCGCCACCATCTACAACTCACTCGGTATTCCCGCCACCATGTCGTGGCAGGATGAAGTCGGCAGACCTCACCATGTCTACGCAGGGGAACCGATACCGGGGCTCGGTTGACAAGCAACTAAACTGTCGCCGCCACTTTTACGACTGTGCGGGAGAGCGGCCGACGCGAGAACCACACAAACATCAGATACGCACAGATAAAGGCGATCGGAACCGTCGCAGATGCCTCAGGTACTGCAGAAGCACTTGACACAGTTACGGCGAAACTACCGCCGTTGTTGTTCCATTCAGAGCCATCCGCAGTTCCAAGAAACAGTCTGGAAGCGCCTGCAGGTGCTATCACCGTTTGCCGAACGCCACCGGCTCCAATGCCGTCGCCTATGAAGAATACTTGACGGAGTTCTGGCGTGAGAGTCTGGTAAAGTCTTGATGCATCGGTTGAAAAATCCATCGAATTGGGTGCAGCCGACAGGTCCGGGCGGGCAGAGCCAAGAAAGACGCCCAGCAATGCATTTGCAGTGACTGTGTAACCAGAAATGCCGTTCGCACTTCCACGATTGAAGACGAAACTGCCATCCGGCCCGCTGAAAGACGAATTGTTGTACGAAACTGAACCGGTAGCATCAAATTGCAACAACGCTCCGCCAAAGATGCCTATTCCACTCACCAGCACCGGCGACTGTGCGGGGGCAGTATCGCCAAAGGGTAGCGCAGATCCATTCGGCATTCCGGCAAGGTAGGGACTTGCTTTCCCACTTACACTCACAAGCACACCTGCGTTAACAACCGCCGGCAGAACAAAAAACACAAAACTCAGCCGCAAAAATCGGCTAACGTTGCTGAAAGATGTCATGTTTAGCAACCTATCATCAGAGTATAAAAATCGCGAGGAACGAGCAAAACGTGTTGTGTTTCCACACGTGTCCTAAGGAACGGGAAGACGCCTTCTTAGTCTTTGTATAGTCAAGGCCCTGGGGACCTGTGTCAAGAATGTTTTGGCAAGTTCGTTGATCCCTGCAACCTCGGAACATCAGGTTGCTCCCTGATGAACCGACGAGCATTCACAATGGTCCACCAGGCCCAACGAACCTCACGCCATCTCATCCCTGGAATGCACCGCGCAATCAGCAGGAACCATTGAGTTTTCCGCGTTTCGTATTTTTCTCACAGCGAGCGGTTACTGTGCGGAAGACCGCTCACGCTGCGGGTTGCCCATGCCAGTCATGCACTCGTGTCAACCGGTTGCGCACTGCTGGTTCAAGGAGATGTGGCGGTGCGTGGCAGAATACAACTGTAACAGGGCACTGAATGGAGTGTTCGCATGCTCGGTGATTAATCGCCCTGTTCGCTGAGCCGATCACGCAGCAGGTGAAATACAGGGGTGTTGCGGCGCGGCGGTAAATGCGCGCAATGCTTGCTCGTCTACCATGCAGTTCGCAGTCGGATACCAGAATTTGAGGACACGATCGATGCCAAAAGTCAGACACAGTTTGCAACTCTGGAAAATCACTTCCGTGATTTGAGCATCTCAAAGATTCGCTTGTAGAAGTGAGCCAAAAGCACCCGCTCATCCGCATTGTGGGTCTTGGTTGCTGGCTCTGACAGATCGATTACGATTCGGTGCCGCGCAATGAGCCAGAGGAACGATTGCCGGCGATTTTTGACCTGCCGAATGGTGTTCCATCGCGTCATATTGTTCGGCAAATCTTTGCCACCCGGTGACCGGAAGTTTTGCAGCACTGCGCCGGCGAATGAATTCGTCGTCTGGGGGGAGAGAAAAAAAGCCGAATCTCAGCGGCGTGTTTCTGCGGACGGGAGGGCGCTTTGTGGAGATGGCAAAAGGGGCAGAAGAGTTGGGGCCGTGCGTTTGGACGGTGTGTGGGCTTTGTTGAGTGGACTCACGATGGCTGTAATGCCTGACTAACCGAGACCTGGCAGAATCACGGCCATTCCAGCCACCATAAACAACCCGGCCGGGAT
>CAITYU010000262.1 GCA_903896675.1 uncultured Planctomycetaceae bacterium
GCACCGCCGGATCAAACAACGGCAGCGCAGCCGCAGCAGTACCCGTCGCCGCTGTACCCAGCCAGCGACGACGGGAGAACTGATGCTGATCTGACTGACAATGCGGCTGCAACATGCTTCTGTGATTCAGTACTTCAGTGATTCAGACAAAACTCAGTGGACGCCAGCAAACCCCAGATCAGATTACTGATGGCCTGCTGCCGAATTTCCCGACGCTGAGCCAGATACTCGCACACAAACCGCACTTCCTCAGCTTCAGGTACACGGCTGAGCACTGCGCGGTACAATTCATCGGCCACAGCTGTGTCATCACTGCTGATGGCCAGTCGCTCCGCCAGATTTCCACCACCAGGCTGAATCTGTTCCTGCATCAGCGGATCATTCAGAACGAACAACGCGGCTTTCAGTGACGGTGAAAATTCCAGTTCCGGCTCACCCGGAATGTTTCCGAAAGCCTTCACAAACGCATCAGCCCGCTTCTGCTCAGCCTCAGACGCTGCGTCAGCAATCGCAGTCGGGGCTCCGGCGCCACAGGCCGTCAGCACACTGGCCAGCAACTGCTCAGCCGACAGACGTTTTTCCCGGCCGTACTGATACAGCACTGCCTCAGCAGCCGCGCCGCAGGAACTGCGCTGGTACGCGTCGCTGAGCGCCATCTCACGCAGCACCGGACGGAGCCGGAAACCCGCCGCTGTTACCGCATCAGCAACAGCCGACAACAGCTCCGGATGAGTGGCCGGATTATCATCATGCAGCTGATCCAGCGGATTGACAAGCCCCGAGCCAAACATCACGAACCACAGTCGGTTGGCAAGATTCTCTGCAAAGCGGCGATTGGTGGCTGCCGGCAGCGATTGAGCAATCAGTTGCAGTCCGCGAAACTTCGGGACCCCGGGAAAATTCTTCGCCCGATCCGGTGCCACGGCAAATTCCTGACCCGACTCAAACTGCGGTATCTCCTGCTCAACACCAAACGGGACCCGCGGACCCACCAGCAACGGCTGCTTGTCAAACACCGACATAAAGTCCGTCTTCTTCGTCAACGGCTTCTCAGCAACAGCAGGAAACTTCACGTCCGTTCGAATCGAGGTGTTCCGGTACACCGTATACAAACCCTGAAACTCAATCTGACGGTAATCAGAAATCGTCAGATGATCGTGACACTGAGCACACTGCAGGTCGCAGCCCAGAAACAGACGACCGATATCGCGAGTCAGTCCGGGATAGTCCGTTTCCTGCTGCCCCACCTTTTCCAGACGCCTCGTGATGAACCACGCAGCCCCCCGGACCTGCTCCGGTGCTTCCTGAGGATCGAGGATTTCACGAACCAGCTGATCCCACGGCTTCTGCTGAGCAAATGACGTGCGCAGAAACAGCGTCCACTCCGGATGATCCCCACGACGCTCCATCAGCATCACATGAAACAGGTCAGCCATGCGCCGACTGTGCTCAGGACTGTCCAGCAGGCGATCCACAAGAACAACCCGCCGCTGCGGATCCGGATCACTGAGAAACTTTGACAGCTCAGCCACGGTCGGTATTCGACCGGCCAGATCCAGCGTCACTCGACGACAGAATTCCGCATCACTGCTGACAGGCCCGGGAGCCACCTGGGCCACAGCCAGCGACTGCTGCAGCAGGGAATCAATCCGCTGAGCAAGATCGTCAGCCGTCACTATCTCTATCGGCCGGAACCACACAAGCAGCAACAGCAGCACAACTCGCAGCAGTCGCAGCGGCCGGGCAAAACAGGGGGCTGAATGATGCTGCAAACCGAACAACGGAAGCCTCCGACAAAATCTGCCGCAGACGCAACATGCGACTGCAGGTCCACTTCACTCACTTCCGGAACTCCCAGACCTTAGCCAATTCACCTTACTGAAACAATCCCACGGTCAGGAAAAGCGACTGTTGTTTTTCCGCAACGCGGCGTTAACTTCGTACCCATGCAGCCCGTTGGGCCATGAACGAGCACGGATTTTTATTGCAATTCGCTGATTTGCTGATCTCCGTCGCAGACCGATGCAACTTTTGATCCTGACAGCCTGGTTGTCACGGGCCACCGCATTCATCAACGTGGTCGAACCACGGGGGACACACCTGCAATGCCGTTTGGGAGGGCGAAGCTCCCGCTGAGCCGATCAATTTGGCTCCCATACCACCAACCTGCGGTCAGCTCCGGCTGGAAACTCGGGCTGACGCCCGTGAAAACTCGCGGCTCGGCAGGAGCCTCGCCCTCCCAAAGGGGGACACACGTCCCAAAGGGGGACACACCTGCATTCGCGATTGGCCCAAGGGGGAACACACCTGCGATGCCGTTTGCGAGGGCGAAACTCCCGTTGAGCCGATCAATTTGGCTCCCATACCACCAACCTGCGGTCAGCTCCGGCTGGAAAGCTCCGGCTGACGCCCGTGAAAACTCGCGGCTCGGCAGGAGCCTCGCCCTCCCGGGGAAAACGGGTGGTCCGATCGCAGCGGCAGGCCGCAATGAAAAACACGCTGCGAGCAACTCGCAGCGTGTCAGTTCAGCAGCCGGCCCGAAAAATCGTCGGCTGTCGTTCCGGCAAATTACCCGATTATCGCTTTGGGCCACCCTTGCTGCCGACCGCCACGTCCACACTGTTGGACCAATCCGTGAAGGCAGTGCCATTGACGGCCCGCACGCGGAAACGCCAGCTGCCATTCCCCGGTGTCACTGCAGCCGTCGTTGAATCGACCGGCAGGGAACTCGGTGCGTACCAGGTAATCGTATTTTTCACCTTCAGGCCATACTGCAGCTCAAATCCCGTCTCGACGTTGGAATTGTCCTGCCAGGTCAGCGTCACCGTTGCGCCATTCACAGTCCCCAGCAGGTTTGATGGAGCATTGAACACCGGAGCCGGTGGTGGCGGATCCCCACCCGGATTCCACGCCAGCAGCACTGCCGCGTCCGCATCGATCAGGCCAAAGCCGAAAACGTTATCCCGACCCGTGGTTCCCAGATCCAGACTGGTGGACTGCAGCACCCAGCGAGCCTCATCGTTGCGGCGTCCATTCCCGTCAGCGTCCTCAATTCCGGCAGCCAGAATCAGAGCCATGACGCCCGCTGCATGCGGTGATGCCATCGAAGTCCCGCTCATCGTACCCCAGCCACCACCGTTCAGCGTTGAATAGATCGACGAACCTGGTGCAGCAACCTCAACCGTCGGCCCTGTGCTGGAGAAACTGGAAATTGCATCGGTACTGGTGGTGGACCCCACAGCGATCACAGAATCGTAATGCGCCGGGTATCCAACCGTGTCTGCACCCGCACCCGAGTTCCCCGCAGAAGCCACAACCACCAGCCCCGCCGCATACGCGTTGTCAAAGGCCGCCTTCACCGTCGTACCCGGATCTGAACCGGATCCCAGACTCAGATTCACCACCTGCATGCCGTTCGCCACGCACCAGTCCAGACCCGAGATGATTGACGACCACGAACCGCTGCCTGTCGAACTGAGCACCTTGACGGCATACAGATCCACTTCCGGCGCCACTCCCACCACGCCCGCACCGTCAATCAGTGCCGCGATCGTGCCAGACACGTGCGTCCCGTGCCCCTGATCGTCCCGTGGATCAGCATCGTTGTTCACGAAGTCATATCCGCCACGGTAGTTGGCCCACAGGTCCGGATGAGTGTAATCCACCCCGGTATCCATCACCGCCACCCGAATTCCTGCACCCCGCAGCGGAATAGCTGTCGCCCCCGACCACGCCCCCGAATGCACCGCCGGGGCGTGCACACGATTGACTCCCCACACAACATCGTATTCGCCATGAGCTTCCACCACGCCGTCCGGCTCAACCGCGGCAATGCCGGCAGCCCGCTGCAGACCAGCAAGTGCCGGGGCTGGCACACGAGCTGCCACCGCCGGAACAATCCGGAACTGACGCGTGATTGTACCACCGTGGGCACTGACGAGGTCGGCCTCGGCCTGCCCCGGAGCCTGTTGAAAGCGAATCAATACCGGAACCCCGGGAGCATTTTCCGCAGCATTCAGACAAACAGCCTGCAGGGCAAGTGCCGCCGCCAGCAGAAATGGCCATCGCAATGAGATCATCAGTCTTTTCCTTCATTCAACGTTGCAGATACAGAGCGTTTTCGCCTGCCCTAACAGGCCAACAGCACGCTCAAGCACGCCACGCTCCTGAAAAAAATCGCCAGTGAGAATCAAAACACCTGAAAACGCGGAAATTTCGCACGAAAAAGCACCGCCCGGATCCATTGGCGTGATTTCCCGGGATTGCTATGGTCACCAGTGTCGGCAACACCCACAACCCGTCACATCATCGAACACCACGAAATATTCCCCCCCATGCGGCCGTTGCACACCCTGGCCTTAGCGTTACTGCTGGCAGCCACCCTGCCAGCCAGCGTCTCTGCACAGCAGACTTCGACGTGGTGGAGAACTCTGCCCGATGGCTGCCGTCTGTTCACAGAGTGTCCCCTCGAGACACACCGGCCACGGATCCTGGTCCTCTACGCCACCCCCAACGGAAACTCGATCGAGCAGACCCTGGGAGCCCGACCGGAAAATGAGTCCGCATGGCGATTTGATATTCAGCATGTGGCAGCTCAGGTCCGTCGCGTTCGCCAGCTTCGATCAGAGGCCAGCATCGCCTTGTCAGTGATCGAAGCCCCGGGACGCAGCTGGCCGGCATATCTCACCCGACTTCCGCAGGCCCCCGCAACAACCATGCGGATTGTCCAGTACCTGCGGAATCAAACGGACGCGGACGAAGTCATCCTCTGCGGGCACAGCGGTGGCGGTTCATTCCTGCTGCGCTGCATCGCCGCCGGCCCCATCCCGCAGTACATCAGGCGATTCGTTTTTCTCGACGCCAATTACTCATGGGACAACAGCCAGCACGCAACGCCCATCCTGCAGTGGCTGCAGAACAACCCGCGGAACCACCTGATCAATGTCGCCTATGACGACCGCTCTGTCGAATTGAACGGACGCCGAGTCGTCAGTGACGATGGCGGCACGTGGCGGGCAACAGAGCGGATGGTGGAGGGACTTGGCGGACGCTCGGCGTTCACCGAAACAGCCCTCGGCCCCTGCCAGCACCTCACCTCATTCAACGGACAGGTGCAGTTTCTGCTGCACACCAACCCACAGCGCCGAATTCTGCACACAGCGCTGGTCGGCGACATGAATGGACTGATCTGCTCGCTCGCAGAAAATCCGGATGCCAACGGCAATTGGCAACGACTGCTGCAACCGCGAGATTACCAGCCCCTGATCCCGGAATCCCCCCCGCAAGCCCCGGGCACCGCCCGCATCGCCACGACCGTCACCCCTGCCCCCATGCCGCCTTTACCCGCCCGACAACCGCAGGCCAGCCCAGGCAGCCAGTTGCTGACCAGTCTGCGGGACTGCTCGCTGGCGGATCGCGAACAACGGCTGCTGGCAGAATTGCAGGCCGGAAACGTCCCGCGACATTCCCGCAGCTTCGTGCCGTTGCAGATCGAAGCCTCCACCGCTGACGGGCAACGACTGTCAGCAGTGGGCTTTGTCA
>CAITYU010000263.1 GCA_903896675.1 uncultured Planctomycetaceae bacterium
CCGCCAGCAGCGGAAATGTCTCACTGCTCTTGCGGATCAATGCCAGCACCGCAATCGTCGACAGCACAATCAGAATCGACCCGGCCAGTTCAAAAAAGTCAAACGCCCGGTACAGGTAGTGCACGCCAATCCGCCGAAACAGCTCCAACTGCCGCCCGGAATCGCCCGCTCCCACAGCCTTCAGCGAATTCTCCTGGAACTCGTCGATATTCATGAACAGATCAATCACCACATACAAACCGTAGGTGGCAATAAACAGCATCGCGAACGTATGCAGCACACGCCACGTCAGGTAACGGTCGAACGTCGAAAACATGCGTCCCTGCGATTTCCACAGCATCCCGGCCAGGCAGATTCCGTCCATACGGAGGCAGAACGCATTACAACGGCTCAGCCCATTCCCGGTCAAGATCGCTTCACCTGCCGGGTAAATCCGGCGTTTTTCACTTCTGCCGCGGCAGGGGCCGGACCCGCACGGTCCTTGCCCGAATGCTGGCATCCCCGCAGACAGCAAGGCTGCACGGGAGTGCAAATCCCCACCACAGGGCGGTCAGATTGCCCCAAAACGTGCAACTTCGCCGAAAAAGTTGACATCAAGGCTGCCCGGAGGGTATTCTTACACTTTCGTTATTTGTTCACATAATTCCCACCACCAAGAGGTCCCAATGTCAGCCAGAAGGTTGCGCAGGTCAGCGTTTACGCTGATTGAACTGCTCGTCGTGATCGCCATCATCGCCATTCTCGTGGCACTCCTGCTGCCTGCTGTGCAGCAGGCCCGGGAAGCCGCCCGCCGCACACAGTGCAAGAACAACCTGCACCAGCTCGGCATTGCTCTGCACAACTACCATGATACCCACAACGTATTTCCGCCTGGGGCATTCTGGAACAACACCAATGCTGGTCGCACGTATCAGCAGGGCAGTCTGCTGACGCACCTGCTGCCGTTTGTTGAACAGGCCAACATGTTCAACCAGATCCCGTTCAACAGTCCACCGCCCGCTTCCCTCAACGTCAATGACGCGACCATGCCCGATGGACGTCTGATGCGTACTGTCTTTCGCGTGCCGGCGTACCTGTGCCCATCTGACACGGCCACCGGAAACTTCAACGGCGTCAGCACTGTGCAGAACTATGCCGGCAGCAAAGGTGCCACGAATGCCGGCAGTCCCACCGGCGGCAATCCCAATGTTTCCCCGACATGCCCGGACAAGTATCTCGGGTTCATCATGGGACATGGTCAGGGTGGCAGCCGAGTTCCCGGACCGTTTTATCGCAACAACTGCAGCGATGCCATGAAGAACTGCGTTGACGGACTGTCCAACACCATCTACATGGGTGAAGTGCGACCTGAGTGCAGTAACCACATGCGTCAGGGGTGGCTGCAGTCCAACAATGGCCAGGGCATGGCGTCCACTCTCTACCCGATCAACCTCAACACCTGCAATGAAGACAGCACTTCAGGCTGCAACTGGGTCAACAACTGGGTCGACGAATTCGGATTCCGTTCCCGCCACACCGGTGGTGCTCAGTTCCTGCTGGGTGACGGTGCCGTTCGCTTCATTTCGGAAAATATCGACCACACCACCTACAACCGTCTGGGTGCCAAGAACGACGGTATGGTTGTCACCGTTCCCGGCGACTGATCGCGCCGATCGAACCGCAGATTCTTCGCCCCTGATCGCTCAGTCGCTCAGGGGCGTTTTGCTTAACCTGCCCGTACACTTATCGCTTCCCGGAACTTCTGCATTTCAAAGAGCCCGCTCCATGCGCAATTTCATACTGGCGACCTGCCTGCTCCTGATCCCCGTTCTTTCCACCGGATGCAATCGTGGCGATGGCCCGCCACTTGCCCCAGCCTCCGGCAAAGTGACTCTTGACGGCATCCCCGTCGAAGGGGCCAGTGTCAGCTTCGAACCCGTCAATGGTGGTCGCCCCTGTTCCGGTATGACCAACGCCGAAGGCATCTACCAGATCACAAGTATCGAGACGAATGACGGAGCCCCTGTCGGCGATCACCTCGTCGCCATCATCAAGATCACCGGCGAAGGTGCTTCCGCACCTGCAGGAACCGATCCTGCCATGGCACTCAGTGACATACCGGCAGCCGACAGCAAGGATGGAAAAAAGGAACCCGAGACCATCTACCTTGTGCCCCGCAAATACGGCGTGGCGAAAACTTCCGGCCTGAAGGTCACCGTACCTTCCGGCGGCAGCAGTGAACTGAACTTCGAACTGTCCGCTCGCTGAACACCGTCGCCGCTACGGACTCCCATGCAGCCAGCTTCACTGATTGCTGTCAAACGTGATGGACTGGAACTCTCCGACCAGCAGATTGACAGCTTCATCGGTGGTGTGACCAGCGGAGCAATTCCCGACTATCAGGCCACAGCCATGCTGATGGCCATTTTTCTGCGCGGCATGTCGCCGCGCGAAACCGCGTCACTGACCGCCGCAATGCTGCACTCCGGTACGCGCCTCCAGTGGCCACCGGATGGACGGCCCGTGGTCGATAAACACTCCACCGGCGGACTCGGCGATAAAACGTCACTGATTATCGCTCCACTCCTCGCTGAATGCGAAGTTCTGGTGCCGATGCTGTCAGGTCGCGGACTGGGACCAACCGGCGGCACCCTCGATAAACTGGAAGCCATCCCTGGCTTCCGCACCAACCTCAGCATCCACGAACTGCAGCAGCAGGTTCTGCAACTGGGCTGTGTCATCACGGGTACCACCCACGAACTGGCTCCCGCCGACCGCCGCCTCTACGCACTCCGCGATGTCACAGCAACAGTCCCCTCCATCCCACTGATCACCGGCAGCATCATGAGCAAAAAGCTGGCGGAATCACCACACGCCCTCGTCCTCGACGTCAAATACGGCTCCGGCGCCTTCATGAAAACAGCAGCCGATGCCGCACTGCTGGCTGCATCCCTCGTGCGCACCGGACATTCCATGAACGTTGCCACAACCGCACTGCTCACCGACATGAATCAGCCACTCGGCGCCATGTGCGGAAACGCCGTGGAAGTCCTCGAAGCCGTCATGGTCATGCAGAATCATGGCCCGCTCGATGTACGCCGACTGTCGCTGCTGCTGGCAGCCCACGTTCTCGTCGACTGCAAAGCTGAAAACTCTCACGAAGCCGCATTCGTCCGCTGTGAAAAACTGCTGCAGTCAGGAGCCGTCTACGAACGGTTTCTGCGAATGGTACAGGCACAGCACGGCGATTATCGCCTGCCATTGAAAATTGCTCCCGCCTCTGAACTGACCGCAGCACGCTCAGGCTTTCTGCACCGGATTCATACCGAACAACTGGGATCTGCCGTGATTGCTCTCGGAGGCGGAAGACAGCAGACCAGTGACACGATTGATCACTCCGTCGGAATCGAAATGCTGGTGCGAATCGGTGATCAGATTGAGGCCGGACAGCCACTGGTTCGTATTTACAGCCGAAATCCGGACGTGGTTCACCAGCAGGTCCTCGATGCCATGGAATTGTCCGATGCACCGTTGCAGGAACACCTGCCGCTCATTCATAGTCGCCTGACAATCAATGCCGGGCAGATCGAGCAGCTGGCAGTGCCGGATCTGCAGGTACCGCGCTGAAGGGGCGTTACTGATTCTGCTGTTCCTGAGCCAATTGCTCGGCAATCCGGTCAGCCTCGCTCCATTTCTCATGCGACCGGGTCATCAGTTCCTGATTGTCTGTTTCCACGGCCTCAGCAGACAACTCCCAGCTTTCAGCCCGCAGCTGCAGATACTGTATTAAACGCAGCACGGCCGGATTCTCGGAAAGATTGCCACCGGTGGAACGAAGGCGTTCAATGCACTGATTCCATTCCGGCAGAATTTCCTGCCGCAACACCGCCGCATAGTCCTCACGCGACATTCGCCCGGAGTCAACCTGCAGCGCGGCTGACCGATAGACTGAAAGTAACCGCTCTTCCATTCTGCCCGTTCGCTGCAGCTCTCCCATCAGGCCCGGCACTTCGTCAGATCCGGGCAACTGCAGAATACCCGCCGCAGTGATCAACAGTGCAAGGCACGACAGCCCCAGCAGACGCAACTGGCGACCGGCCTGCAGATCCGTGGCCCGCGTGCCCGCCAGAATCAATCCGCTCAGGAGACCAGCCGCAAACCCACCTATGTGAGCCGCCTGATCAATGCCTGGAATTCCAAGGGCAATCAGCAGATTGAAGCCCAGAAATGGAATCGCACTGCGCCGAACCTCTCTCACAATCCGTTCCGGAATATCCCGACGACGGCGGAAATGCCATGCTCCAAGGGCACCAAAGATTCCAAACACCGCCCCCGAAGCCCCCGCACAGACAGCATCGGGGGTCCAGCGAATACTGACCAGACTGCCCGCAATCCCACTGAACAGATACAGCGCCAGAAAGCCGGAATTGCCCGCCAGACGCTCCATGACCCGGCCACCCTGATGCAGGCCCCACATGTTGCTGAGCAGATGAAAACAGCCCCAGTGCAGAAAGATGCAGGTCAGCAGTCGCCACCACTGGCCATCCAGTGTCAGCGGACCGAAGTCAGCACCCCAGGCCAGCATCACACGGGGTTCCAATGACAGCAGACTGCCACTGGCTGCAGACATCACCGCGAACAGACCCACATTCAGTGCAATCAGCAGCGGCGACACCCAGACCACCGGCGTCCTCGCTATCAGGCTGCGATGATACTGCTCCAGATCAGCCGGCTCACTGCCCGGCTCCGCCGTTGCAACCCCCAGAAATTTCCGCAGTTGTTCCACATCCCCCATGCTGAACCCATCAAGCTGCACGTGCACGCCGGACCTCTGCTGAGTGGTCACCAGGCCGGCACTTATGCCTGTCTGCCCCTCACCGGACACTCCTGCAGTATCCGCACTGACCTGCTCCGGATCCCGGAAAAGAATCCCGACGCCGTCGTTGAAAAACAGGTGCTGGATGTTCGCCGGCTGCGTCTTCAGACGCGTGTGTGCATTGATCCGCAGATCTCCCTGATGCAGGGACAGTGAAGCCGGACGGAACAAAGCCCGTAACTGCAGCATCAGCGCCGGTATCAGTGAAACCAGAACAATCACCAGGCCACCGGCACCCGGAACGCCACTGCCCAGAGCCCCCGCGAGCGGTACCGCAATGGTGACCAGCTGCAGCGTCCGCACCGCCGCAGTGATGCGACCATGTCGAGCTGTCATGGAAAAGGGTGTGAGCACCCCCCCGAGACTCTGCTGCTCCGGCTCCGGATCACTCATTCCGTACCCCCGGCCTCCGTCATGTCCAACTGCTTCATCTTGCGATACAGATTGGATCGATGCAGATGCAGCGTCTCAGCAGCATCCGTAACATTCCCGCCCGCGTGGCGAATCACACGGCGGATATAATCCCGCTGAAACGTGCGAGTCGCCTCTTCAAGCCCCAGATCAAGCCCCGGCAGTTGCCCCGAATCACTGTCAGGACTCAGCATGAACGCCAGATCCTCCGCCTCCACGCGTTCTCGAGCACACAGGAAGGCCAGACGCTCCATCAGATTCCGCAGCTCACGCACATTGCCCGGCCACGGATGAGCCTGCAGACGCCGACGCGCCTCCTGCGACAACTGCAGCGGAGGACGACGAGCCTGAGTCGCAAACTTCTTCAGAAAGAACTCCGCCAGCAACAGAATGTCCTCCGGACGCTCACGCAACGGCGGCAGATCCAGACTCACTACGCCAAGGCGATAATACAAATCCTCGCGAAACTTCTTCGAACGCACGGCCTCACTCAGATTCGCATTCGTCGCCGCCACAATCCGCACGTCCACCGGAATCTGCTGCGAACCGCCGACACGAGTAATCACTTTCTGTTCCAGCACCCGCAGCAGTTTCGCCTGACCACCAGGACTCATGTCCCCGATCTCATCCAGAAACAAAGTGCCACCGTCGGCCAGCTCGAACTTGCCCTGCCGCATCTCCCGAGCATCCGTGAAAGCACCACGCTCATGCCCGAATAACTCACTCTCCAGAAGCGATTCCGTCAGAGCCGCACAGTTCACCGCCACAAACGGACAGCCCGCGCGACTGCCCTCATAATGCAGTGACTGCGCCACCACCTCCTTGCCAGTCCCGCTTTCCCCCAGCACCAGTACGGGAAGATCCGTCGAAGCCAGACGACGAATCGTGTCCCGCAGTGCGGCCATCGCCGCACTTTCACCAACAATCATAATCCCCTTCGTCGCACGCTCCGCCAACTGGCGATGACTGCGATGCAGCAGATCCCGCTCCTGCAGATTCCGCAGCGCAACGGCAGCCTGCATCCCCAGCAGCGTCAGACACTCCTCGTCCTCCGCTGTAAATGGCTGTCCGCCATGTCGATTGATCCCCTGAAACGCTCCAATCACCTTTCCATCCGCAGCACGCAACGGCACACAGATCAGGCTGCGAGTCCGATAACCGCTCTTCCGGTCCACATCCTGATTGAACCGCGGATCGTCGTACGCGTCGTCCACCAGAATCGCACGACCCGTCCTCAGCGTCTCGCCAACGATGCCTTCACCAGCCGGCAGACGCAGAGATGCTCCCCGAATCCCCAGCGCCGGACGCGCCTCCACCTCGTTCCGCTCACGGTTCCACAGAAAAATACTGCTGCGGTCACAGTGCAGCAGTCGAGTCGCCTCCTGGGCAATCAGCTCCAGCAATGGCGCAGCGTCCTCCGCCTGCGACAGACGCGATGCTATCTCCAGCGTCGAACGCAGTCGATCCAGCTGCCGCTTCGAACGCTGCTCGTGATCCGTCAATGTCAGACACAGGGACAAAGTTCGAGCCAGCAGGATGCCACCATCCGCAAGCTCACGATCCGCATGCCGACCCGCCGTCGCCAGCAACTGCCCCCCCGGTGTCTCACGAGTCAGCGGAAATGCCGCAAAAACTCGCCCCTGATCCGATCGCAGCACGCCAGCAGTCTCGCGATCAACTGCGTCCTCCCACAACACCGATGGCCGCACGCCACCAGCCTGGCCATGCTCACTGTAAACCTCCCACGCAGGACCAGGCACCCGACGAATCACCGCCGCCCACTGCACCGCCAACTCAGTACAAATGTCCGCCAACGCGGACTTCAGAAAACTGTCCGTACTGCCAGCACGCAACGAATCCGTTAACAGCTTCCCCGTAAGCTGCAACAACGGACCACTCGCCGAATTCGGCGACAACAATGCCGTCTCTGACGCCGTTATCCACTCCGTCGCTGCCACTGACACACGCCTCCCAGCTGCGCCGCTACCCAGCTTTCCATCTCATCGCGCCATCGCAATGACATCCCGAAGCTTAGCGAGTGTCGCGAAATGGTCAACACTGGTCGTTGAATGTCGCACCTCTGAGTGCGCCCCCTGACCCCTGACCCCTGAGCACTGAGCACTGAGCACTGAGCACTGAGCACTGACCCCTGACCCCTGACCTAAAACTTCGTCAGCAGCTTCCCAATCACATCATCAGTGGCAGCCAGTGTTTCAAACAGATGGTCCGGTGCTGCCGGGCGCAACTGCTCAGTCGAATAAACCCCCGTCGCGACGGCGACAGCCCGAGCCCCGATTGCCCGAGCACACCGGACGTCGGCCGGAGTATCCCCGATCACCACCGTTTCACTGCCGACCACCGCCCGCTGCAATCGCTCACGCACCACCGCCAACGCCACATGCGCAACATCATTCCGGTCCGCATGATGATCACCAAATCCCCCGGAATCCTCGAAAAAGTGATCAATCCCGAAATGCCGCAGCTTGGTCACCGCACCCTCAAAATAGTTGCCCGTCAGCAGACTCAGATGCACATCCCCACGCTCGCTCAGTGACTGCAGCAACTCAGGTACTCCCGGCAATAACCCCCCAGGAAGCAGCCGCAGACAATCGGGCAGCCGATCCAGATACGCCCGCATGAATCTCTGCCGCGACAGGTCTGTCGCCGGAATGCCGTACCGAGCAAAAATCTCGTCCTCAATGCCACGGTCCGTACGGCCAGCAGTCAGAATCTGCTGAAACGGATCCGCGATCCGAAATTCCTCAGACAATGCCAGCTCCATCGCCCGCTGACCGGCGCCGCCGGTACTGAGCATCGTGCCGTCAATATCAAAAAACAGCACGTGCTCAGACATCACCACTCTCCCAGTTCCTGCTGCAATTCACACCACCGCTGTTCCGCCTCTTCCAGCTCACTCGACACCGAGGCAATCTTCGCGTGCAGATCCATCGCCTTCTTCGGGTCCGCAGTCTGCATCATCTCTGCTGTCAGCGACTTCTTCTCTTCGTCCAGCCGCGAAATCGTCTTCTCCAGATTCCGCAGCGTCTTTCGCTGCTGATGCTGATCCTTGCCACTGCTGCCCTTCTCGCCCTTGCCCGCATTCAGCTTGCCGGCCGGCGGAGCCGACATCCGCCCCGAAGCACGCTCACGCTCGCCTTCCTCAATTTCCCTGTTCACGTAGTACAGATAGTCATCATACGAACCCGAATAGTTCCGCACGCGACCGTCCCGCACTTCGATAATGTTCGTCGCCACCCGCCGCACAAAATGCCGGTCGTGACTGGTGAACAGCACCGTCCCCTTGTAAGTCAGCAGCGCGTCAGCCAGAGACTCCACCGTCTCCACGTCCAGATGGTTGCCCGGCTCGTCCAGCACCAGAATGTTGTAGGTCCCCAGCAGCAGTCCGGCCATGCACAACCGCGCACGCTCGCCCCCGGACAACACTCGCACAGGCTTCTTCGTGTGACCGTCCCGAAACAGCAGCGACCCCGCGACCGCCAGACACTCCTGCGTCGTGGTGCCGGGCTTCGCCTTGTACTCCAGATACTCCAGCACCGTCTTGTCCTGCGGCAGGTTGGTGTAAACATGCTGCGCATAGACACCAATCTCACAGCCATATCCCCATTTGATCCGACCGGCAACAGGCTTCAGGGAATCCACCAGAGTCCTGAGCAGGGTCGTTTTGCCCTGCCCGTTGTCCCCGACAATCGCAGCACGCTGCTGATGCTCAATTTCAAGGTCAATTCCCGTGACCACCGCTGTCCCGCCATAACCAATCGACAGCTCCTGACAACGCACACAGGGGCCCTGCCGAGGCTCAATTTGCGGCGGACGAATGTGCACCGTCGGCAGATCCGCCTCAATCTCCTCCAGCGACAGACGATCCAGTTGCTTCTGCTTCGACCGCGCCTGACTGGCACCCGTCGGCTTGGCCCGATTCTTGTCAATAAACCGCTGCAACTGCTTCTGCTTCGCCTGCACCGCCGCATTCGTCCGCTCAGCTCGCAGCTTCTCAGCCTCCAGATGCTCCAGATACGATCCAATCACTCCCGGAAACATCGTCAGACGACCACGGTTCAGCTCGAGCGTATGCGTGCATGTGGAGGTCAGAAATTCACGGTCGTGCGAAACCACCAGACAGGCCGCCGGGAAATGACGCAGAAAATGCTCCAGCAGAATCTGAGTTCTGAGGTCGAGAAAGTTGGTGGGTTCGTCCAGCATCAGCAGATTCGGATCATGCAGCAGCAAAGCTGCCAGCTTCACTCGCGTCTGCCAGCCACCCGACAGCCGCTTCACCGGTCCGGTCAGATACTCACCCTTCAACTCAAACTCCGCTGCCACCTCACCGCACTTCCAGTCCGGCTGGCCACTGTCACGCATCAGAAAGTCCATCGCCGACTCGTCAGCCTGAAACGGATCATGCTGCCGCAGATAACCCACCCGCAGATGCGGCGAACGCATCACCGTCCCGCTGTCCAGCTCTTCGTCACCCAGCAGCACACGCAGCAGGGTGGACTTGCCGGCACCATTGCGGCCCACAAATCCCACCTTGACGTTCTCGTACAGAGTCACGCTGGCCTCATCCAGCAGCATCTGATCCCCGTAACTTTTGACAGCATCCGTCAATTGCAGCAAAACAGACATAGCACAGCTCAGCAGGTCCCAGGGAAAACTTGAAAGGCCCCGCAGAATACCAACGTGCTACCCACCCAATCAAACCGCTCCGCCATGCCAAACGCGGTTTCCCGCAACCATATCCAGCGCAACAGCCCCCTCATCCCCCGTGCGCTCTGTCCGTTTTTCCCTCGCCCGTATAAAATGCTCCGCAGGGACCGGTTTCTTCAGAGGATTTTCGTATGTGCCCGTCGTGGTTCGCTCGTTCCGCAAAAACTGCCTGCACCACTGTTTTCCCGCTCCTCTGGCTGCCGCTGACAGCACTTGCCGCTCAGGAACCGGCCACAGCCCAGCCTGACACTGCTGCCGCTCAGGCCTCCTTCCTGACCCTGCGCGAATTCCTCGCTGCCGGCGGCGCCATCGGCTACGTCATCATGCTGCTCAGCTTCGTCATGGTCGCTCTCATTGCTGATGCCGCCATCTCACTCCGCCGCAAACAGTTCATTCCCCCAGGATTGGCAGAAGAGACCCAGCGGCTGCTGTCTGAACGAAAACTGACCGAAGCCCGCTCGCACTGCCTGCGGACCCCGGGACCACTCAGTCAGATCCTGCTGGCAGGCCTCGAAGAAGTCCCCGGCGGAATGTGGCCACCCGTGGAAAAAGCCCTCGAAGATGCCGCCGCTGAACAACTGGTCCGCAGCGGACGCCGCATCGAACACCTCTCCGTCATCAGCACTCTCGCACCCATGCTGGGACTGATGGGCACCGTCTGGGGCATGATCGTCGCCTTCATGGAGTTCGAAGTCAAAGCCAATCCACAGATCTCCGAGCTGGCCCCCGGCATCTACAAGGCCCTCGTCACCACACTTCAGGGACTGGCAGTGGCCATCCCCTGCATCGCTGCTCTGGCCTTCTTCCGCAGCCGCATTGACGAACTCAGCTCCGATGCCCTCAGCGCTGCCGGAAAAACCTTCGCTGATTACCGCCGCCAGACCCAGTCCCGGCGCTCTGCCAATGGCTGAAAACACACCGCTACCACTGAGTCCGCCGGCCACAGATCCGCTGACAGTGTCGAATCAACTGTCCCGCCCGCGCCCCCTGCCGGTGGAAATCACAGCCAGCAGCACACCAACACCTGCCAGCACGCCCGCCAGCACCAGCAGACGCCCGGGCAAATGCTGCTGATGAGTGACATCGAGCTCAATCCCCACGATTCGCATGGCAGGGACCAGGCGTTCCAGACTCAACAACACCCCGTTATTGCAGAAATGCAGCAGCATCCCCGGAATCACGCTGCCTGTCTGCATTCGCATCAGACCCAGCAACAGCCCCAGCAGGAAAGTGCCAGGCAGTCTTTCCACCGTCAGTGACGCATCCGTCACAACATGTGCCGCTGCAAACACAGCCGTACTGATCAGCAGCGGGCGCAACTTCCCCGGCAGCAGATTTTCCAGCCCCTTCCAGAGAAACCCCCGAAAAAACAACTCCTCACAAATGGCGGGGGCCATCGCAAGGCACAGCAACTGCAGCGGTAATGACGTGTTGCTGGTCAGCCGATCCACCATCTGCCGCAACGCCGGATTGTCCATGATCTTCTGCAGTGCTCCGGAACTTCCAGCCAGCAACAGCAGCTCGTACACCGCCGCCCACGCTGAACACCCCAGCAGCAACGCAGCTGGAATTGCCACCGGATGAAACCCGGTCAGTTGAAAACCCGCCCGCAATCGCACTCGTCCCAATCGCATTGCCAGCAACGGCAGCAGCACAAATACCCCCACCAGCACCCCGGCAGACAGCAGCAGTTGCCCGCTGGTGTTCTCCGGAGCAACCAGACGGCCCCGCAGTCCGGCCAGCACCGCAAA
>CAITYU010000264.1 GCA_903896675.1 uncultured Planctomycetaceae bacterium
ATGGCACTGACCCCAAAGCCCCCATCCGCACACTTGTCCCCTCGGACGCTGAACTGGAAGCCGCTCGCCTCGCTGCCATGTCTGATGCGGACTTCGAAAAACGCCGCATCGAACAGGCCGAGGCTCTGTGGCAGCGCGTCGCCCCGCGAACAACCGGTGCCTCAGTCCCGACACCGGATTTCTACCTCTACGGGACTGACGCTGAGGACCGCCTGAAAATGCTGGGCGATGCCGCCCAGGCTCAGGTGACCGCACTGGCCTCCAAATATCCCCTGCCTGCCGGACAGAAACCCTTCCGCGGTCGACTGATCATCTTCGTCACCAAAGACCGCTTCGACTATGAAGAATTCAACACTGTGCTGATGAACAATCGACGCACGCCCAAAGCCATCTCCGGTCACGTCGTCATCAACGCCAACCTTGAAACCGCGTGGCTGGCCATGCACGATCTCGGGGACACTCCCTCAGACACGGCTCTTACTGCACCCGAACTGCTGAACTCCCTCATCGCTCAGGCCTGGGTCTCACGCGATGGGACAGCCCTGCCCGAATGGCTCAGACAGGGCTTCGGAACACTCGAAGCAGGACTGCCCAAAGACTCGCCATGGCTCAAAGCACTTCCCGCTCGCGCCACCAAAGCCATGGCCACCGTCACTGACCCGGCCACGCTGTTTGTTGATGGCACATTTGCACCTGACGAAGCCTCGGATGTTGGCTATCTGCTGGTGCGATTCCTGATGAATCAGGGTGGCAAAGAGAGATTTCAGATTGCTCTCGACGAACTGAAAAAGAACCCGAACGCCCCGGCCGCTCTGCAGCAGGCTTATGGTGCCCCCACGGCACAACTGGGGCAATTGTTTATTCGCACTGGTCTGTAGGTTGACCCCGGAGCCCTCTTTCATGGCGGTCAATCCCCGACACGTGCAGGGTCGACGCGAATTGACTTTTCATTCGCTCCGACAGGTGCTGGACGACGTCGAGCATCTGGCGGCCTCACCCACCACGCGCACTCTGGGCAACTGGTCGCTGCCGGAACTGCTCAGTCACCTGACACTCACCCTGAACAATTCGATCGACGGGTTTCATGTACGCGCGCCTTGGTTCATTCGACTGCTGGCCCCGCTTGTCAAAAAGTCGGCTCTCAAAAAAATTTCACCGGGAATACGGCTGCCCAAATCCGCCGAAGCTTTCGCCTTCCCGCCAGCAGGTTCGCTGCAGGATTCCCTGCAGCAGTTTCGCCACGCGATCCAGCGAGCCTCCACAGAAACCATGCAGGCACCACATCCCGCGTTCGGCCGGATGACGCACCAGGAATGGCTGCTGCTGCACCTGCGACACAGCGAAATGCACCTCAGCTTCGCCGTTCCCTGACGCGTTGGACCAAAACCGTAGCCCGAGCATTCCTGACGCGGGGGACAAAAACCGTAGCCTGGGCTTTAGCCCGGGCAACTTACGCACCCCACCACCCCAAAAACACTGCGTTTTTCCACCAAAGGAAGTCCGTCTCACACTCCCATTCGACTTTTGTCCCCCGTGTCATTCCTGCCCGGCCCCAACCCTCAAAACACAGGGTCAACGCGAAATCCTGTGCGCAGCTGCCGATTGCATGACCGCAGGTGTTGACAAAGAGTGGTCCACGCAGAACCGCGACAACCACGAAAAAGGGGGTTTTCGGCGTCAGGGTTTTCTGCCTTTGGCAGGGTGTTGGTGTTGCGTCTTTTGGGAGGGTGGACTTTGCGATGACTGAACACTGATGACTGAACACTGTCGTCCGGCTCGGCAGGAGCCTCGCCCTCCCAGGGTTTACCGGCTCCGCACACGCACTTCATTTTACGTTGAGCCAAAAAACACGACATCGTGCAACGAATTGAAGGCCGTTTGACGTCGCAAGACCACTTCTATCCCCCCGCGTCATCCCCGCTGCAGTTCAACACCGCTGAGTGCACTGCCTTTTCGTGCCCGCAGGAGATTGCCGACGGCCGATCCCGCAGGTTGTCGACATCCCTGCCCTACTGCCCCTCGGCCGGGAACATCCCCGCACCACCGGCATCCTTCGGATCAGGCACCTTCTCGGTTGCCGGGTCCGCGTTGTAGAAGCGAGGATCACGGCGGAAATCATCCGGCGAATCCTTCTCGTCGAAAGTGCCCTTTGAAGAATCCACGGGGTATGGCGGAGCATTTGTGGCGGGAGGCACCACCAGCGTGCCCGATGGCGGGCCGTACATGCCCTGATTATAGGGGCCATACATCCCCGGATGGCAGCCACAAATTCCCAACATGACCGCCACAGCGGTTTTCAGGCAGTACCTGGACATCCTGTCGGTTTCCTGCAAGGACGCAAAGCAGACGCACGAACAACAAAGTCCCCAACCATCCTCAGTCAGGAACAGCGGCACTTTGTGCCGGTACTGCAGCCGTGCGGCAGATTCTGCCGGAGGTTTAGTGAATCCGGGAAAGCGTGTAAAGAGGAGTTCTTCCGGGGGACTCAGCCAATCCCCAGTTCACGCTCCAGCCGGTCCAGCCGTCGCCGAACGGCATCCAGAGCCTCCTGCAGCTGCTCTGACTGCCGCTGCATCCGCTGCAACTGCTGCTGCAGTTCCTGCACCAGCCCCGCATCGGCCCCGCCGGACACGGCCACGGAACCACCGGCAGACCGCACAGGAGCCCGATCTGCGTCCTCACTCTCCGCATCACCTGCAGCCGCCAACGGGCCCAACTGCATGTTTTCCTTGGGCAGATAGAAGGTGTGATCCACCTCGACACCACGTCGCTCCAGAGCCCCATTCGCCTGCAGAAACCCCTTTGACAACAACCCCTGCAACTCTGTCCGCAGAGTTTCCAGGCTTTCGATCCGCACCATGCGGCTGGCACGAGTCCGCAGTTCTCCGGGCTGCTGACGGCCCCGCAACAGCAGCTCACACACAATCCCCAGCTGCGCATCGGAAAAATCAAACTTCAGCCGCATGTAGTGGCGAAAGCGAGTCGTCCGGCCACCATCCGTAAAGACCTCCGCCACCAGTCCCAGTTCCCGCAGCTGCTCGAGGGCATCTGAGACTTCGTTCTCAGAATACTCCGTCACCGGATCACGATTGGACTTCTGATTGCAGCCAGTCATCAGCCCCTTCACCGTCATCGGGTACTGATCCGGAGTTGTGAAGGCCTTTTCCACCAGCGTACCCAGCACCCGCCGCTGCAGTCGAGTCAACTGTCGAATCGTATTCTTTTCCCCGTCCGTCATCCGCCACCTCACCCCCAACCGACCAGCCCTGCTTCACGCTGCTGAAACCCCCTCAGCCCGCTGACAGGTGCCCACACACACCCGCTCCGCAGTCTGACAACCCCGCCCCCACCGGCACAAGGGAACACCCCCCGAAACCCCCACCACCGGAAAAGTTCCTTTGGCGCGCTGCTGCCTTAAGCCATTTCGAGAAAACTACTTACCTAATTGTGTTTTACTACTATTACCTAATGGTGTGACAGAAGTGTGTCATACCAGCCGGTTGTCAATTACAGACTCCATGGTTTTTCCTGAAAAACATTTCGTTTTCGGCAGCATTCCGGGGCCCGCAGAATACTCACACCCCCAGTTGGTGCCTTTTTAAAAAAAACCACCAAACCGCAACCCGGACAACTGGATTTCAACACCAATTTCGGCACACTGGCGGGGGTGACGTCATTACCAGGGCGAGTCATACCCTATTCATTTACTTACGGATAACACCGTCACTGCGCCACCCTCAAGTAATGACTTCACCTGTACCAACCGCACCGGAACACAATCAGATTGATGGCGACCGCCAAACAAGGGTGCTCAGACAGATGCTCATCAGCGTTTCCTGCCCGTGTGGCCAGAAGTGGAGCTTCAAGTCTTCCATGGCTGGTCGCACTTTTTCGTGCAGAAAATGCGGCAAAGCGGTCAGCATCGGTTCATCGAGTTCGCACCCCGGTGCAATGGCAGCAGATTCCGCACCACAGGATTTCAGACAAACACCTGTCGCGAGAGACCTGCAACGGAAGCCACAGTCGTCTTCTGCCGACGCCGGAATATCAACGACTGTTGTCAGGCCGGCAGGCTCTGACAAACGCAGTACTCAAGCTGCGACGCTGGTCAAAACGCCACAGCCTGCCGATCCGACTACTCCCGGCAGGCCCGTAGTCGCCATCGAACAATTCAAAAACCAGCAGAAAAAATCTGTGTCGCGCAGTGGAAATCGTGTCGTTGTCGCGGCAGCCACCTGTATCGGACTGGCCATCGCAGCAGCCGTATTCCTGGTTGTCCAGAACGAATCTCAACGAGCCCTGAAAAGCTCAGAGGAAATCTGGAACGAGGCAAACGACCTGCTTAACGCTGAAAACGTTCCCGCAGCCCGCCAACTCTTCAAACAGTATGTCGCGTCATGGCAGGCACCAAATCGCGAACGCGCAGAAGCACTGCTGGCTCAGATTGAACTGGCCACATCTGACGATGTCGTCAAACAAAGACTCGCGTCACTGGACGATGCTCAGTTTCAGCAGTGCATTCAGAAAACAACTTTGCCCCACAACGACGTGACTCACCCTGTCCTCATCAAGGTCCTGGCAGCCTCAGTCTCCAGAAATGCTGATGCCGCCACCAAACAACGCGAAGATATCAAAGCCCGAAAGGCTGCAGACGAAGCCCTCGCTGCAGCCCGCAGGGAACAGGAACGGCGTGAAAAAGAAGCCGCCGAACAGGCAAAACGCGAAGCGGAAAAGAAAATCGCCGGCGGAGCCAGTGCAGTTCGACGCCTGCTGGGACTCAATCAGGGCGAACGGAAAACGCTGGCCACCAGAATCGCCGCGATCGAGACTGCTCTCAACGTGGCAGATTTGAGCTCCAAAACCGTCTTCCAGCAGCAGGTTGGGCGTGTGGATGCGTGCATCGAGATGACGGGGCTGCTTGCATTGTCGCTTGGGGCGACTCCTGAAGAAGTCGAGCAAATTTCAAACCGTCAGGCATTAGCTGACATCACCGCTGACAACGTGTACCAGCAACTTGCCGGACACCTGAACATCTACATCGACATGATGGAACTTGCAGCTGCCAAAGCTGGTGCTCCGACCGAAAAATGCGAATCAGTCCGCCGTGCACTTCGACTCGAGGACGGACTCGCACGCACAGTACTGCAGCAGGTGTCTTCACGCATCGGCGGAGTTTCTTCCATCGCCGCACTCCTTGCCGAAGCCCTCGGTGCAGACGCCGCACAACTTTCCGTAATCGCTGTTCGTGTCAGCACCAATGAACTGTCCGCCGACACAGTCTTTCAGCAAATGGTCGCCAGACAATCCGGAATCGTCTTCGTGCTGGCGACTGCCGCAACGGCTCAGGGGGCACCTGACAGCACCATGGAATCGGTTGACGCAGATACCAGGCGGGATGATTTGCTGACAGATACCGCACAGCAGCAACTTGCAGCGCGGCTCGAACGCACCTTCCAGGCAACCACACTGCTCGCAAAGGTGATCGTCGAGAAGTAAGGAGGTTCAGGCACCAACCACCCCGGAAACAGATTCTCATCACTCATATTGGCCTCGGTTCCCTGTCCACGGACTCCATCGTTTATGCCACCAGCCGAAAAAATTCAGGTCACATGCCCCACGTGCAAATCGCGACTCAACGTCCCCATGCGATTAAGCGGCAAGCCCTTTAGCTGCCCAAAATGCAAGGCCACGGTCAGCACCGATCCCGGCCAGAGCCTGCCCGGGACATTGCCCTCGGCTACACGCTCAGTGCCACCACCAATTGTCGAAGCCGAACCGGCCGGAACAAACCGAAAGAACACCACCACCTTACTCGCAAAAATCACATGCCCACACTGCTGGCATACGTTTCCTCCGCATGAAACCAAATGGGTCGCAGCACATCCGGCACTCCGCGACGACGCAAAAGTCCCGGAAGGCGGACGACGATTCCTGCCGACACGCTTCGGCGTCTCCGGTCAGGCGATCGACATGAAGGGCGAACTGTGCTCGGATCTGGCCTGCCCCCGCTGTCACCTCAATCTCCCGCGAGATGTCATTGAACTGCCCCTCGCTATCTTCTCCATTCTCGGAGCTCCCAGCTCCGGCAAATCCTACTACCTTGCCTCATCCCTCTGGCAACTGCGAACCTCACTCGCAGTCCGTTTCGGTATCAGCTTTGAAGACTCGGATCCCGTCGCCAACCAGAAACTGCACCAGTACGAAGAAACACTTTTTCTCAGCTCAGGACAGGAACGACTGGTTGCACTCCCCAAAACCGAACTCGATGGTGATCTGTACGAACAGATCGAAATTGAACCGGATCGCGTTGTTCAATTGCCTCGCCCATTCATCTTTCGTATGAGCCTGCTGCCGGATCACCCCAAATCAAAATCCATTCGAAAAAATGGACGCTCAATTTGCCTCTACGATAACGCGGGCGAGCACTTCCTGCCGGGCGCACAAACAGCAAACTCACCCGGCACAAGGCACATGGTTGTCTCAAAAGCTCTCATGTACGTTTTTGACCCCACTCAGCATGCCCAAATGCGGAAAATGTGTCAGGGGAAAACCGACGATCCACAGGTGTCCGGAACCGCCAGCAGCTTCCGACAGGACCTGGTACTTTCCGAAGCAACCCGCCGCATTCGCGCGGAGACAGGCATGCCGCAAAGCCAGCGAGACCCAAGGCCTCTCATCGTCGTCCTGACCAAATACGACGCATGGCGCACTGCAGTCAATGCCCCGCCCCTCTCCACAGATCAGGTTCTGCGGAAAACACAGAGTGAAACCACCATCCTGGATGTCTCACTGCTGAAACAGGTCTCCGACAAGTTCCGAGGCATACTGCTCTCCGCCGCACCGGAAATCGTTTCCACAGCGGAAGCGTTCTCCAGCGATGTCACCTACATACCCGTCAGTGCCCTCGGCTGCTCGCCACAACCCATACCGGGCTCCGATCAAAACACCTGCGGACGATTGTCCCTTGGCATCAATCCCGCTGACATCGCACCCGTCTGGTCCGAAATTCCATTGCTCTATGCGATTCACCGCACCATTCCGGGCTTTCTCCCCGCAGGCTGACCCACCACCGCACTCCGGAGTTTCCAAATGGTTCAGGAACTCATCTATACGTCGGCCGAGAAAGGTCTGAAACAGGGCAGTCGCGGCTTCTGCACTGTGGTCGCAACAGTGGGTATCCCCATCAACGTCGCAGAACGACTCGAGTCGATGAGTGGCTACCGCCAGATCTTCCCCGTTGGCGACCCCCGCGCTGCACTGAACCCTGTCGCGTACTCACACATCACCACTCGAATTGCCGGACAATCTCTGCATGTCGTTTCGCGTGTCGCCGATGCCGGACAGGACTATACAGGGCGCAGTAATAAACTGGCACACCATCTGGCACTTACCACCGCAGACTGCATTCCGGCCGGACCGGTGCGAGTTCTGACGCACCCGGGCATTGTTGTGGAACGCTGGGACGGTGAAGTAAAAAACGTCTCCCCACGGCAACTTCCTCCAGTTGATACCCCGGAGACCATTTCGTTGACGGCCTGGCAGTCGGTGTCAGGAGACCACGGCTGGGCAGGCAGTATCGCGGAGCAGTTACTCAGCAACCAGTCGCCCGTCAACGTCATCTTCCCCCTCGGCACAAACACTCTGCTCCTTACACAGGAGGTGCTCGATCTTCTGCCACCAGGACAACGCTGGGCCGTCACTTTCAGCACCTATTTCACTCGCCTTCTGGCCGGGACAGAATGCCAATTGCGGTTTATCCCGGATGACACTGCCGAAGCCACTGCAGTCCGCAATGATGCACGAGCGAGAGTTGTCGACCTGACGAAACCACTGCCACCCGCCAGCGGTGGCCACCTCGTCAGCGTTGCCAGAACAGCAATCATCAAAACAGAACCAGCCCGTCCCGCGACTTCACTCGCCGGATCCCCGGCAACCGCAATCGGCTCAACGACGGCCCCCCCCGGCAGCAGGCCCGCTCCCACTCAATCGGTACTGACGCCTGCACCCGGCGGGAATGCCACAAAGACCTTGAAGGCGCTGCCACAGCGCCAGCCCTCCGTGCTCCCGAACCTGCCAAACTCAGCCTCACGCCGCGGTCGATTCCTCGCAATCAGCGCGATCACCGTTCTGCTGATGGTCGCCACCATCATCGTCATCCTCGCGACACGCCCGGATAACAACGACGCATACACCGCCCTCGCCGGTCGCAACCCCAATTCCGGAATTCCGAACGCCGAAGCAATTCGGGCACAACGAGAATTACTGGAGAAAGAAAAGGCAGCCCGCGATAAAGCTGTGATGGAGGCTGCCGCAGCAGCAAAAAAGGCTGCGGATCTGGCCAAACAAGCAGCCGAAGAACAACAAAACGCCGAACGAGAACAGCAGCGACTGGCACAGGAGCAGCGTGACAGGATTGAACGTGATAAGCAGGACAAGCAACGTGCGGCTCTGGAAAAAGCAGGCCCATTCGCTCTGCTGAGCGCCGCCGTTGCAGCCAAAGACCCCAAGTGGTCAGACGGTCGCGGACAGTGGCTGTTTGAACTCCCTAAACCCCAACACAACCAGTCTTCACCGCAACTTCCACTCCGACTGCATGGGCAATTGCTCGAGCTTGCCTTCCTTGAAGCTGCCACGCAAATTCTGCCCAAAGATCTGCTGCTGCCCAGCATCCGGAAAGATGACACCGATCCCGATACCTGGCAGCTAACCGCCACTGTCGCCGAACAGACCGTTCAACTCGGCACATATCGACTGACCCGGACGACACCAGCCAACGACGCCGAATCCGACGCACATCTGCAGTTCACGTGGAGCCTCGACGCCTCCCGGGAGTCCACGGCCGCGGAAATTGCCCGCTGGCTCCCGCTGGAGGTCCGGGTTGGAAACCGCAAAATCGCACTCCTGCAGCGGAAGCCCGAATCACCGCAATCAACAGAACATATACCGACATGGTCGTCGTGGTGTGAAGGCAAACCCATGACCCACGTTTCCACAACTGCACTCAACGCAATCCGCATCACCGAGATCAAACAACTGAAGTATGCCTACTACATCAACGATTCCGGAGAGCCCGAGCAAGCCGTCCAAATCAATTCTGCACCCAACAAAGACTCGACCGCCCCTGACGCTCCCACGGCAGCAAAGACCGAGCAGTACTTTCTTCTTTCGCGACCAATCAAACTGCTCGACAGCCCACCTGATCCACAGGCACAGGAGGTCGCGATGGGCTACGGACGCATTACTTACACTGTTCTTAGTGACCATTCTGTCAGGCCTGAAGTGCGGTTGCTTCTAAAGCTTCCGCATCGCGACAGGTTTATCCCGGGCTTGCCATCGCCTCTGCTCCAGAAGCAGTTCGACGAAATCGAAAAGTCGCCCGAGATTTTCCTGACTTTTGCCGGCAAAAAAGGACCTGGGGCTGATTGGCCGGACCTCAGCGCCGCCAAAAACAGATTGTCAACCGAACTGAACGAACAAATCAAACGTTTCCACACTTCTCCTGAGTGGTGGCACGAACAGGAGGTTAATGGGAGGGTCAAACTACCCGAATTGCGAGAATTTGAATCAAAAATCAGGAAACACGCCTACGGTGCTGTCGCAGCAGTAACGAAGCGCGATTCGGCTTTGCGTGCTGCCATATCACTATTAAATATTGAATACCAAAAGCATACTTCCGCCGGAGACATTCGTGTCGCTTCAGGAATAACAGTTGGTGACACAATCCCTCAGCGATTCACCCAGCAATGGATGGC
This sequence comes from uncultured Planctomycetaceae bacterium, assembly GCA_903896675.1. Lineage (GTDB taxonomy): Bacteria > Planctomycetota > Planctomycetia > Planctomycetales > Planctomycetaceae > SXXK01. The sequence continues at coordinate 9,753 of CAITYU010000264.1, forward strand.
TAAAGAACAGAGGCTATCGCAAAATATTCGAGAAAAACGCCAGTCCAGCGAATCGTGGAAACAATTTTCGACCGCGATCCCTGTGTACGAAGAACTTACAACTTTGCTGGTATCAGAAACCGAAAATGCCCTGGAAAGCATTACTACAACAAACTGGCAGGAGGCCGAACGACACACGGAATCATGGATTTCGGCGATGAAACTCAACTCGATTGGAGTTCGCGCAGTAATGGAATCAGACCCTATATCTACCGTCGGTTTTGAAAATGGGCCATCACTGGTCATTGTGTTCTATGAATCTCACTCACCAGCAACGGTGCCGCCCAAAGCCCCGCCTCAGGAACCACAGTAACTACTACATTTCTGAAAATTTCCTGTCTGCAGACTTTTTAATGTGCGGATCGCCAGCAGCCGCAAACCCAAAAAACTCTCCTGCCGCTTATACTGCCACACCAGCAGCCTTGCATTTTTTCAGACTGACACTCCACCGAAACCTGAGACGAATCTTCAGAGCGGTCACCGCGCACAACTCATTTCGGCGACTTATCACATATTTTTGGTACTCCCATGACCATCGAAGAAATTGCCGCACTCGTCAAAGACATCCAGGATCTGCTCATCAGCCCGTTCGGTGTGAACGAAGCCGAACTCATGGATGTCGCCGGACGACATGAAGAATTCGTCGCAGAAACCAGCGAATGGATGCTGGCCGTCGATAAACTCCTGCAAAAAGGACTCAGAACCGAGGCCATCGAACTCGCCGAACGTGACCCAAACCTGAACGAAGTCATCATTGCACTGGACTTCCCCGAACTCGACGCATGGAATGAACTGCTCCTCAAAAATGACATGCAGCCCGTCTCTGAGCTGCCAGAAGGCGTCGCCGAAGACCTCAATGACGCTTATGGCGTTTCCAGCAGTCTCGAAAAACTCATGCAACAGCATCGCGGGGCCGCGCTTGCCCGAGCTCCCCTGAGTACCCGCCTGCAGATTCTCAGACTCCTTGAAAACAAAGACCGCGCGAACCCTGCATGGGCGCAGGACATCAGGGACTTTGAAAAGGCCAGATTAACCGAAGTCCGCGCAGAACTGGACGACGCCATCAAAACCGCAGACGTCAGCACACTCACCCAACTTGAGCGGGAATTCCAGGACCCCGCGTGGAAAACACCGGTTCCTGCGGAACTGAAACGCCGAGCAGGCGACGCCTCCACCGCATTGCAAAAGCAGAGTTCCCTCCGCGAAATGCAGGCCATCGCATACCAAATCTCAGACGCCTTCGCTGACTTTAACCTTCAGCAGGCCACACCGCTCTATAAGCGGTTTAATGCACTCAACATGATCGTCAGCCTGCAACCCTCAGACAAAGTTTTCGACATCGCCGGCCCGGCACTTGATTGGGTCCGCGCTGAACTTCGTAAGGCCGAACAGGATCTGCACTTCCGGAATTCTGCAGCTTTGCTCGAAGCCGGCATTGATCAGGGGGCCGCGGCAAACGAACTCGAGAGACTTGCCCACGAAGCGACCAGATTTGATCACATCCTTCCGGAAAAGCTTGAACGAAGATTGCATGACCGACTGGAGACCCTGCGATTAGCGGCCGAACGACGACGGAAGTCCATCACACTGGCAACCGTATCTGCGTCCGTCCTGGCCGTCGCCGTGGTCGGCTACTCCATTTACTCGTTCCGTATTCGTACTGAGCTGCAAAGACACAAAACTCAGCTTGCCGCCCTGATGGAGGAAGCTGCCACCAGCGGCATCATGGAACCACTCGACCAGTATTTTGAATTGCTGAGCCGTGAGCGACGCAGCATCGCCGAATCAGCAGTCGTCACCGGACTCCGACAGCAATACGAGTCCCTGCGACTGCAGCAGGACGGCCGCCGACGCCAGCTGGAAGCTACTTTGGCCACCGCATCAGAAGCCATCGCAAGTGCCACTGTTCCCAGTGCATTCGAAGGTGCTTTCCAGATGCTGAAGGACGCCGAAGCACTCGCACTCAATGATCTTGAAAAGTCTGCGGTACTGAAGGCAGAGTCCGAAGGATTTCGCCGCAAGGAGGAGGTACAGGCCAGCGTCGACACCGCCTTTCAACTGCAGATCCGCGATGTCTCCCAGCGTGTAGCTCAGTTGCCCGTCGATGAGACCGGCCCGTACGACGCCATCCTGGCAGAACTCGCATCACTGCTGCAGACGCCCGAGGTCAGTCGCGGCCTGATCACCACTCTCAGCACCCTCGAACGCAAAGTACAGGGTGATCGCAGTGAAGTTGTCGGTCGCCTCGAGATTGCACGCGCACTGCAGGTCATCTCAGTCGCCCTCGGAAATGACGTGAATTTCGGCAAGGCCCTTGAAGCATTCGCCGCGAAGTACCCCGGTACAACGCGAGCCACCAGCTTCACGCACGTCGCAGAACGTGAACGAGACCTGCTGACCGGAGCTCTCAAATGGAATGCCGTGCGGCGTCAGTTCTTGAATGTCAACCCGGCGACTCTTGAGCCTGCAGCCGCCAGAGCAATCCTCGAAGAATACAGTCAGTTCCTCAAGTCCTCGGGCCCCTACCCCGGCCCTGTCGACATTGCCAAACGACTGCCGGTCCTCCAGGCCATCGGCACCAGAACATCGCCTGTTGACGGCATGAAGACCATCTTCAGCGGACGGGCCATCACAAACGCCTACCTGATCGCAACCGCTGATGGCAGGCAGCAGTACTACGCCGATTCCCCGCCGATCGTCACGGAATCACTGACATTCGACATTTACACGACGCCTGATGGCGATCAGACAGTGAACAAGAAGCTGTTTCGCAGTCAGGTCCGTGAAGAACAACTTGTCGGCGATGTCAGTATTCCCGCCAGATGGCTGTCACCACAAACGAAACTGGCCAGAGCCGTCATCGAATTGGCTGGCGAAAATACGGCAAATGACTTTGAGTCACTGATTCGAAACGTCGCACAAAAAGTCCTTCGCGAGGAAGAAGGCCTTGATCCCATACTCAGAATGCTGCTTGTCGAACGAACACTCGAGTACGGCGCCCGTGGCAGTTTCTTCATCGAATCCCAGCTCAGCCAGATCAAGATCTCCTTCGCTGAAGCGGGTGTCCCGCGCCTCACCAATTGGCTCAGTGTTTCCGATGAAACCCAGAAACTTCGCATCACGGCAAAGGATTTCCTGCAGAAACACGAGCAACCGATCCTGCAGGCACTGGAAACGGCACTGTCTGAGCGAGATTTGTACTCCAGCCTGCCCATCGGGCCGCAGGTGCGATGGATCGGCTGGCTCTCTCGCGACGATTCCCCCACCAACATGTGGCAGGTTCGCGGTAAGCCCGGCAGCCCCGGCGACACAGAAGGCGAACTCGTCGTCTTCGGTCGGAATACTTCCGGGGCCCCCCCAAAACAAACCAGCATAGGTCGCATGGATTCTTCCGGCACCATCACAATGGCCACAATCCCCGAAGAGATGTTGGAGGGACGTCCGGTGTTCCTGCTTGTGACCACTGAACAGTCCCCCTGATGCCCCGGATAAATCCCAACACGTAAACACAAGATGGAGTCCTCCCGCATGTCCGACAGATTCTTTTTTCGCATCCGCGGCGAAGTCAAAGGCCCCTTCGTTCGCGAGCAAATCCTTTCATTGATACGCAAAAAACGACTTGGACGACACCATGAGCTGTCTGAAGATGCCGTGACATGGCAGCGAGCCGGTGATGTCCCCGGGCTCTTTGAGTCAATTGCACTCGAGTCGATCCCCAGCCAGATCGTTCCGGCAGAACAACCCTCAACACCACTCCCGCAATCTCTGCCCGCAAATCCGCAGGACACCCCGGCAGCGATCCAAACCGGTGACGCTGATGACGATTGGTTTTATGCAAAAGGGAAAAATACACATGGGCCAGTGTCCTCCAGGGAACTTCGGGCACTGCTGGCAACCGGTCGCCTCCTGGGGAGCGATCGAATATGGAACGAGAGTCTCTCAGACTGGGTACCTGCGGAAGATGTTCCCCAATTCATGGGATCCGTCGCACAGACAAGCACATCGACACCGCCAGGAAAATCAGCCGCCAGTCAATCCCGGGGACAAACCGGCTTCTGGGAAATTGCGCTCTGCCTCGGAGCAACTCCGGTACCCCCGGCAGCCACAAACCGCTTTCCAAACCTGTGTCGATTTCTCGAGATATCCGAATCCATTCAACGAATCATCTTCTGCCTGCTGTGTGCATCGGCATCCTGTACCTACGTCTTTGTCGTATGCTCCGTGGCCTACCAGGGTGACATCTCGCTTGCCTTTGGCACTTTCTTTGGTGGGCTTATAGCACTTTTATCTGCGATTCTGGTCCTCTGGCTCGGCTTCCTCTGTTCCATGGCCATGCTTGAGCTGATGCGGGTGCAACTCCGCATTGAGGACAATACATCAGGTTAAGACGCTTCTCCGTCCGCGTCAGTCTCCCATCGAAACAAGCCACCCACATTCCCATACAGCACAGAACTCCCCGAATGGCAAACTCCGCTCCCAACCACGCCCTGAGTGCCCCGCGAATCTCGTGGCACCGCTCAGATTTAGAGCAGATTCTGCTCTTTAACGGCGCACGCTTCACTCGAGTCAATACTCCTCTTTCACTTCTGACCGCCGTTCTGCTTACCTGCCTGTTTTACGGCGGCATCATGCTCTCCCCGCAATCCATTCGAACCAAATTCATTGATCAGGGTTGGATCCCCTACGCTACGGTGTTTCTTGCCGCCTGGTCCTGTGCCATTCTTTTCTTCAAATGGCGGAAACTGGCGATGCAGCGGATGTGCCTCGGATTCCAGGTCATCCCCGTGCACCCCGACTTTGTCCTCAGCCCGGGTACCGTTGATCAGGTTCTCGAGGAAATTGCCTGCCTGGTAGACGACCCGCGACAATTCGTCCTCTACAACCGAATCACAGTCGCACTGGCAAACCTGAAGCATCTGGGGCGAGTTACGGATGTGGATGAAATTCTGAAAAGCCAGGCCGAGGCCGACGAAGCCATCTCCGAATCCTCTTACATCCTCCTCACTGGATTTCTCTGGGCAATCCCAATCCTCGGTTTCATCGGTACCGTACTCGGACTGTCCATTGCCATCGGTGAATTCGGTGCTGTAATGGCCAGCGGAAATTCCGGCCCGGATGCATTACTGCCCGCCCTCAGACAGGTGACAGCCGGACTTGCCATCGCCTTCGACACCACCCTCGTCGCTCTCGTTTTTGCACTGCTGATCCAGCTGACAATGACCTTTCTCCGCAAAGCGGAGCAGGAATTCCTCGACAGCTGCGCAGAATACTGTACACGCAACATCGTCAATCGACTGCGACTGCTCCCGTTTGATGAACACATGCAGACGTCCGCGTAATTCGGTGCCTGCCCTGCGGTCCGTTTCCCACATCCCTGATATCCCCAGTTGCGATTTCCCCTGAATTCATTGACATCACAGGAACATCACCGTGGGACGACGCAGGCGCTCAGGCGGACCAACCTTCTCTCTGTTTGCGTTTCAGGACATCATCACCTGCGTGATGGGTATCATGCTGCTCCTGACACTCATGCTGGCCGTGGAACTCTCCGCCACTGAAGTCACCAGCAGCCAGTCCGCTGCTGAAGATTCCCTGCAAACTCTGGAAACAGAATCAGCCCAGTTACTGACGGCAATAGCAACGCTCGAGCAGCAATTGGCGACGCAGACCGAGACACTGCGGTCCGGGGCACTGCTCAACCCGGAACTCCTCGAACACAGTCACCGGGTCGCCATTCGCGATGCAGCGACATCACAGGAAGAAGCTCAACGCACCGAAAGTCTTGCCCGGACATCACAACAGACTCTGAACGGAATTCGCCAGCAGTTCACCGGACTGCAGGCCATACTGGAAGAAACTCAATCCCTCGAATTACAACTGGCCGCACGGCAACAGGAACTGGATCAGCTGAACAGCGGAAGCAAACTGGTCTACAACCGGCACTCCAGCAGCACCAAATACTGCTGGATCATTGAACTCGACTCACCCACTCAGATCCGCGCCGGGCTGATGGGTGATGCATCTGCCTGCACAAAGCTGCAGGATGTCGCGGCAACAATTGAATGGATCGCAAGCAAGCCGGCACAGGATTCCTCTGTCATGCTGCTGGTAAAGCCCGGCGGGGCCGCATGCCTGAAGGAATTGTCCGCGGAATTCAGGAAGCGCGAAATCCCTTACGGCTTCGATCTGCTCCCGCAGGACACAACCGTACTCACCGCCGCCGGGAGCAAAGAATGAGCCGACGCAGACAGGAATTGCCGGATTCCCTCGAATTGCTCCTTGATACGATTTGCAATACGTTCGGAGCCGTGATTTTCATTTCCATGCTGCTTGCAATTCTTGCCGAAGGCAGATCCCCGACCAGCAACGCAGACGTTTCGGCCATCGCAGACAAAATGACCGCAGAACAGGAACGCACAAATGCCGCTGCTCGCGTTCATCTGAGCCAACTCAGACGATTAATTGACGAACAGGCGGATGTTCTGGACGCATTCAGTAAACCCGATTCACAACGTTTGGCAAGTGAAATTGCCGCGGCTGCCGAAGCAACAAAAACTTCCATCGAAATCCGCAATGAACAACTGGGATTGCTGGCAGAACAGGAAGCCGAAACAGCACTGAAACGTCACCAGATCGCCTTAGCCGAACAAAGGCGCAGCGAAATCCGTAAACAACTGAAAAAAGTTGAAGACCAGCTGGCAACCGCCAGCAAAACAACTGGAAGAACTGCACGCACCTCTCGCGTTCGCCCCGCAGTCGGTTCAGGGGTCAGTTACATACTTCATAATGGTCGATTGTTTCGTACTGCCACGTCCGATGGTGAACTCGACAGCAGCGACTGCGAACTGCACAGACGAGGCACTGCATCCGTCATCGTGCCCCGCCTGACAGGAGGGCTGCAGCTCCCCGCAAATTCGGCAGCAATTCGCGGTCGATTCTCAGGGTTTGAACCGCGCCAGCACTATATTCGACTCTTCGTATCAAAGGACTCCTTTCCCGAGTTTCTTTCAGTCAAGGATGTTCTCGTCGAATTGCAGCTTGAATATGAAGTGATACTTTTTGAGGATGACGCTGCCGAGCTTTTTCTGACCTCCCGGCAGATCAGGTCATTCGTGCAATGATCGCCATACAGGCCCGGTCGTCCGAATGGAGCACGTCATGAACACCTGGTACGTTCGCACTCGCAAAGGTGAACTCGGACCATTCACTGCATCTGAAATACGGTTCCTGATTCGCACCGGCGCGGTAGCAAATGATGATCTGGTGAAAGCCGAACAAGCATCTGCCTGGATGCAACTCCACGATTCAGCCATCATGCACGACGAATTTGCGGCCCCCCCTGCCAATGATTCCCAATCCGGCAGCAACCAGGCCGTCGCCGAAAACAGAAACACGCCTGTCCACTCCGAAAAGTCGCCACACGCAGCCGTACCAACAAGGCACACGTCTCAGACCGAACCCAGATCGCTGCCGGCAGATCCAATGTTCAAACCGCAGCACGGAATTGCCGCGGCGACGGTGGCTATCCTGCTGCTCACAATACTCGTGCTCCTGAGCACGGTCGCAACTCGACGGTCGGTACCTGCCCAAACATCATCCTCCCACAACAATCCTGCCGCGCAAGGCAGTTCGTCACTACCAGCGAATACGCAGCAGTCAGAGACCGGTGCGAAGTCCGATACCCCCACGCAAATCCCCGCAGAAACAATTGCCTCCAACGAATCAGGCACCGGCGAACCCAACAGCCCCGCGGAACCACCGCAACCAACACCGCAACCGGCTGAGCCTGCAACACCAGATGACGTCCCCAGTCGTCCAGTTGCCCCGGAAAACAGATTTGAAACCGGACTGCCCTCAGTCAGTCGCAGTAACGATCCCGACGCACGTCGACCGCCCCAAAGAGAAACTATACCCTCCCTGCAGAGCTCCGATCTTCGAGCGCGCTCAGGCGCCGGGCGAGCTGCCGCCGTCGCCAGCTCCGGCGCTGATGAAGACAGCGAAAGATCAGTCGCAATGGCCCTCGAATGGCTCAAAAGTATTCAGCAGGCTGACGGATCGTGGAGCTTTCAAAACGCCGGCCCCGGCGCAAGACCCGGGAACCTCAACAGCAACTCTGCTGCCACCACCCTCGCCGTTATGTGCTTTCTCGGTGCCGGAAACACCACGACCTCCGGACCGGATGCCGCGACCGTCTCACAAGCCTTCGCATTTTTGGAAAGGGAAGCGGCCGAGTCCTCCTCGCGTGACCCCGAAACACTCTACGTCTCAGCACTCGCCACGATCGCGTTTTCCGAATTGGCCGCCATGGAACCAAAAAATGTTCGGGCGAAAAGCATCGCTGCATCGCTCCTGACATTTCTGCAGCAGTCCCAGGATCAGGCAGGTGGCGGCTGGCGGTACAGTCCCGGAGATCCCGGTGACCTTTCAGTAACGGGCTGGCAGATCATGGCCCTGCAGAGCGCCAGAACCTGCGGACTGGACGTCTCACCGGTCACCGTCGCTTCCTGTTCCACATTCGTCGATTCCGTCTCGTTCGCTGCTGATTCAGAGTACAGCTATACCGCCAACACAAACCCCACTCCATGCATGTCTGCCGTAGGCCTTCTGAGCCGCATGTACCTCGGCTCCCCCAGGCAATCCCCATTTTTCAAAACCGGATTCCAAAAACTCACCGCAGCCGGCCCAGACCCGAACAACATTTATCTCAACTATTACGCATCCATTGCCCTGCACCACTATGGCGGACCGCTGTGGACCGACTGGAATTCCCGCATGCGTCCCCTGCTGGTGTCGCAACAGATCCGTAATGGTCCGGCCAAAGGCAGCTGGGCCCTGCGAGATCCGTGGGGAAAAGCAGGTGGCCAAATCTACCAGACTTGCCTCTCGACACTTTGTCTGGAGGTCTACTACCGCTATCTGCCCATGTTTGCGACCGACGGCAATGACGCCACCGAGAACCGGGAAAAGCCCTGATCAACACACTCCAATCCGCGATCTCATCGACTGTGTTACCAAGCGTCTCGGGTTCTGACAGTTTCGCCGCCCCCATCAGTCCCCCCTTCGCCCCGGAATAGTCACTCGCGAGTAACTCCGCAGAGTGTCGCGTTTCGCTCCGCGAAACGTGCACCCCTCATTTTTTTCAACCTCACTCCGCCGTAACCAGCCCCGCCCTCAATGCCAAAACAGATGAAAAAAAAGCCCTTCATACACCCACCACACCTCCACCACCAGCCCTGCCCCCAACCCAACCTCACTCTCCCCGCTCCCCCACCTCCCTCTGTGCCCTCTGTGGTTAAAAAAAAGCCCATCATTCCCCCCAAGCCCCGCTCGCTTGTGCATTGCTCGGCAACTGCCGAAACTTACTCAACGCACGTTCTTCCCCACGGTTTCACCCTGCCCCGCCTGTCATGACTCAATCCAGCCCACAGCTCGCTGCCAACGAAATTCGCTGCTCCACGATCGAACGCCTGCTGATCACCACCGCGGTCGTCATCGCGGTCGCTGCACTGCTGCAGGCACCACCACTCCAAAGCGCCAATGATCGCTCCCGCTGGTGCTCCGTCTGGTCGCTCGTCGAACGAGGCACATGGCGGATCGACGAAATCGATGCCTTCCCACACTGGTCCACCATCGACAAAGTTCGCTTCCGCCAGAACGACAATGAACCGTGGCACTTCTACTCGTCCAAACCCCCACTGCTGTCGCTGCTGGCCGCCAGTGTCTATGCCGCCGTCAAAGCCCTGACGGGGTACGGTCTGTTCAACCACACCGCACTCGTCTCCAGACTGATCCTGCTGCCACTCAATATCCTCCCCTTCGCACTGATGCTGGTCAGCCTCTGCCGCACACTGCACAGACTGGACCTGCACAGCACCGCACGCTGCCTGATCCTGCTGACCGCCGGTTTCGGTTCACTGCTCAACCCCTACCTCACCACACTCAACAACCACACTCCCGCTGCCGCCACCGCGATGTTCGCCGTCGCAGCCGCTGTCCGCATGCTGCAGTCCGGTCGAACTGTCGACTTTGCCATCCTTGGACTGTGCAGCAGCCTCACCGCCTGCTTCGAGCTGCCCGCCGCACAACTGACCGCACTCGCCGCCTGCCTCGCCGTCGCACGCTCACGATCCGCCAGCCTCACCGCCTTTCTGCCCATGGCCACTCTGCCCGCCATCCTGTTCTTCGCCGCCAACTACTCCGTCGTCGGCAGCTTCAAACCATTCTACGCCACCTACGGTTCAGAAACTTATCGCTACATCCATAACGGCATTCCCAGTTACTGGATGGAACCACGTGACCTCGACGCCAGTACCGAACCACTGCCAGTCTATCTGTTCCACTGCCTGCTCGGTCACCATGGCCTGCTGTCTCACATGCCCGTACTGCTGCTGGCAGTCCTCGGTTGCGGACTGGCCTGCCGACAGACACCCTCAGCACTCCGCTCCCTGCTCTCCTCGCCCCCACGATCGCAAGCCGACCAGCGGCAGTCCATCAGTCTGCTGCTGACCCTTGTGGCTGCCGCCAGCACCCTGATCACACTCGCCTTCTACCTCACGCGCACCGAGAATTACAATTACGGCGGCAACAGCGTGGCACTGCGCTGGATGCTGTGGCTGTCGCCATTCTGGTGGCTGGCCATGGTCCCGGCACTCAGACATTCCGGACGACGCACGTTCGCCGCAGCAGCCGTGCTGCTGCTGGCCTCCATGCTGACCACTCAGTGGTCCATGCTGCGACCGTGGAAACCTTCGTGGCTGTACGAACAACTGGAAACCGCTGGCCTGATCAACTACCGCACTCCACGACAACCCTTCGACCCGCCACGATTTTCACTGCTGCCGCAACTGCCGCCTGCGGGCACGACACAGACCTTCGTCAGCAGCCGCGGCGACGAGGTCACACTGGAAAGCGTCAATGACCCGACAACAGGCCACGTTCAGGTCCGCGCCATCGCAGCCAGACTGCACAGCGTCACAGTGCTGCCCGCTGCCGCATTTCCCGACGGCCTGATGCTGCAGCGCCCCGGCATCCCGCCCCGCAGCCTGCAGCCACCGCCTGACAGCCCGGCCGGCAGCCTGCAGTTCGCCCTGCAGCGGATCTTTGGACGCGTGGACTCCGGACGCCCCTATGCGTCTGCCGGCACCAGTTGGATCCCCGCCCGCAGCAACCCCGGCACCGCATGGAAAACCGAGCGCGGTGCTGTACGAGTCGCTGTGGAAGATCCTCGGTTCGGCAACTGCATTGACCGAGTCGATGCGTGGTTCTGCAGCCAGCAGCCCTTTGGTATTCTCAAATGGAAACTGACCGTTCTCGACGCCGCCACCAGCGAAGAACTGCTGACAGAAACGTGGACGACGCTGGAAACAGCCGCAGCACCCTGACCAAAGTGCACCACCGCAAAAGTCAACAGAAATCCGCTGCGATTTCGGCCCCCGGCCACACAGACCACCACCTTTAAGGCCTTGTTGCGAAAAAGCCACACACAATCAAAGCAGAGTCAGCGCAAACTGAGTGCTTTTGATACCCGGACCTCAAGGCTCCAGCGGCAAGGACTGTCGATACAACAACGACTCTGCATACATCGCCCCAACATTCCGACATCCACTGCCAGTCCGCTGAAATGTCAAACGGCCTCTGAATGCGTGATTCGGATCTGCTGACGCCAGGGACAAAAGTGGGTTGGGGCCGTCAGACCGAATTCAATTCAGTGAAAAAACAGCGGTTTTCCGGGATGGCGTGGGTAACTTGCCCGGGCTAAAGCCCACGCTACGGTTTCTGTCCATGGCGTGTCTGCTGCTGAGTATTTCCAATGGGCTGATACCGCACATTCGTCGGCGGTACCCTGACACCAATGACGCCGCCCTTGTTCAAGCATGTTCCTTTTCGCCAATCCTCACCGGGACTCAAATGTCCCAATCAGGACCATTCGATACTGCTGCCTGCGGTGGTACTTCCACGAACGCTTCTTTTTGCGGCACGTTGCGTTGCTGGTTTCAAACCCGTGCGGAAAACAGTATGTGCAGCCGCGTTGCTGACCGTTGACAATCCTTGAGATGCGGACGTTGCCGCATTTCACCGGCAGTTCATCACCCAGACACCGCCGCAGTCTGTGCTCATGACGTCGCATCACCTGCCCCCCTGCTGAACGTGGTTGCTGATCAACTCACTTCAACAGGACACGATTGCAGTCGGCAGGTTCGGTACACCAACAAAAAAGCCTCCGGGAACCGGAGGCTTTTTGCGATTGATTGTTCGGGGCGAACGAGCCCCTTTCAGCCGAATTCCGGACGTCGCCGATCGAGCTGTTCCTTCAGGCGAGCCACAATGCTGGAGTGCATCTGACTGACGCGGGATTCCGACAGCCCCAGAGTGCTGCCGATTTCCTTCATCGTGAGTTCTTCGTAGTAATACAGAATGATGATCAGTCGTTCGTTCCGATTCAGCCCCTTGGTCACCAGCTTCATCAGGTCCGTTTTCTGGATTCCATCCGTGGGATCCTCGCACCGCACATCTTCAACAACGTCGACTTCGCGAACGTCCTTGTAGCTGTCCGTTTCGTACCACTTCTTTTCCAGACTGACGAGATTGACGGCACTGGCTTCCGATCGCAGGCGTTCAAATTCCTGAATCGACAGGCTCATCTGCTCAGCAATTTCCGCTTCCGTCGGTGGTCGACCGACGCGGGCTTCCACTGCCTTACGGGCTGCCTCGACCTTACTGGCCTTGCTGCGAACAAGTCGCGGCACCCAGTCCATCGTTCGCAGCTCATCCAGCATCGCACCGCGAATTCGCGGTACGCAGTAGGTTTCAAATTTGACGCCCCGATCCATGTCAAAGGCCTCGATGGCATCCATCAGGCCAAACACGCCGGCAGACATCAGATCGTTCAGGTCAACGCCTTCGGGCAGCTTGGCCCACACCCGCTCAGCGTTGTATCTGACCAGCGGCAGATACCGCTCCATCAGGCGGTTCCGCAGTTCCTGATTCGTCTGGTCTTTTTTGTATTCAACCCAGACGTCAGAAACATCTTCACTGACCTTTGTAGCCATTCAATCCTCCATGACGAACAGCAAGTGCGACTGCAGCAATATGACTTCGTATCAGCCATTATCGGCACAGTCTGCCCGCGACATCATCACAATCCAGACAATGCGGAGAGTCACCCGAGTTTACGCAGACTGCCGAATCTTCGGCAGACTGCTGTTTCCCGGCTTCATCCCGGCACAGTCCGGCGGACTTCCGCCGCAGGCTGCACACCGCAGACTTGTTCGGTTCTTCCTTTGTTGTTTCTTTCCTGCACCGCCGCGAAGCCTGCCTGAGCAGAATTCGGAGGTCGCCACAGTGCCCCTCGGCAACCCCGGGTTCTTCCCTGAACCTGAATGGCTGCCGCAGAGGCGGGCGGTTGATACAGAAGCCGCGATTTGAAAGTCCAGACGTATGAAACCTGGATTTTTCAGGATTTTGGCCGAAACCCGGGTCTTCGGCATTTTCAACCGAACTCGCCGCGATCTGTCGGCAGAAAAAAACAGTCCGCCCCGTGCAGCACCGCAATTGCCGCCACCAAGGTGCAGATTCTGCAGAAACTTCACTCAACCCACGACCCGCCGTCGCAGCCCGAAAACGGGCAACGGCACTCCAGTGGTGTGAGAAGATCCACCGGAGTGCCGGAGCCCAGCCCGAATTTTCGCCCGGCAACCAACTGTCGCCTCAGGGCTCAGCGAGTCTCATAAAGCATGCCGTCCGGCCGCAGATGCAGCCCCGGACCAGTTTCCTGCGGAGGTACCCCCTGCACTTCCATCCGCACCAGATCACCCGAAAGCACACTGCCGTGAACGCTTAAAAACGACTTCACCGGCGCCGGCCCCGTTTCCACCGCCACCGAATACCATTCCAGACGGGAAACCGATGAAAACAGCGACATTAGTGCCAGCACGTCAAAGCAGAAGCTGGCGTGGTCGATCTGCCCGTCCCGCGGACCGCCAATGATTTCAGTCGTCCCCAGATACAGACACACCGTCCAGCCTCGATCGTCCAGCCGACAGTCGAAGCCCACACGCCCGACGTTTGTCAGCGGTTCAAACAGTGCCGCAGCCTGCTCGACAAACCGCTTCAACCAGTCCGGTCGATAGTCACGCGACTCCTTCCGCAGACGATACTGCTCCATCTGTTCAAGCAGTTCTTCAATGGACATCGGAAAACCCTGACCGCTCACCGTACCCGCCTGCCGTCAGCACACCAGACCACTCACAGCCTGGCATCATCAGGAAACCGGATTCAAGGACCGCATCCATGACTGGAACACGCAGGACAGCCACAGCCTGAAACCGCTCCGTCCTGCGAACAGCCGAAGTATCGAATTCACTTCACGGAAAGCTCACGACTTTTCACCCCGGCCGGCGTGGATCGACTGAACAAAAGCCGAACCTGCCCGGGAGCGCCAACAGCAACTGTTGAGCCTGACATGCCGAATGATCCGACTCTGCGTCCTGCATCGCACAGGCACACCTCACCCGGAAATTTCCGCAATCTGAACTGCAGAAAAACCCGCAGCCGGCACAATTGTTCGCAAGTCACCTGCGGAGCAGCCTGGCAGCCTCTGGCGCAAAATACGTCAGGATCCCGGATGCTCCCGCCCGCCGAAAACACAGCAGACTTTCCAGCATCGCCGCCTCGCGATTCAGCCAGCCCGCCGCTGCCGCTGATGCCAGCATCGCATACTCGCCGCTGACCTGGTACGCAAACACCGGCACCCCAAACTGCTCACTCACTCGCCGCACAATATCCAGATACGGCAGACCGGGCTTCACCATCACCATGTCTGCACCCTCGCTGATGTCCAGTGCCACTTCCCGGATCGCTTCGTCCGAATTTGCCGGATCCATCTGATACGTCTTCTTGTCACCCGTTCCCAGACAACCCGCCGAACCGACCGCATCCCGAAACGGTCCGTAAAACGCCGACGCATATTTGGCCGAATAAGCCATGATCTGCACCTGCGAAAACCCCGCCGCATCCAGTGCCTCACGAATCACCCGCACTCGACCGTCCATCATGTCCGAAGGTGCAATGATGTCACAGCCCGCCTGCGCCTGATTCACGGCCTGCCGACACAATGCCTGCAAAGTCTCATCGTTCACCACGTATCCATCGCGCACCAGCCCGTCCTGCCCATGTGACGTGTAAGGATCCAGCGCCACATCCGCAATCAGACCGATCTTCAGCCCCGCCGCCTTCACTGCCCGCATCGCTCGACAGATCAGATTGTCCGGATTGAACGCCTCCTCGCCGTCCGGACTGCGCAGTTCCTGCGGAGTTGCCGGGAAAATGGCAATCGCCGGAATGCCCAGCCGCTCCGCTTCCGCAGCCTGCTCCACAAAAACGTCCACCGAATAACGCTCAACGCCCGGCATCGATGCCACCGGAATCCGCTGACCACTGCCCTCCACCACAAACACCGGCCAGATCAGATTGTCCACCGACAGCGAATGCTGGCGAACCATCCGTCGAGACCATTCGGTGCTGCGATTGCGACGCATCCTGATCCACGGAAAACCACCGCCACCACCCGCCTGAACACCACCCGCAACAGTAGTTGCCATCTGTCCGCCCCCGGCAAATCCCACACACCGTTCATAACCGTCACTTCGACTGCTGCACTGCCCCCAGCGGACGCAATTGCAGATTGCGATACCACGCCTCACCTGGTGGCCCGCCATGAATCTGCACCGCGATCAATCCCGTTTGCTCAAGCGACTGATCCTGCTCTGTATAGTCCACCGTCTGCAGATCATTGATCCACAACTGAATCCGACGACCTTCACAATGAATCCGATAGCGATTCCAGTCGTCAGGCTTCAGCACTTTTGCCAGTTGTTCGCGATCCGGTGCCGCCAGAATCCTGTTGCGGCGGGATTCGTCATACAACGCCCCCCAGTAGTTTTGACCCAGATCCGCCTGGTAGCCAATCATTTCATGATGGTCCGGAATGCGTCGACTGCGCAGCTGAATGCCCGCGTTCGTACCCTCGCCGCGCAGACGAAACTCAAGCGTCAGCTCAAAATCCCCGTACTCCTGCTTTGTCGCCAGAAAGAAATTGTGCGGAATCTTCTGCTGCAGATTGCCACCCACGATTGCCCCGTCCTGCACCCGGAACCACTTCTGGTCACCTTCCCAGCCGGACAGATCCTTCCCGTTGAATAAGGGTCTGGCAGCCGCCGGACCCGATTGTTGAGCGACTGCAGGCACAGCTGCCAGCAGCAGCAAAGCAGCCCGCACAAACATCAGCAGAAATTGACGCATACCATTTGCCCCTGTCGAAATCATCAGCCGATTCCGGACGAAATCGGTGACTGCCCCATCATCCGCCGTGTACCGCAGCCGTTCGACTGGCCGCCCCTGCCGGAATTCTCTGAATTGATCGGGATGGAAACAAGCAAGCGTCCTGAACTGCCGGATTCGTTCCGGGAAATTCTCCTGAGCCCCCGGAAAATCCAGCACCAGAACATGTTGACCGACGATCGGTTCGAGTACTCTGTAGGGCAGTCGTGGCACACGATTTTCCCCGCTGACTGCTCCCGGAACCTTCCCCATGCACTCCAATCTGCTCCGGATCCTGTCGACAGCAGCCTGCCTGCTTTTCGCCACAGCTGCCCGGGCAGACGAAAAGCCCGCTGCGACCGCAGGTCAGATCCTGGTCTGGCAGGGCGGTGAACAACTTCCCGGAACTCTGCTGTCTGCAGCGGATCAGCAACTGCTGTGGAGCTCGCCGCTGTTCCAGCAGCCGCTGCAGATTCGCACCAGCGTCCTGTCCGCCGTACGCTTCGCAACCACCCCGCAGACACCGCAGAATACGGACGATCAGTTTCGCGTGCAGCTGCGGGGTGGCGATGTTCTGCTGGGGCGCATCACCGCACTGTCAGATCAGGTGCTGGAACTGCAGGAGGTGCATTGCGGGCCACTGCAGATTCCTCTCGCGGAAGTTGCCGTGCTGCAGCGCCTGAAACTGGGCTCCGGCATCATCTACAATGGTCCGTCCGGGCTGGAGGACTGGAAAACGGTCCATCAACTGACCGAGCAGGAAGAACAGCGGCAAAAGCAGATGCTGCAGCAGTTGCAGAGGCAGGGCCAACGGCAGGGTGCGCAGCAGGCTGGCGTCACCGAACTGAAATCGGCGCGATCGCTGTTCGCGTGGAATGCTCAGCCCGATGGTTCACTGGCCACCAGCCGGCAGGACGCCACACTGTTTCTGCCACTGCAACTGCCCGAAAAATTTCAGGTGGAAGTGGTGCTGACTTTTCAGCAGCGTCCGGCATTTCTGCTGGCATTCGGTCGCGATGCCGACACTGCTCCACGAATCGAAACGTGGATCGATACGCTGACAGCCTCAGTCAACAGCAGGTACCAGCAGTTGCAACTGATCTCCGAGCAGAACCGCACACTGCATCTGCACTGCTTTGTCGATCGCACAACAGGCAGCCTCACCGTGTCCTCCGGGGACGGGAAGCCACTGGGCAGCGTCCGGCAAAAACCCGTGGCCGAGGCCGGTAATGGGGGTGCAGCGCTGAACAACCTGCAGGCACTGGGGAATCTGCTGGGCAACATCGTGGCGAATGGTGCCGGTGCCTCACCCGCCAGCAGCCCGGATGCAGCAGGTTCCACGGACGGACTGCTGCTCCGCAGTCTGGGTGGCACCACGCAGCTGCGACGACTGCGAATCAGTGCATGGAGCGGCAATGTTCCGGAAATTCGCTCGGGAAACGGCCTGCGTCTGGAAACCAGCAGTGGCGAAGTCCTGTTCGGATCGCTGCAGGCCTCGACCGACCCCGGTGTGCTGCAGATCCTGTCGGAAGGCTCTGACCGCTCCCTGCCACTTGGCCAACTGTCTGCCCTGATCTTTCCACCCTCGGAAACTCGCCCCGACCTGCAACAGGGTGCCCGCATTACATGGCAGAATGGCGCTACACTTTCCGGACAACTGCTTGACATCAGCGAAAACACCGCTCGCCTGCAGACTCCGTGGTCCGGCACAGCCGTCCCCGCAGCTCTGCAATTCGCCCGAGCCATTATGTTCCTGGGATCCACAGCCCCTGAAACCGCTCCGGACCGACTGCAGCACCCCGAAGGAACTCTGCAGGGCCGGCTGCTGACCGTGGACGGTCCCCAGCCGATTCAGTGGCAGCCACCCGGCAGCAGCAACAGTTCGCCACTGCGGAACGGCGGCCAGGCACGCTTCCAGAGGCAACAGCAGGTCCAGCACTTTTCCACCGATGCAGACTTCTTTGCGGATGCACCAGACGTACTGTATCTGCAGAACGATGATGTTTTGCCCTGCCGCATCCAGTCGTGGACTGCCGACACTGTGACCTTCTCTTCGCCATTCACAGCCACCACAACAGTTCCCGCCGCGGCAGTCGTGGCCGTCGAAGTCTCACCGCCCGGACGCATCCACCAGCGCGACTTCAACAGCCAGCAGTGGACCGGCAGAACCGAATTCGCCGACGAACGCAAAACAGCGGTGTTTCGGGGCAATGTGTCGCTGATCAACGCCGGTATCCTGACCGGAGACACCGTTCGCTGTCGCGTCTCGTGGCCGGAAAACTGCTACGGCAGCCTGACTGTTTCGCTGTTCGGTGATTCCGGCAGGCAAAGCCAGGCCACCACACACGTCACAATGACCTTTCAGGATTCCATGGTGCAGTTCAGCGATACCGCCCCGTCCGTCAGACAGAACAACTTCTGGCGTGGCTTCAATCCCCAGCAGTCTCGATACGTCGTGCAGTCTCCCGGCCGCAGCATCCTGCTGCAGCTGACGGTCCGGGGTGGTCAGGTCATTGCAGCGGCTGACGGCAGGCAAATTCGCAGCTTCCGCCTGACCCCCGCAGGGGCGGCCACTCGCAGTCTCGGATTTCACGCCAATATCACCTCCGCTGGTCAGGTGGTGCAGAACGGGAAGGTCATCGAAGGTTCCGGAGTGCGGGTGTCTGAGTTCGAAGTGGATACCATCGCCGGTGGCTCAATTCGGCAGTTCATCGAACAGGAAACTCGGGCTGCAACACTGACCATTCCCCGCTTTCGCCGCCAGACTCCGCCCACACACGCACTGCTCGCACCCAACGGCGACGTACTCCGCGGTACACTGGTCAGTCTCGATTCCAAACAGGTGGTTTTCGAATCCCGGCTGGAAGAGCTGCGACTGGACCGCAGCCGCATCGCCGCCATCATTCGACTGCAGACGCCCACA
Organism: uncultured Planctomycetaceae bacterium; assembly: GCA_903896675.1. GTDB lineage: Bacteria > Planctomycetota > Planctomycetia > Planctomycetales > Planctomycetaceae > SXXK01. The sequence continues at coordinate 29,032 of CAITYU010000264.1, forward strand.
ACCGGAAAAACCACGGACGCCAGTCAGCCCCCGGCAGAAGACGAGAGTGGCTTCGTCATGGAGGACTCTGCTGCCGACAAATCACTGCGACTGCTGCTGGCTGACGGCTATCGCCTGACTGCAGCAGTTGACCGCGCAGATGGCGGGCAGATCAGTGTCAGCTCGCAATTGCTGGGCGTTTGCCGGATTCCCGCAGCCGCCGTTCGCGAAGCCTGGGTTGGAACACGTTTCGCGGAAAACTCGGAACCCGCCTTCGACAGCTGGATCGCCTCCTCAGCCCCCGAACCCGACTGGGATATCCCGGAAGCGGATGGCGGCAACTCAGCAGCCAGTGCCCTCGTCGGCACCGCCCCCGCTGACTTTGAACTGCAAATGCTGGACGGCAGTCGATTCCGACTCAGTGAACACCAGGGCAAAGTCGTCGTACTGGATTTCTGGGCCACGTGGTGCGGACCGTGCGTCGCAGCCCTGCCTGAATACATCAGCGCCGTCAGCGGCTTCGATGCCGACAAAGTGCTGTTCGTCGCTGTCAATCAGCAGGAATCGTCCGAACAGATCCGCGCGTTCCTGTCAGAAAAAAAACTGTCGCCCGCTGTCGCACTGGATCGCACAGCCGGCGTTGCAGAACAATTCAAAGTTACAGGAATTCCGCACACGGTGATCATCAGTCCTGCAGGCACCGTGGAAACGGTCCATACGGGATTCCGCCAGGGAGCCGGCACGGAGATGAAAAACACCATCCAGCAGATACTTGATGGAACCTGGAAACGACCGGCGGCGGCTGATACTTCGCCTGCACAGCCGGATCAGCCTGCGACAGAAAAACCTGTGCTGCGGGAATAACACGACTGTGTGAACACTTCAGGTTCACACAGGCTGTTCGTTGTTTTCGCCGGACTGCTGTCGCTGATATGCCGCGTCGATCAGTCGCTGCAGTAACTCAGGCTGCACCGCACCACGAAAACGCACCTGACCATCCAGCTCCACCACCGGCACGCAGTCCCCGTACCGCTGCTGCAGTTCAGGATCCTCATCAATATCAATCAGCTCCGGCTCGGGCAGCACGCTGCGATGGCCATCCAGCACCTCCAGCGCATGATCGCACAGCGGGCAGTCGCGGCGGGTGTAAAACCTGAGCGTTTCAAACAGGGGCGGTGGGATGGCCCCCGGAGGCGATTTCAGCAGCAGTGCGGCCAGCACGAACAATGCCCCGCACAACGCCAGATGAATCCCGCGACTGGAGTACCAGATGGCGGGCATACGTGGCAGGCCGTCCCCCGTACGATCACAGAAAATCAGCACGGCCAGCACGGAGCCCGCTGTCATCAGCAGCGTCCCCAGCAGTGCTCGCGCCCGATCGCCATGGTCTTCCTGCTGTTCTGACACCGGCACCGCTCCTCAACCGATTGCTGAAACACATGTCTGCAGACAATCTCACTCAGTTTCCTCGTGACCTGTCTTCAGAGCCGCCAGAACGGCGCGTTCCGGTCGCTCACGATAGAACGGATCCAGCGGATAGCAACCGGAAACCAGACCATTTCGAGGCCCGGTGGTGCAGTCACTGAAAGTTCTGCAGATCTTCCTGCGCTGCAGTATCTGACCATTCAGACTGTCCGCCGGAAGCTCAGGATACGATAGCACCATCCGCCCGAGGCCGATCGAATCCGCCATCCCGCGACTGACCACTGCCTGCCCCACCGCCGGCAACCACTCCTGCAGATACGAATATCCCGAACCCACCACGATCAGATCCGGAAACTGCCGCTTCAGTTCGGCGGTGGCCCGTATCTGCCGCGCGACACCGCATAAAGGGTCCTCCGGCGGCTGATAGCCATCACTGGGAGGAAACAGGGCCGGTCGCTGTATATGCGGGTTGTAATAGGGACTGCCGCAGGTCGAACACAGCAGGTCAATACCCAGCTCACGCAGCAGCTGGCCGAACCGCACAGGTTCCTGCAGATCAATGCCCTGCCCGCTGCCATCACCGCCGAATGCCTGCGAGTAAGCCCCGGCAGCCGCCGGCACCCCAATCCCATCCGCACCCGGCTGAAATGGCACATAGTCAAAAATGCTGAGCCGCACACCGATCCCCAGCCCGGGAACCTCAGCACGGATCCCCGCCACAATCTCACGCAGAAATCGGGTCCGATTTTCAAAACTTCCGCCATACCGCCCCGGGCGGTCATATCCCGATAACAGCTCGTGTCCCAGATAACCGTGACAGTGCTTGATATCCACCCACGCAAAACCGGCCTGCCACGCCAGTCGACTGGCCCGCACAAAATCCTCGGTCAACTGCTGCAGATCATCATCCGACAACAGACACTCGTCCGTGTCTGCACCAAACCGCCGATCCAGCAGCGGATGGCGGTATGCCGTCCGCGGCTGCATGCGCGCCTTCTCGAATGGTCGGGCAAAACGTCCGGAATGCGTCAGTTGCAGTCCGACAAGCAGATCATCCGCAGTACCAAACCGCTGCAGATGCGTCTGCACCAGCAGTTCTCGCAGCGCCGCAAGATCGCCCAGCGTCTGCTGGTTCAGCACCAGCTGGCAGGGATTGGCACGACCGTCCGGCCGCACCGCCACAGCCTCACAGCCCCACATCAGCTTGGCACCGCTGAGTCCGAAGTTGCGCCAGCGGCGCTCTGTCAGCTCCGTCGGGCGACCATCCGTCGTGCCGTCCCAGCCCTCCATCGGCAGGATGCACCAGCGATTGCCGATGCGACCGCACCTGGACTGCAGCGAGGTCGCCAGCGGGGCCTGAGCACCGATCTGCAGCGTTTCATCAAACGGCAGATCCAGCCCCAGCTGCTGCAGGCGACCCCGAAACTGCTCTGCCGTTTTGAACGTCGAGACCCTGGGATATGACATGCCCCGCACTGCTCCCGTCTGAACTCACTGCTGCTTTTCAGCAGCCGCCTTCACGTCCTTCTCAAATCGTCCGTGCTCGGCCGCCATCATCAGCACCAGATAGTCCAGACGCGCTGCATTGGCAATCTTCGAAAAGTTGATGCCTTCCAGAGTATCCGACGTCTTGTGGTAATGCGGATTGAATCCACCGAACAGAAACGCCACAGGAATACCCTTCTCAGCAAAGGATGCCTGATCGCTGCGGAATGCAACCGTCTTCTCTTCGTCGTACTCAAACGCAAATCCCACGTGCTGATTCGCCTCAAGGATCATCCGATGCAGCGCCGTCGATTCCAGCTGGCTGCCCACCAGATGAATCGAGGTTCGGTTGTCCGACGCCGGCTCGTCAGGCTTCTCTTCGTCACGCCCGATCATATCAATATTCAGCATACAGACCATGTCCGACAGCGGACGCAGCGGATTGGCCGAGTAGTGTTTTGAGCCCAGCAGACCACGTTCCTCAGCACAGAATGCCATCAGCAGCACACTTCTTCGAGGCTTCACCGTACCGGCATGAATGGCCCGGGCCACCTGCAGAATAGCCGTCGATCCGGAACCATTGTCGTCCGCTCCCGGATACACTTCACCACGCTGCAGTCCCAGATGATCCAGATGCGCTCCCACACAGATATGCTCTGTCCGCAGCTGCTCATCCGTGCCCGGATACCACCCAACCACATTGGGCACGTCTATCGCCTCACGGTCCACCGCCAGCCGTACATCGGCGACCTGAGTACAGTGGATGACCACACTTTCCTTTGTATTCTCTGCAGTAAAGACGTCCTTGCCCGCCCCGCACTTTTCCGCCAGCACCCCGGCCGCAGACCGCAGCACCAGCGCCGTGGGAAATGCCGCCGGAGCCTGCTCAGTGCGATTCACAGCCTCGTTGCGCACTCGGCCCTCGTCTGCCACCACCAGCAGACATGCCGGCTTCCCCCGCACGATCCACTCATCCTCTGCACCGAGCCGACCGGGACCCTGAATCACCACCAGCCGACCAGCCAGTGCACCCTCAACCACCTCAGGACGCTTTTCACCCAGCCGCACCAGCGTCACCGGAAGCTGCGACTGCAGACGGCCGCTCCAGTTGCTGATCCCCAGCTGCAGACCGGCTATACACTCCGCATCACCCACCCTGACACCACTGTCACCCGGAACTGTCGCCATGCGAAAAAAAGGAACGTTCTGAAACCACGTACCGTTGTCGCCAGCCGGCTGAAAACCGGAACTTTCCAGCTGTCCGGCAAACCAGCGAGCAGCCTTCAGGTAACCTTCCTGACCGGTACCACGCCCAGACATCTCACCTTCGACCAGAGTCGCCAGTATCTGCCGCGATTCCGCCTCTGTAATACTGTTGAACCCCGCCGCATACTGCTGCGGAACAGCTTTCGAACCCGCATACGGGCCGTCCTCACCTGCCGTAGCACACACAAATCCGCTGATCGCACAGACAACGGCCAGCAGCCGGACACACAACTTACGATACAACACGATGAACATCCCCCTCGGGCCAGAAATACCGCAGGCAGTACCAGCCCGGCATCCTGTCGTATCTGACCGCGCCGATCAAGCGCCCACGACGGCTGCAGCGGCAGAATTCGGAAGCCCGGCAACACAGACGGCAGATCCTGCCGATTCCCCAGCTGCCAGATTTCAATCGTCTGCGGCAACCTCAGGAATCCCGCGAAAATCCTGAGGATCCAGCAACCCCGGATCGGCATACTGCACCCCGACTTCAGAACGCGCGACAGAACTTCTCAAGGACTGCCAGGATGATCTCCTTCAGAAACCTCCTTCTACTCGGCACTGCATGCATCCTCTGCTGCTGCGCCACAACCCAGGCAGAAGTCGAAGCCATCAAGGGCAAAAAGTACCCGCTGACCGCGAAACACGGCCCGTGGATGATCATGGTCGCCTCACTTCGCAATGTCGATGAAGACTGGCGAAAGGGTGACGGGCTGTCGGCTGAAGAAGCTGCCGATCAACTGGTCTATGAACTTCGCCGCACCGGCATTCCAGCCTATACGTGGTCCATGGACGAAAAAGTCGAACAGATCTCGTCTCCACAGCCCAACAGCTCGCGACGCTACGTCGCACAGCACGGCAGCATTTCCGTCCTGGCCGGTAACTTCCCTTCCAATAATGATGCCGATGCCAAACGGGCACTGGAATACATCAAGAAAAAATTCAATCCCTCATTCCTCGGTGACCCCAAAAACGGCGGGATTCTGCCCAAAACCAAAGATCGCTCCGGTCCCCTCAGCCGCGCTTTTCTGACCGCCAATCCACTGTGGCAGGGTGAAATCCGGGACGCCGAAAAAGACTCCTTCGTTGTGGATCTCAATGCCGACCAGAAATTCTCGCTGCTGCAGAACAAAGGCCGCTTCTCACTCGTTATCGCCACATTCCATGGCGGCAGCGTCATGCAGGTCAGTGGCTCGGATTCTGCCCGAGCACTCAGCTTTTTCGATCGCAATTTCGGCAAAAGCCTGGATGAATGCGCAGTGCGTGCCATGGAGCTGACGGAAGCCCTCAGAGCCGCACGCAAATATGGCTACGAAGAGGATTTCGAAGCATGGGTGTTCCACGAAAAATACAAATCCCTCGTCTCCATCGGATCCTTTACCAGCCGCGATGATCCCCGCATCCGACCGCTGATCGCCCGCTTCGCCGGGAAAACACGCCGCGACCCACGCTCCGGAAAGGAAGTCCTGATCGGGGAATCCTTCACCATCCCGAAACTGACCAAACCCGGCCAGTTACCCAAAGACTCATGGGTCTTCGACGGCACTCCGACGGTCATTGAAGTTCCCCGAATCCGCTGAACCCTGCCCGGCATGTCGCTCAGAACAGTTCCCGGATCACAGCACCGTGATCCACGGCCGTAATCGGACGACCGGAATGATCCGGGAACTGAGTCTCCGGGTTGATTCCCAGAACATGAAATACCGTGTGATGAATATCCCCCGGACGCAGAGGATGTTCCTGCGGAGCCTCGCCGAGGCGATCCGTTGAACCAATCAGCCGTCCACCCTGCACTCCACCACCGGCCAGAAAACAGAACATTGAACTGCCCCAGTGGTCGCGGCCCGGAGTTCCCTTGCTGAGCGGCGGACCGCCATTGCCACCATCATTCATACGCGGTGTGCGGCTGAATTCACCACACAGCAGCACCAGCGTCGAGTCCAGCAGACCACGCTCCGACAAATCCGTGATCAGCCCGTACACGAGCTGGTCGATCTTCGGCAGATAGTTCTCCATGCCGGACTTCAGATCCCAGTGATGATCCCAGCCCCCGAAATGACAGGTGACAAAGGTCGTACCAGCTTCCACCAGCCGACGAGCCAGCAGAGTACTCTGGCCCCATGAATTTCGCCCGTAACGGTCGCGCAGCTCAGGACGCTCCTGCGACAGATCAAAGGCCTCTCGAGTCTTCTGGCCGGTCACCATCTCAAACGCTGTTCGATCAAATCGGTCCAGTGATTCAAAGGCTCCCGAAACATCCGCCTCGCGCCGCAACCGGTCGAAGCTGGTCAGCAGCAGCCGACGATCACCCAGTCGCTCCGTCGTCAACCCACCGGCCAGACCCATGTTGCGGACCTGGAAATCCGCCGCATTCGGATCCCCTTCCGTCTCAAACGGATTGTGATGCACTCCCAGAAAATGCCCGCCGAAGTATCCCGGACGCAGGCCAATACTCATCCCGTAGGGCACCGCCACATTCGGCGGCATCCCGGCAGCGCGCGGTCCCGTCAGCTTCGTGGCCACGGCCCCGAAAAAGGGGAATTTTCCCTGAGTATTTGCGCCGCTGACGCCCGCTCCACGCCCGGTCAGCATCCAGTGTCCACCGGTAAAGTGATCGCCACTGCCGTGATGCAGCGAGCGAACCACGGAAAATCGGTCGGCAATCTTCGCCTGCAGCGGAAACAGCTCGGTCACTTCCATGCCCGGAACACAGGTCGGAATCGGCTTCCAGATCCCCCGGTATTCTGCCGGAGCTTCCGGCTTCATGTCATACGTATCCATGTGCCCCGGACCACCGTCCAGCCAAAGCAGAATCACGGACGTCTGCCGTACCTGCGCTGGCTGAGCAGCCCGCGCTGCCAGCAGTCCCGGCAACCCGGCTGAAAACAAGCCCGCAGCCCCCAGTTGCACAAAACTGCGTCTGGAATGCCCGTCGCAGTACCGCGACGCCGATGCTGATGAAATTCTGAGCATGGGGCACCTGAGCCACTGTGAGGGGAGGGAGGATTGTGAGGCGGGAGAATCTGCACAGCCTATTCTGACAATTCATCGGCAAACAGGAATACAGAAAACACCACGAATACCTCAGCTTTGTGCAAAAATAACGCCAGTGCCTGCCGGTCTGCAGAACCCCGAAAACTCGCCCCGCTCACACCGAAATTCGCCCTGCTGCGCTTCGGATTCCACTGTCGCTTCCGTAAAATGCCAACTGCACACTCAGGCTGGCTGCAGCCAGACACGTGACTGCAGCAACTTCAGTCGGTTGATTCACTGACGGTTTCAGAGGTACAGGAATGCCAGGTTCCCGGTGGCTCACAGGACAGCTCTGCACGCAACTGCTGTGCAGCCTGCTGCTGTTCTGGCCTGCCGTTGTGGTGGCCGATCAGGCGGACGATGATTTCAATCTCGGAGTCGGCCTGTATCGCACTCAGCGGTACGAAACGGCAGCCGGAGCATTCGATCAGTTCCTGAAAAAGTATCCGGAACATCCCCGAGCCAACTTCGCCCGGCTGTATCTCGGCCTGTCACTCAACTCCATCGAACGCTACAGCGAAGCCCGACCACGGTTTGCCGAGTTCCTCAAAACGGAAACCACCGGTCCCAATGTCGCAGAAGCCCGCTATCGTCTGGGAGAATGCAGCTTCTATCTCAGGGACTACGAAGCCGCCACAAAACAGCTAGCCGAATTCCTCGACAAACACCCCGACCACAAGCTCAGCGACTGGGCCGTGCTGCTGCTGGGTGATGCTCGGATCGCCACGGGACAGCATCGCAGTGCCGCAGACGTCCTCCGCAGAATCGCTCCCGAAAAAACCGGCTCGCCCGTGTTTGCCGATGCCCTGTTCAGCCTCGGTAAGGCACTTGAAGGCAGCGGCGATCTGAATGCCGCTGTCCAGTCATTTCGCACGGCCGCAGATCTCCCCAATCAGCAGATCTCTCAGCGATCGCTCACAAAAGTCGCATCCATCGAATACAGCCGAGGTAACTTTCAGCAGTCGCTCGAGGCATGGCAGAAACTGCAGGCCTCCGGCAATGCCGCACTTCTGCCGGCTGCCCGACTCGGTGCCGGTATGGCTCTGTATCGACTCAGCCAGTTCCCTCAGGCCATCGAACAGCTGCAGGCTGTCGCCGAAACGGCCCCTGCAGCAGCACAGGCCCGGCTGTTCACCGGTATGTCGCAGCTGCAGCTGAAACAGACTGAGCCGGCTCGCGCCAGCCTCGACCTCGCACTGAAACTGGCCGCTGATTCCCCCCTGGCCGTGGAGGTCACCTTTCAGAAGGCACGACTGGAACAGGAACTGGCGCTGCCCGCGGCAGCGGCCGAACTGTACGCTCAGATCGCTCAGCGCTGGCCGCAGGACTCCCGCGCCCCGCTCTGCCTCGCCAATGCACTCGACCTGTACCTCGGTACCGGAAATCAGACCGCCGCGGCAAAAGCCTGGGATCTGCTGAAAGAACAGCATGCCGACTATGCCGCTCAGCCCAGGCAACAGGTCCTGCACGGTCGCCTGCTGCTCGCAGAAAAACAGACCGAACAGGCTTCCAGCGTGCTGAATGCCGTGCTGCAGAACGCTGATCCCGAACAGGCTCCTGTCGCCCGCTATTACCTCATTCGGGCGCAAGCCGAGGCCGGCCGACATGCGGAAGTTCTGCCGCTGGCTGCGGCACTCAGGGATCAAACGCCACCCGATCAACTGCCCCGGTACGCAGACGCCCTGCTGCTGGCTGCCGCCAGTGCCCTGCAACTGCAGGACTACAACAGTACGCTCGCCTTCGTCGACCCCTGGCTGTCACTGGACCGCGAACCGGATCAGCAGATCGAGGCACGCCTGATCAAAGGCCGCGCACTCTGGGGACTCAGAAAAATTCCCGAAACAGCCGCCGAGGCCAGCGCCCTCGCTGAACTCGGCAAAACACGGCCGGCTGCCTGGAATGCAATCCTGGCCCTGGCAGATGCCGCCTTCGCCGATCGCAGCTTCGACGCTGCCGAGCCACTGTTTGCTCAGGTCGGTAATCAGCAATTCAATCCCGTGGTTGTGGAGGCCGGACTGGCCGGTGCCGCGTGGTGCCAGTTCGAAACCGGCCGCTTCGATGCTGCCACCTCGGCCTTCCTCAAACTTGCGGACTCCTTCCCCGACGCACCGGACTTCATGCTTTATGTGCTGATGCAGGCCACGGCTGCCGCCGAACAGCAGCCTGATCAGGCAGTCACAGCGTGGCAGGCGGCGTGGGCCAGACTGCTGCCGAAGATCGATCAGCCCGCAGCCGGAGCCGAGAAACGGCCACCCTTCAGGCACGCCTTCGAAGTCGGCAGCCGCCTCGCTCGCAGCCTGCAGAAAATGGAACGCCTGGAAGATGCTGCTGCAGCATGGGCCGCACTGCTGCAGGCCTTTCCCCACGCCGAAGACACTGACCGCATCCTCGATGAATGGGCGTGGATGTGGGCGTCCGTCGGAAATTACGAACAGGCGGACCAGATTTATCGTCGACTGCTGACACAGTTTCCGGACAGCAGTTTCGCCGGTCAGGCTCGACTGTCACTGGCCGAAAGCCTGCTGCAGGCTCGCAACCTGGACGCTGCTCTCGCCGAAATGGAAGCGATTGCCGGACAATCAGCCTACAGCGCTATGGATCGCGAACGAGCGTCGTACCACATTGTTGAAATCCATTCGCTGCTGGAACGCTGGCAGGCCATGAAAGTCGCTGCGGAAAAATTCCTCGCAGCGTGGCCCGACACTGAGCTGGCTCCGCAGATTCGGCTGTTCCTTGCCGAAGCTCAGCTCCAGACCGGAGATGCTGCTGCCGCCAGGGAGGGATTACAGATCCTGCGAACAACCCTGCAGGCCGACTCCACAGTCAAAGCAGCATGGCACGACCGTGTCTGGGTGGTACTGGCAGAGACTCTGCTCGCTCAGGCAGACTACGATGGCATCGATGCGCTCGAACAGGAACTGAAAAACCGCAGTGCGGATTCCCCGTTTCTGTTCCAGTTGCTGGATGTTCAGGGACGTCGCTGGAAGCAGCAGGCCCCGCCCAACTTCGAAAAAGCCCGTGAATACCTGCGTGCCGCTGTCCTGGACCCGCATGGCAAAGGGACTCTGACTGCAGCCCGCTGCCAGACACTCATCGGCGAAACTCACCTGCTTCAGAATCAGCTCGACGATGCCGTACGGGAATACTTCAAAGTCTATCTCAATCACCCGCACGATTCTCTGCGTGCCCCGGCACTGCTGCAGGCTGCACTCTGCGAATCAAAACTTGGAAAAAATGATGCGGCCATCCGCGATTTTCGCGAAGTGGTGGCCAGCTTCCCGCAAAGCCCTGAAGCTGCTCGAGCCAGTGACGAACTGAAAAAGCTGAAGGCCACGGCCCCCTGACCAGCAAACAACGGATGGCCCCATGAGGAAAATGAATTCCAACCACGCCCGCACCCGCATCTGGCTGCTTGCAGTCCTGATGATGGGCGTCCTGCTGACCTGCCAGGCGCTGGCGCAACAAACACAGGACTCACCAGCAAACACGGAGGCTGACACAACGACCGCAGTCGAATCTGCGGAAAAGCCAGACAAACCCGGTGGAATTCCCACCGATCCCGCCGGGATCGCCGTAGCCATGGGACGGCCCTTCACCATCGCCTTCATCATTGCTTCCGTCATCGGAGTCTGGTCGGTGATCGAAAGACTGGTGATGCTGAGACATCGTCGAGTGATCCCTCGAGCATTTGTTGAACGCTTCTTTATGCATCTCCGCGCCGGTCGCATGGATCGCACGGAAGCACTCACCATCTGCCAGCAGAATGACAGCCCCGTCGCTGACGTCTTCATGCACGGCATCCGCAAATGGGGACGCCCCAGCGTCGAAGTCGAACAGGCCGTACTTGATGGCGGTGAACGCCAGGTCAGCCACCTGAAAAAAGGTCTGCGAGTTCTGAACGGGGTGTCCACACTCAGCCCGCTCATCGGACTGCTGGGAACCGTTGTCGGCATGATTAATTCCTTCAACGATATCGCCACGGCCGGAGCCATGGGCCAGACGGAAACACTCGCCAACGGCATCGCTCTGGCACTGCTGACAACCGCCGTCGGACTGCTGATTGCCATCCCGGCGATGGCCGCTTACCTGTTTCTGGCAGGACGCGTCGATTCGCTGGTGATGGAAATGGATCGACTTGGACAGGATCTGGTCCACATGATCTCAGCCGAAGCACTGCGAGAGCGAGCCGTGGTGACGGAACCTGCCCCGGCTGCCGCCGTTCCGCAGCAGACAAAGGCTGAGAAATGAATCGGTCAGGAACGGACTCTGCCACACACACAACGCCGCCGACTGTCACAGTTGTTGTACCCGTGCTGAACGAAGCACCCAGCCTGCGGCAATTGGTCAGCGAACTGCAGTCGGGAGTCTCCCCGCACGCCGCAGCCACGCAGATCATCTTTGTCGACGATGGCTCGATCGATGACTCGTGGCAGACAATCTGCCAGTTGGCACAACAGCATCCGGAAGTCAGCGGAATTCGACTGCGGCGCAATTTTGGAAAGGCCGCAGCCCTCACCGCCGGCATGCAGCAGGCAACCGGAAGCCTGATTCTGATGCTCGATGCCGATCTGCAGGATGACCCCTCAGAATTCCACGGTATGCTCCGGGAAATCCAGTCCGGCTTCGACGTAATCAACGGCTGGAAGCAGCGACGACTGGACCCGTGGCATAAAGTCTATCCCAGTCGCGTCTTCAACTGGCTTGTCGGACGCATGACCGGACTCAAACTGCACGACCACAACTGCGGACTGAAACTGTTTCGCCGGGAAGTGGCCGAAGAAGTCCACATCTATGGAGAACTTCACCGGTTCATTCCCGTGCTGGCACACGCGAGGGGATTCCGAGTCACCGAAGTGGCCGTGCACCACCGACCTCGACAGTTCGGAGTTTCCAAGTATGGTGTTCGCAGGTTCCTCCGTGGACTGCTGGATCTGCTGACAGTGACATTTCTGACCAGTTTTCGTCGTCGCCCGCTGCACGCCATTGGGGGCGCCGGACTGCTGCTGCTGGCTGTCGGCACGCTGGGACTGACATATCTGGCCACCATCTGGCTGTTGATTCGCAGCGGAGCACTGCCGGACGGATCCATCGGCAATCGCCCCCTGCTGGCATACTCTGTTGCTTCCGTTCTGCTCGGCGGACAGATTCTGTCACTGGGATTGCTGGCCGAGCTGATCGTTGCATACACCGGACGATCCGAAGAGACTTACAGTGTGCGGGAACGCACCGGCCGCTGATTCTCACCTCCACACCGAGACACCCACAATGTCCGCCGATCCAGCCAGCACGTTTCTGCAGCGCGCCTCCGGCCCCACACAGGAACATGCCTATCGACACGGACCACGCATTGTCCGACTGGAAACTGTCGTGCCCCACGACGCCATGCCCGGACTGCTGGCACTGCGAATTCACACAGATGCCGGAACCGTTGATGGTGTTCCCGTCATCGGACATGGTGAAACCTATTACATCCCGACCGCGGCAGCGGCTGTCATCCATGATTTTTTTGCACCGCGACTGCTGGGCAGCTCGGCCACAGCCATCGAAAGCCACTGGCGATTTCTGTACGAACGAATGACGGCATTCGGAGGCTGGGGGGCTGAACTGCGAGCACTGTCTGCGGTCGATCTCGCACTCTGGGATATCGCCGGACAACTCCTGAAAACTCCGATCTGGAAACTGCTGGGTGGACCCGTCAGGGATTCCATCCCCGTTTACAACAGCAGTGGCGGACCATCCTACGGACGCACCAACCGCAAAGTGCCCGCTGCGTCCGGCTGGCCTGGACATGGCGACCCCGGACAACCCGGACCCCTGGAAGACAACTGGGCCAGCATGAACCAGCCCGGCGAGCTGGCAGAAGAACTGCTGGAACTGGGCTATCACGGCATGAAACTCTGGTCCTTCGACGCCGTCTACCGACGTTCCGGAGGACAATACGTTTCAGCCGCTGACCTCCGCGAAGGTGTTGCACCGTTCGAAAAAATTCGAGAAACAGTCGGCGATCGCATCGAAGTCATGCTCGATGGACACGGCTTCTTCACTCTGGCGGCCGGTGTTCGCATCGCCCACGCCATGACACCCCTCAAGCCACTCTGGCTGGAAGATATCCTCCGACCAGACTCGCTGCAGATCATGGCCGACTTTCGCTCACGAATCTCCGTTCCCGTCGCTGTCAGTGAAATGCTGGTCTCCGCTGACAGCTACCGCCAGATTCTGAACAGCGGAGCTTCCGATTATGCAATGATCGACCCAACGTGGGTCGGAGGCATCACCGCTGCAACCCGACTCGTCGATCAGGCCCAGATCTGCAACGTACCGGCTCTGATGCACGATTGCACCGGCCCAATGACACTCCTCGCCGGAATCCATACGGCTGCTGCGCGGACAGGAGTCGCTTTTCAGGAAACCGTCCGTGCACACCTCGCCACACTCTACCCACTGCTGATCGACGAACAGATCCAGGTGAGAAAAGGTGGACTACCGCTGCCCACACGTCCGGGACTCGGAGCCCGCTGGTTGCCCGAACTCTTCGATTCATCGCATCCCGGTTACCGCTGCTCTGACCTGAATCACAGCTGAAAACGGAGTCTTTTTCAATCCCGCAGCCCGCCGCAGTGCCCGGATGGCACCGCCACACCCCTCTCTCAGTCGCCCTGCAGCCCGGGAAAAGCCGTCATCACGCTCTTCAGACGCCCCAACGCCCGGATGTACCGGTCACTCGCAGCCTGCTCCGAAATCCCCAGCACCCGCGCCGCCTCCCGATTCGTCAATTGCTCAAAATGCCGCAGCGCCAGAACTTCCCGGTCCAGTTCCCGCATCCCGGAAAGCGCTTCATTCAGTTTCCGCGACGTCTCCTCACGAACCGCAGCCTCACTTGGAGTTGTCAGGTGATCCATCAGATGAAAGGACAGCGACGACGATGTCGAATCAGCCGCCCAGCCCTGATCAATCGAAAACTCGGCCCCGGCACTGCGTTTTTGAGCACCCAGGTGACGCCTGTGCACGTCGACAAGAGTCTGAGCTGTAATCAGACGAAACCAGACGAAAATCGATCTGGAAGCGTCCACCAGGAAATTGTTCAACCGCTGAACAGCTGCCAGCCACGCCTCCTGCAACACATCATCCGCATCAACTCGACCATGCAGCCTTGGATCCATCCGGAAAGTCACCATCCTCCACAAACGATCCCGGTGCATGGAAAAAAGCTGTGCCAGAGCATTCCGGTCACCCTGCATCACCCGAGCAATCAATTCTTCGTCTTCAGGCGAATTCTGCATGCAACCGCTCCAAAACACCGGAAACATCCCCGCCACAGTCTATCACACCTCAGTTCCTGAATGAAAGAAACTTCGATATCCGGCCCGACGCGTCCCCGATTACACCAATAGTTCAGCAGACCCGCAGAGAATCCGACCCACAGATCCCCGGCACCCCAGCACAGGCCTGCAACGTCTTTCACCTCAAAGCATCACCACAATGTCCCGTGACTTTCTGAATCTTGACGAAGTCGCTGCCTGGCTGGGCAAAGATCGTCGTACCGTTGAGAAACTGGTGCAGCGGGGACTACTGCCGGGACGTCGCATCGCTGGTGAATGGCGATTCCATCCTGCCGAAGTCACTCACTGGGCTGAACAGGACCTGCGGACACTGGACGCTGTTGAACTGGCATCCCTTGAAAACTCGCAGAAATCCCCGGAACTTGACCAGCAGTCCCCTCTGAAAACACTGCTGCATTCCGAAACCTGCGAAACCCAACTCGACGCCAGCACAAAACCAGCGGCGCTGCAGGCGCTGGTGGAAGTGGCCGGCCGCACGTGGCAAATCTGGGACCCGGCAGCAGTACTCAACGCCGTCCGTGACCGCGAACAGGTCATGTCCACCGGATTTGAAAACGGTGTGGCCATTCCGCATCCCCGGAATCCGCTGCCCGAGGTTCTTGGCCAGTCGCTGATCGCCTTCGGTCGCACATCCAGCGGCATCCCATTCGGCGCCCCCAGAAGAACTCTGTCAGATCTGTTCTTCCTAGTGCTCGCGCGGGACGCTCGTACCCACCTGCAGATTCTTGCGCGACTGGGTCGCCTGCTGCAATCGCCGGAAATTCTGGAGGGGCTTCGCGGTGCGGCCAGCGGCACGGAAATCTGCCAGCTGCTGCTGGATGCTGACGCGAACGTCACTTGACGCGACCGCGAGACGCACAACGGTGTAACGCGCAAGTGTGTGACGCGCAATCGGAGCGCGCAACAAAAAGCAGGCAGTCAGCTTTAGCTGACTGCCTGCAGTATAAACAGATTGAGTTTGTGAAAGAGATTCTGGAACGAATCGTGGTGTGGTGATCACGCCTAAGCGTGATGGAAATCCTTAGAAAGGAGGTGATCCAGCCGCAGGTTCCCCTACGGCTACCTTGTTACGACTTAGTCCCAATCACGAAGTTTGCCCTAGGCACCTGCCCCCTTTCGGTTAGCACAGCGACTTCAGGCACCCCCCGCTTTCGTGGCTTGACGGGCGGTGTGTACAAGGCTCAGGAACATATTCACCGCAGCATAGCTGATCTGCGATTACTAGCGATTCCAGCTTCATGCAGGCGAGTTGCAGCCTGCAATCCGAACTGAGCGACGCTTTTTGAGATTAGCTCCCCCTCGCGGGTTTGCTGCCCTTTGTACGCCGCATTGTATGACGTGTGCAGCCCTGGACATAAAGGCCATGATGACTTGACGTCGTCCCCACCTTCCTCCGGTTTGACACCGGCGGTCTCCTTAGAGTCCCCAACTGAATGCTGGCAACTAAGGACAAGGGTTGCGCTCGTTAAGCGACTTAACGCGACGTCTCACGACACGAGCTGACGACAGCCATGCAGCACCTGTGCATGTTCCACCCGAAGGCGTGGCCCTGCTTTCACAGGGTTAATCCATGCATGTCAAGTCCAGGATAAGGTTCTTCGCGTTGCCTCGAATTAAGCCACATCATCCACCGCTTGTGTGAGCCCCCGTCAATTCCTTTGAGTTTCAGCCTTGCGACCATACTCCCCAGGCGGAGCACTTAACG
>CAITYU010000265.1 GCA_903896675.1 uncultured Planctomycetaceae bacterium
CAACTGACAACTGACAACTGACCACTGACAACTGAAAAACGAGCCCGGTTCTTCGTATCGTCAGCCCCAATCCTACAACGCACTCAACTGCAACAACGGCCGCAATTGCTGGCGGCGAGTCTCGACAACGCCCTGAGCCGCCGCAACCGCCTGCTCGGCTGCCGCCAACTGCTCCTGCATCGTCTTCAATCTGCCCTCCACAGGCGCAACCGCTGCCGTCAGAGCCTTCACTTTCTCATCCGCAGCCGCCATCGCCACCTTCGACTCCGCAGCCGACTTGCCAGCCGCGTCAATCTCCGCCTTCATCCCCTCCACCTGCTTCGTCATCTCAGCCACTTTCTCGGCCATACCAGGCAGGGACTTCTCCTGACGATCAGCCACAGCCGCCAGATTGTCCACCGAGGCTTTGATCTCGACATTGCCCGGCAAGGCTGCCAATGCTGCCTGAGCCTGCTCCAGAGCGGCCTTCAGAGACGGCACGGCACTCTGAGTCTTCGTCATGAGATCCTTCTGAGCCACCAGCTGGCCGTCCGCAACCACCATCGCAGCCGTCGTGTCAGCGACCTTCTTCTCCATCGCCAACATCGCGGCATTCGACTCCTCAACCTGCTTCACCGCGGCCGCCATCTGCTGCTGCATGCCATCCAGTTCAGCCTGCACCTCCAGCGATGCCAGCTGAGCAGCATCACGAGCCTTCCGGACGTTCTCCAGAGCTGCCAGCTCGTCACGCAATGCCACATAGTTCTTCCAGCGTTCCACCAGACCGGCCACGCGAGTCACCTCGGCCTGCGCCACTGCGACAGCCTGCTCCTTTTCACCCGCAGTCTTCACGAAGGGGGCGAGGGCCGTCGTCTCGGCATCCACAACACCCTTCGCCGCCACCACAGCCTGCTCGTCAGCAGCAAACTGCTTTTTCTGAGCATCCACGGATGCGGTCAGCTTCACAACCTCCGCCTTCGCGGTCGCCAACTCGCCGTCCTTCGCCTTCAACTCCTCTTCACGAGCAGTCGACTGCACCTTCAACTGCTCTGCAACCTTCTTCAGCTCTTCGTCAGCCGGAGTCAGTGCCAGCGCCTCGGCGGTTTTGGCAGCCGCTGACTTCAGCTCAGGCACAGCCTTCTGCAATGCTGCCACCTTCGCCGTCAGATCCTTTTCAATTCCCTGCTGAGCCACCAGTTTCTGCTCTTCCGCAGCGACCAATGCTGCCTGGTCCGTCTTCTTCTTCTCAGCAGCGGCATACACCGTGGCAGCAGCATCCACCTTCGCCTGCTGAGCCTTCTGAGCAGCCACGGCGACATCACGCTCAGCCGCTGCAGCCTGCACCTTCTGAGCCGCCGGTGCAGCCAGTGCCTCAGCCGCGGTGATCCGCTCTTCCAGCGTCGGAGGATTGGCGGTCAGATTGCCCACACGAGCACCATCGGCCGCTGCCCACACCCGAATCTCGCCAGTCCAGTCGCCCGCAATCACCCGGTCCGTCTCGTCGCAGTGACTGACCTGCAGCGCCAGATCATTGAAAGCTTCAAAACTGCGAACCGCATTGCCGTTCGCATCCCACAACTTCGCCACTCGGTCACGTCCGGATGAAACCACTCGGCCGTCACGGCAGAATTCCACGGAAAACACACCGCCACCATGAGCCGCCCACTGCTTGATCTGGCCGCCGTTCTCCATCTCCCACAAACGAATCGTTCCGTCTTCACTGCCCGAACCCAGCACGTTGCCGTCAATTCGCCACGTCACTGCATAAACCGCAGCCGTGTGACCGTTCAATGTCAGATACTCGCGACCCGTATGAGCTTCCCAGACCAGCAGACCACCACTGCGATCCGCCGTACCCAGCAACACGCCATCCGGACTGAACTCCAGCGAATAAATCCAGTCTGTGTGCTTCTTGCACTCATACGCCAGCTCACCCGTTGCTGTGCTGTAAACACGGACAATCTTCTGCGGACCACCCAGAGCAATCAGAGTCTGGTCGGCACTGATGTCGGCCGCCAGAACCTCGTCCAGCTCGTCACCCACGGACATGATCCGCTCACCAGTCCGCACATCCCACACCACACACAAACCCTTCGCCGCACCACGGCCACCACCAGCCAGCAGCAGACTGCCGTTGCGGCTGAACTTCAGCACACGCGGACGACCCTCCGGAAACGGCAGCACACCCAGGGCTTCCATCGTACCTGAATGGTACAGAACCACCTGCTTCTGGCCGGCGACTGCCACCAGCTTCGACCACGGATTCGTCGCAATCGCCGACACCGCGTTGTTCGCTGTCGTCTTCACCACCGGCTGCAGATTCAGTACGTCCGGCAGCGGCGCGGGACCCTCAGGACGAGCCCCGGCAGAGACGTTCACCGACATCGCCGCATTGTTCTTCTTGATCGTGACCTTGCTGGAAGATGTCTCAGGAGCACCAGCGTCAATCCACTTCTTCAACAGCTCCACTTCCGCATCCGGAATGCGGTCCGCATTCGGTGGCATGTAAGGCTCGCTGGTATGAGCCACCAAGCCAAACAAGTAACTGGCACCGGAATCCCCCGGCTCAATCGACTTGCCCGAAGCACCACCCTGCATCAGAGTCGTGTACGAGGACAGGTCCAGGTCCGAACTCTTCTTGTTCGTGTTGTGACACGTCAGACAGCGGTCACGGAAAATCGGCTTGATGTGATCCTCAAAGGTCACCTTGTCCTGAGCCTGCACGCCGGATGCTGCCACACAGAATGCTGCGGCCAACACACCACCAGCCAGGGAAATCCACCGAGCCATAACGATCTCCAACGCTCTGCCCGCCAAACCGCTCAAACCGAACGGACCAGCCAGAAAATATTCGCCAACATCAACCCACACATCTTCGGACAAAAATGCCCGCTTTCCACAGCCCCCGCAGTCTCTTTAACCCACAAATCCTCGCAGGTCTTCCTGCCTGGAACCACACAGGCCGCAGAACCGTTATAACCGGCCCACACGGGCCCGGAAAAACCCGGCTGCTACTCGCCGCCGGGCCCCTCCGCTGAATGCCAATCACCACTGTCACTCTGCTTTCAAACGCCCGCAGAACCGCAAAACCATCAGTGGTTAAACAGGAACTCGCGAGAATTCAGCAGTGACCAGAACACATCTTCCAGCGCTTCCGCCGTATTCTGCTGCTCTGCCACCAATGCTGTCAGGGATGCCAGCTCCTTCTCGGTCGGCCGCCGCGAAAAACACCGCAGATACAACTCCGACACGATGTCTCCCACCGACTTACCCTCTTTCAGACGAGTCGGAATCAGACCACCCTGGCGAATCTTCGCGTTGGATGTGTCACCGTTGATCAAATGCAGAGCCTGCGAAAGATTCGGCTCCATCTTCACCTCGCACGAACACACAGATTCACGCTTCGCACGACCAAAGGTCGTCAGGAAGTACGTCGCTGTATTGCCGTCCGCAATCTGCACAGCTCGAGCACCCACGGGGAGACCCGGGAACTTGTCCTGAGTCGTTGTGACTATGCTGATGCAGTCCAGCAGCACCTCAGCACGAATTCGACGCAGCTCGGAATGAGCAAAATTCTTGTGGTCCGACGCGTTGGTCTCGTTCGTCTTCGTCGACAGCTGATACGTCCGCGATGTGCAGATGTCACGCACCAGCTTGCGGAAGTCGTAGTTGTACTCCGTAAACTTCCGACCCAGTTCGTCCAGCAGCTCCGCATTCACCGGCGGATTGCTCACTCGCACGTCGTCCACCTCGTGAATAATCCCCCGACCGAAGAAATGCGCCCACACAATGTTCGCAAGGTTCTTCGCGAAATAAGGATTCTCAGGAGATGCCAGCCACTCCGCCATCACCTGACGACGGTCACGACCCGCCAGATCCGGCGTCGCTCCGCCAAGGAACTTCGGTGCCATCACGCGACCACCCACCAGATGACGAACCTCGCCACCACCCGAGTTGAAAATGATGGTTTCACGAGGATCCTCGCCCTGCTTACGGCCAATCTGCGAAAAGAATGCCGCAAAACCGTAATAGTCGTCCATCGTCCAGCGGTCAAACGGATGGTTGTGACACTGAGCACACTGCATCCGCATGCCCATAAACACCTGAGCCACGTTTTCCGATACCTTCAGAGTCTCGGTCTCAGTCTGATAGTAATTGGTCGCCGGGCTTGAAAAGGAACCGCCCCGAGCACTCAGCAGCTCCTGCACCATCTTGTCCGTCGGAGTATTGCTGGCAATCCGATCCTTCAGCCAGTTGTAATACGCCAGCATCGGCTTCTTCTCGACACGGTTGGCAATCGTGCGGACCTGCAACAGCTCGGCCCACTTCATCACCCACATGTCCACAAACTCTTTCCGCTGCAGCAGCGAATCCACCAGCTTGTCACGCTTCTGCGGATCAGTGTCCGCCATGAAACTGTCATACTCAGACATCGTCGGCATCGTACCCGTGATGTCCAGCGACACACGCCGCAGAAACTCCTCGTCCGTGCACAGCTCAGAAGGCACAATTCGCAGCTTCCGCAGCTTGGCATTCACCAGAGTATCCACGTAGTTGTTCTCAGGTGTCTTCGGATCTTCATACTGCAGTCCCTTCGGCAGCACAATGAAGTGCGAACCGACAGTATGAGTCTCAAAGCGAGCCATGATGAAGGCCTCGCCACGAGCATGTGCTGTGACCAGACCCGCCTGAGCAATCTCGGCACTGTTCTCATTGTTCGAACTGAAATAGGCCAGACTGGTCACGTCCCGGTCCGTCCCGTCAGCGTACTTCGCACGCACCATCAGCTTCTGCGTCGCACCTTCGCCGTCCAGCACCGCTTCCTTCGGATAGATCTCCACTGAGACAACCGCAGGAGTCGGACCGGGGTCGTTCGGAGCACCCGCTTCCAGCCATCGCAGCACCGTGTTGTAATGCTCGCTGCCCACCTCAAATCGCTTGCCACCAGTGTGCGGTACCTGACCCGCACCCTTCTCCATCAACAGACTCTCCGCCGGTAATGCCAGATTGATGCGACGACCGGGAATCTCGCGAGTCAACCGGTAGTGGTCACCCTCCGGGTCAAAACCAAACAACGACAGACGGAAACCGTCCTTGCCACGAGCCGCACCGTGACAGCTGCCGTTGTTGCAGCTGGTCTTCATAAACACCGGCATCACGTCCAGACGGAAACTGACCGGAGGATCCACCTGGCAGTTCTGCACCACCACCGGAACCTCAACAGCCTGGCCACCATAACTGACCGTCAGCTTCGTCGTGCCGTCCGCAACCGGATAAAACGTCGTGCCCTCACGACGCAGCAAACCCTCATTCTCCACCTTCAACTCGGCCTTCTCTGTCACATCAACCGTCAGACCGTTCGCCAGCACAGCCTGCACCAGCAACAGCTGACGATCACGGACCGCCGACAGATGGATGTCCGCCGGAAATACGTTCAGCGACGCCGGGGCCGGCTCGTCGCCATTCACCCCCGCAGGCAGCACACTCAGCACCGCCAGCAACGCAAAACGGATCATCGTCTTCATGATTCTTCCCAGTTCTTCTGATCAGAAACTGAACCCGTACACTACCATCCTCTCGCCCCCTCCGCCCACCAACGGACCAGAAGGGACAGCAGCAGGCAGGCACACCGCCATCACCCACTGCCAACCGAACACTGCCAACCGAACACCGAAAACCGAACA
This sequence comes from uncultured Planctomycetaceae bacterium, assembly GCA_903896675.1. Taxonomy (GTDB): domain Bacteria; phylum Planctomycetota; class Planctomycetia; order Planctomycetales; family Planctomycetaceae; genus SXXK01. Next base: position 5,664 of record CAITYU010000265.1, read on the forward strand.
CTGACCACCGAACACCGAAAACCGAAAACCGAAAACTGACCACTGACCACCGACCACTGACCACTGACCACTGACCACTGACCACTGAAAACTGACCACTGACCACTGACCACTGAAAACTGACCACTGACCACTGACCACTGACCACTGACCACTGACCACTGACCACTGACCACTGACCACTGACCACTGACCACTGACCACTGACCACTGACCACTGACCACTGACCACTGAGAACTTACTGCTTCCCGCCCGCAGCCTTCTGCTGAGCCTCCAAACGCAGCTTCTCCAGCCGCGTCAGCCGCTTTTCCGCAGGAGGTGCCGGCATGGGCGCAGGAGCAGCCGCGGCAGCGACAGGCATCGGAGCCGGCATCGGAGGTGCCGTCGGAGCAGGCAGCGGCTTGTCAATTCGCAATTCCGAACTGCCAACCCTCGCATGCACAATCGACTCACCGTTCTCTGACACCGTCACCTGACAGAAGACGTTCTTGTGATTCCCCTCCGGACTGTCAGCCGCCGTCTTGATCTTAAACACCAGCTCCTTCGTGTCCGCAGCAATCTTCAACGGCTCTGCCGTCACCTTGTGCGGCAATCCCACCAGAACCACCTCCGCTGGCGCCTTCAGTTCCTTCAGAACCTGCACCTCAATCGCCAACTCAGTTTCCTGACCCTGCTCAACCGAAGCTCGCTGCAATGTCAGACTGACCCACGGCTCGGCGACCTCCAGAGTCGCCATCTGGGATGACCCCCACGCCGCACCATCAATATTCGCATAGCCCAGCACATACACCGGCCACTTGCCCAGAGCCGCATTTCCGTCGGCATTCAACTGATACAAAGCCTCAGTCTGACCCTTCGGAATCGTGATCTCACTGTTCGCGCCGATCCCCGGAGGACGGAAGGGGAACTGCACCTGAATGTTCTCGTCCCAGCCCTCCTTCTTCTTCGCGACCACCTTCAGCATCATCTGACCGTCACGCACAATCGGGACGTTCGGCTGCACAATCTCCAGACTGAATGGTAACTCCTGAGTCACTGCGACCGGCAATCGCTCGACGTCCTTCCACACATACAGGGACTGACCCGGGCCCGCAATCACAAAGTCCGCACGGTTCGAAAAATGCCCCAGCACGTTCAGATTCGCATCCACCGGCTTCATGCGGAAGTCCACCAGGGCACCGGCCATCGGAGCATCTGCGGCAGCCTCAAATACCACCGGCATCACATTCAGATTTGCCGGCATCGGCTGAGCCACAATCTTCACACCCGCAGGCAACTGCAGATCGTCAATCACCAGCTCACCACCAAAATTCGCACGCTCCGCCGAAATCAACGTCGCATATCGATTGCCACGCGGCACAAATACCTGCTGCCGAGACTGACTGTAGCGGGCAACACGAGGAATCCCGACGGTCAATGCCGGCTTCACTTCCTGAAACTCAATCCGATACACAAACTCCGGACCACCACGATTCAGGTGATCCGCCACCCTGATCGCATAGTCACCGTCCGCCGGAACCTGCCAGCGAAAATAACTGTCCGGACCACGCGAATCGTCGTTCCCCGTAATCCCCTCACCATTCGCCTTGTACAAATTCATCACCGCATCAATCGGCGAACGAATCCGACGACCAAAACACTCCACCTCAAACACCTGACCGGCCTTCGCTGTAAACCGGAAAATGTCCACATCCCCAGGCTCCTGCAGCACACCGTTGAACGCAGACGGAAACGCAGACACCACAGTCGCCGTGTCAAAACCCTGATTCGGCTCAGCCTCAATCGCGTTCGGATGCGGCGAAACACGCAGCAGATGACCCGAAGGAGTAATCCCGTCGGCATCCTCAATCATCACCGTCGTCTCAACACCCACCGTCGGAAACGTCACGGATTTCGAAATGGGACCACGAGCATCCCCGATGAAGGCAATTTCCTGAGCCTGACCGGCCTGACCACCAGCCGGATAGGTGATCACCGGACGCGGAAAGGTGCCGATGTGCAGCCGATAACGACACTCGCCGTTCCCGCCATAACCGCTGTCCCGCATCTCCACGATGTACTTGCCATCCGCCGGCACCTCAATCGATGCCGCAGCGTCCTGCTTCAACAGCGGACTGTCATCCACAGCCGCCAACTCAAATCGACGGTCATTCAGAATCGCCACATACGGGTCAAACAACGTCTGACCAAACCGCATCCCCTCGACTTCCACCGACAAACGCTGACCCTTCTTCGCATCCACCACGAAATAATCCACGTCCTCGTTCTGAACCACACCCGAAACCGTCACGTTCAGTGAAATCTCCTGCGGTGCCGCGAAGTCCGTATTCGGTTCCTTCTCTTCAACCACCGGCAAGGCACCCACAAAGAATGTCCGGTAATCCGAAATACCACTCTTCGTTCGCACTTGCGCCGTGTGCTCACCCAAAGCACAGTCCGCCGCAATCTTCACCTTCACGTCAATATTATTCGCATCAGCCGCCTTGATCTCCAGAACCTCAAAACCAGGCTCATAGAAAAAGATCTCCTCGGCGTCACTCAGCCGCGCTCCCGCAAAACGGAAGACCTGCTCGGTGCCCCGCTGAGCACCCCGGGGCAGGATCACCGACAACGCCGGATCCGCTCCCTTCACAATCGTCGGCACAAATGCCACCGACAACAACAACATCAACCCAGGCAGACACCGCACAGCAGAAAAACCACGCGCTGCAAACATATCGTTGTTCTCATCCCCTGAGCAGACTCGGGAGGACTCCCTTCACACACACACCCAGCCGTCCGTGGCAGGGCAAATCCACACACACAACCACCAACCCCGTAGCGTGGGCTTCAGCCCGCGCACTCCCACCACCCCAACCACCCCAACCGTAGCCTGGGCTTCAGCCCGGGCACCTCCCCAACCCAGACCCCAACAAAAAACGCTGCGGGCGCGCAACACACCCGCAGCGTCGTTGTATAACAAACTCAGACCAGCAGCTCGCTGCGGACCTTACCACCGTCCACAATCTCAATCGGACGGTCACCCGGAGCCATCAGCTCCTTGTCCGCCACAATTCCCAGACAGTGGTAAATCGTCGTCGCCCAGTCCTCGACGTTCAACGGATTGTCCTCAGGCTCACTGGCCGTCGAATTCGACGTGCCGTAAACCAGACCACCCTTCACACCGCCACCAGCCATCACCACGCTGAACACCTTCGGCCAGTGGTCGCGACCAGATGTGCCGTTGATCTTCGGAGTCCGCCCGAATTCGCTGGCAATACACACCAAAGTGTCCTTCAGGCGACCACGAGCCTCCAGGTCACGGATCAGCTGAGCAAATGCCTGGTCCAGCGGAGGAACCTGGCCGTTCATGCCAGCAGCAATGTTGTCATGCATGTCCCAGCCACCGTACGTCAGAGTCACAAAGCGGGCACCCGCTTCGATCAAACGACGAGCCATCAGCATGCGAGCACCCGCGGTGTTGCGACCGTAAGCGTCACGCAAAGCATCCGTTTCCTTGCTGAGATCAAAGGCTTCACGAGCCTGCTGGCTGCTGATCAGTCCATATGCACGCTGATAGAATGTGTCCACGGCATCCAGAGAATCAGCCTTCTCCTTCGTCACGAAATAATCGTTCACCGCGTCCAGTGCACGACGGCGGCGAGTAAATCGCTCGTCTGTCACACCACCCGGCAACTGCAGGTCCTGTACCGAAAATCCACCAGCAGCCGGATCCGAACCCAGACTGAAAGGAGCAAAGGAAGAACTGAGATATCCCGTGCCGGCAAACTCGTTCGGCTGGCTGGGAATGCAGATGTACTGCGGAATGTTGTTCTTCGGCCCGAATTCATGGCTGACCACACTGCCCATGCTGGGATACTGCAGGGCCGGGCTGGGACGGTAACCCGTGAACATGTTGTGAGTACCACGCTCGTGAGCCGCCTCGCCGTGAGTCATGCTGCGGCAAAGCGCCAGCTTGTCCATCACCTGCGCCGTCTGCACCCAACGCTCGTTGATGAACACACCCGGTACGTTCGTCTGAATCGACGACATCGGACCACGATACTCAATCGGAGCATACGGCTTGGGGTCAAAGCTTTCCTGATGAGCCATCCCGCCCGGCAGGAAGATGAAAATCACCGACTTCGCAGAACCTTCCTTGCTTTCGTACTGCTTGATGTCCGCCTGAGCAGACTTGAGCTGGAAGTACTGAGCCAGACTGAGACCAACACCGCCACAAAATCCGACGTGCAGAAAGCTTCTGCGAGACTGACCAGAAATCATCCATCTCTCTCCAGAAATGAAAACACCAGCAGGCTACCAACCCGCAAAGGCACAGTACGCATAAGCCACTGCTGTACGGCAGTTCGCTTGTCCAGACGATACACCCGACCGCAACCCCTGGGCTTCGTCAGGCTATTTCAATGCAACCTCAAATTCGATCCAAACCCAACTTGCATCACAACACAAACCACAGCGTCCCCCACCAGGCTGAAGTTCAGCCCGCAAAGTCAGCCACAGATTCCGCTGCCTACAGGTCCAGATCCGACTTGACGGCTTACTAAGGTGGGATGTCAGGCGGGTCGAGATGTGGTCTCGAGGTGCAGGGATTCTGTGTATTGAGGAATGCGTTGTCAAGAATCTACGTCAAAAGTCGGGGGAAATGTTCGGGGGGAAATGTGGAAATCCCGTATTCCCGACCGGAAGAAGCTCACCCGAACCAGCGAAAGTTCGGCAGCTTTTACCAAATCTGAGGATTTGCGGGGGCGGGCACTCGACTCGCGTCCACCTGTTGCACACTCCTGACCCCCGCCCCCTCCGAATTCACTCCACCCGCGACCAATCAATCGGCTCGCCACCGCCAGCCACCAAAAAGGCATTCGCCGTGGTAAACGGACGACTGCCAAAAAAACCCCGCCGCGCCGATAAAGGCGATGGATGCGGACTGCGAATCACCAAATGCCTCTCAGGAATCTGCCCCAGCACTCGCTCCGCTGACGCCCCCCACCCCATAAACACAACTCCACCCTGCCGCGCCTTCACCGCCTCCAGAATCGCCGCCGTAACACGCTCCCACCCCAGTCCACGATGCGAATTGGCCGCATGCGCCCGCACCGTGAGCACCGAATTCAGCAACAAGACGCCCTGAAAGGCCCACCCGGTCAAACACCCGCTGCGCGGTACAACACACCCCACATCCGCCACCAGCTCCCGATAAATGTTCCGCAAACTGGGCGGAATCCGCTGACCCACCGGCACCGAAAAACTCAACCCATGCGCCTGACCCACGTCGTGATACGGATCCTGACCCACAATCACCACCCGCACCCGCTCCAATGGCGTCAGCCGCAACGCCGCAAAAATCTCACCCTCCGCCGGATACACCGCCACACCACCACGCCACTCACGCTCCAAAAACCCCCGCAACTCCCCCAGCACCGCCGCCACACCCGACGACCCCAACACACCACGCCAACCCCCACACAAACCGTCCAACCAATCACACTCACTCGCAAACATCAACTGCTCTCCCCCCACACCACCAACAGCCAGTTAGCCAGTTAGCCAGTAGCCAGGAGCCAGTAGCCAGGAGCCAGTCAGCCAGTCAGCCAGTCAGCCAGTCAGCCAGTCAGCCACGGCCCACGGCCCACGCACCACGCACCACTGAAAACTGAACACTGACCACTGACCACTATCCCAACGCCTTCCGAAAAGTCTGCAACCGCCCATGCAGCTCAAATTTCGAAGACGTAAACAGCTCCAACGCAGCCACGTTGTCAACGCTGACCTGCGCTTCCACCAACTGCACATGCTCGTCCCGCAGGCGACGACAAATCTCCAGCACCAGAAACTGACCGTAACCGTAACGCCGCAATGACTCCGGAACCAGAATCTGCCGCAAACCCACACTCCGCACTCCCCACTTCGGAATGAACAGATCCATGCCCACAATCTGACCGGCAGCCACGAGGTCGTTTGTCTCGCGAGTATGCAGTTCGATGCGCATCGAATCCATCTGACCAAAACGGCAGAACCACCACCACGACTCCGGACCCGGACGATCCGTGATCAGCATCTGCAGCGAACGCCGCAGCCGCAGCAGCCGCGCATGCACCGGATCCCGGCTGCGCTGCAGATCCCGCCTCAGCACACACGTTTCCGCACCCGCCACATAACCGCAGGCGGCAAAAAAATCCCGCCCGGCCATCGCCTCACTGCAGAATCCAGCCGCCTCCAACCCCCCATAAATCCCACAGTAAAAGCCGTTCCGGTTCAACCCACCACCAGCCTCGACCGTCCGCGCCCCGCGCGAAACAAGATACTGCTCAGCATGCTGCACCAGCCGCCGCCCGATTCCCTGCCGACGGTACTCAGGGTGCACCATCAGGGCCGCCAGAATCCCCTGCTCGTAATCCAGCGCCGTCTCTGCCGCATTCACCGCAAAACTGGCATGCACATAACCCACCAGACGCCCCGCATCATCCTCCGCCACAATCAACCCGTCACGCTCAAAGTACGGCGGCGAAATCGCAAACAACTCGAAAATGTCGCACCCAAAACCCTCGGCCGCATTCTTGCCCAGCCGGGACTGATGCCACAACTGATGCAGTCCTGGCGGGTCGGAGTTGTGGTAGGGGCGGTAATGCACAAACAGGTTCCTGGAGCGGGAAAGCCAGGAGAAGCGGGCGGGTGAGCAGACTCGGGAGTGGAATGATCCGGCAGGCAGGATCACCGTCAGAGTCCAGCAGAGAAATCTACTCGACCGTGTGCAGTTGTACAAGAACCGAATTTCTGAGCCGGAATGCTTCCGGGAGACGCGAAGGAGAGGCTGCGGTTGCGACCGGGCTGCCCCAACAACAGCGCAATTCACCGGAAAACACCGAAAATCCAGCCACAAGCACCGCCCCGGCACTCGCTTCGCCAGCCTGACCCGCGCACAATTCTCAGCAGAAACAGCACCATCACCCCAACCACCCGGCTGCCGAAATCCGCCATGTCCTGGACCGATCGCGAAATCACCGCCTGGCTCGACGAACTGCTGCCCCCGGCACGCATGTCCGAATTCGAAAACCAGGTCCGCACCGACAAAGCACTCCAGCAGAAAGTCGCAGCCGTCATCCGCAGCCGGGATCAGGGAGGCAACTCGATTGGCGAAATCTGGCAACGCGCCCGACTGTCCTGCCCGTCACGCACCGAACTTGGCAACTACCTCCTGCAGACACTCACCCCCGAACACGCCGACTATATCGAATTTCACCTCACCACCATCGGCTGCCGCCTGTGCCTCGCCAACCTTGCCGACCTCGAAGAACAATCCTCACAACAAACCCCACCAGACAACCGCCGCCGCCGCTTCTTCGAATCCTCCGCCGGACTCCTCCGACCAAATACCACAGAAGACCAGTTCAAATCCCACTAACGAACGGCACACCGAAAACCGCTCAAATCAGCACACCCGCAACAGGAACTGCCAATTCCAGCCAAAGGATGCGCATTTCATCACAAGGCTCATCAATCCTCGCGGCTTCAACAGGAACCAAGTGAAGCGTCTGAGCCACACCGGGTGCTCCGTTCCAGGGCGATTTCAGGACTGCAAGCTGCCCAATTGCTCGCTCGCCATCGCCTGCCGCTGAATCCGCGTTCCGTCGGAAAACCACGTCAGCTGTCACCCCGAAATCACCGGTGATGGCAACCAGTCACGGTCACGAATTATCCATGACGCCGAGGACAAACGTCGGCTGGGGGTGTCAACCCGACTTCCTCCGGTTGAAAAACGCCATGTTGTTGGGGTGGAGGCGGGCGTAAGTTGCCCGGGCTAAAGC
>CAITYU010000266.1 GCA_903896675.1 uncultured Planctomycetaceae bacterium
CGGGAAATGATGGCCGCGGAATGACGCGGAATAACGCGGAAAAGGGAGCGTGTTGTGTGTTGGTGTCGCGATCCCGAGTGGATTTTGCGATTACTGAACACTGAGAACTGAACACTGACGTCCGGCACGGCAGGAGCCTCGCCCTCCCAAGCGGTGGGGCGTCCGGCTCGGCGGGAGCCTCGCCCTCCCGAGGGGTGGGTCGTCCGGCTCGGCGGGAGCCTCGCCCTCCCGAGGAGTGGGGCGTCCGGCTCGGCAGGAGCCTCGCCGTCCCGAGACCGCGCACTTCGTTCTGCGTTGAGCCGAAAACAGTCGGGATTCGGGGAATTCCGCGTCAGATTATTGTGCGGAGGAGCGGCTGCCGTTGGGGGATCCGACGATCGGAGTACCGTCCGGCAGTGGCCGCGCTGCGATTCGCAGTCGCAGCCCATGAGCCAGTTCGCGGATTGCCGGGAACTGCGCAAACGAATTCTCATACACCCAGATGGTCACGACCGAATCGGGCGGACAGGTTTCGAGCTGCTGGCGAAACCGTGAGCCCGGACGCAGGGCATCAGTGATCGATTCCTGCACCAGTGATTCTTCGGCCTGCAACTGCCATTTTGAAACGCTCACACGAACTCGCAGATCACCCGTCTGCAGTGATTCGAGGGCCGAACCACCTTCCTTTTCGACGGTGTATTTCATGGTGTAACCACCCACCGGCCCAACCACACCTTCAAACTGGCTGAAACGCATGATGGTGGAACGTCGTGCCAGCACCTGATCCTTCAGGCGGTCCAGCAGATCATTCAGCGGAATCATGCTGACCATACCCCCGTCAACTCGAAAATGAACATCATCCGATTCGACGGGTTTGGTGACCGGTGACAGGCGATGATTCAGTCGTTCGGCCGGCTGTGTTTTCTGCTGGGCGGCTGTGAGTTGTTCTGTGAGCTGCAGTGTTTCGACGGCGACGGTGCGGGTTTTCTGCTGGGTTTGTTTTTCGGAGTCCAGTGTGCGTCGCAGGGCGGCTTCCAGTTCGCTGTGTTTCTGTTCGGACACTTTCAGGGAGTTCTTCAGCGAAGCCACTCGCGCGGCGGCAGCGTTGCTTTCGGCAGCCAGTTTCTGTTCCCGCCGTCCCTGAGTTTCGCGCTGAGTCTGCTGGGCTGTCAGCTGCTGGCGGATGCCTGCGGTTTCCTGCTGTGCCTTGTCAAACTCCGTGACCACACCCTGCAGTTCCTGCTGCAGTTGCTGTTCGTCTGTTGCGGTGGTCGTCAGATCGCGCTGCAGGGCCTGCTGGCGAGTTCCGGCGTTTGCGATGGCGGCATTCTGACTGGCACTCAATGATTCCGCGGCCGCCGCAGCGGCGGTTGCCCGCGCTGCTGCTGCGGGATCCGAGGGCAGTGGCTGCCGCTGCAGTCGAACTCCCACAACCACAATCAGTATGATCAGAATCCCGACGATGTTGCAGACGACGTCGAGAAACGAGTCAGATCCGAATTCCAGTTCGGCCCGCTGCATGCGTCGACTCATGGCTGAGTCTCCGCTGGTTCCGGTACTGAGGCATATCCGGTGTTGTCGGCCGGCAGCATGTGCGGTGTGATTTCGTAAAGTGTGACGGACTGAATTCCGGTGCGTTTGAGCGACTGAGCAAGTGGCTGACGCCATTTTTCGCCACCGGGACTGACGATGAATCGCACGATTGGCAGAAGCTGATCATCGGGGCGGCGGCGGGCATCGGCCAGCTCCTGATTGACGCCTCGCAGCAGCTCAGCCTCGGCCACCGCAAGCTGCTGGTCTTTCAGATCCAGTGCCGGCTGCTGTGCGACAGTGAGGTGCTGATCATCGAGAAACACAACAATGCCGAC
>CAITYU010000267.1 GCA_903896675.1 uncultured Planctomycetaceae bacterium
AGATGCACGTCAACCGAGTACTTGCCGGGGTTGGTCCACAGTGCAATCTGAGCCATGACCTGATTGGTAAAGCTGTTGCTCATTACGAAGGAGGGGTGACCGGTCGCGCAACCGAGGTTCACCAGTCGCCCTTCGGCCAGCACGATAATGGCCTTGCCGTTCGGATAGACGTACTTGTCAACCGGGCCGCCTTCATCAGCAGCCGTCTTGATGCGGATGCGACGAACCGACTTGTGATTGTTCAGGTAGGCAATCTGAATTTCCGAATCGAAGTGCCCAATGTTGCAGACGATCGCCTGGTGCTTCATTTTGTCCAGATGTTCGCCGCGGATCACATCAATGTTGCCGGTGGCAGTGACGAAGATGTCGCCGAGGGCAGCAGCTTCATCCATTGTCAGAACCTGATAGCCTTCCATCAGCGCCTGCAACGCACAGATCGGATCGATCTCGGTGACGATCACGCGAGCACCGAGGCCGTCCATGGCGTCAGCACAGCCCTTGCCCACGTCGCCGTAACCGCAGACCACGACGACTTTGCCGGCCACCATTACGTCGGTGGCACGCTTGATGCCGTCGGCCAGCGATTCGCGGCAGCCGTACAGGTTGTCGAACTTGGACTTGGTGACTGAGTCGTTGATGTTGATGGCGGGCACTGCCAGTTTGCCGGCAGCCTTCATCTGGTGCAGGCGATGCACACCCGTGGTGGTTTCCTCGGACAGACCAATGATCCCGGGCAGCAGTTCCGGGAACTTGTCGTGCACCATCGTGGTCAGGTCGCCACCGTCGTCAAGGATCATGTTCAACGGCTGGCCATCCGGGAAGACAATCGTCTGCTCGATGCACCAGTCGAATTCTTCGTTGGTCATGCCTTTCCAGGCGAAGACCGGAATGCCGGCAGCAGCGATGGCCGCGGCAGCATGGTCCTGTGTGGAAAAGATGTTGCAGCTGGACCACTGTACCTGGGCACCAAGTGCCTTGAGGGTTTCGATCAGCACAGCCGTCTGAATGGTCATGTGCAGGCAGCCAGCGACGCGAGCACCCTTGAGTGGCTGCGAGTCGGCGTATTTTTCACGAAGCGCCATCAGGCCGGGCATTTCGATTTCGGCGATTTCAATTTCTTTTCGCCCGAGTTCGGCCAGTTCAATGTTGGCCACTTTATAGGGCAATGACGATATGGCGCTCATGTAAATCTCACCTGCAGGACAAACTTAAAAGATTCAGACCTGGGGCCTGTCCGCTGAACAACCCCCTACTTTAACCGCGGTTTTCCCGGAAACTCCAGGGAAAAGCCATTGTTTTGCCCGTTGCTGCGGATGGGAAACGGGGGAAATCGGCACAACTGTCAGACTCAGATGCCTTTCGAGCGACTGAGGCGTTTGCGTTCCGTCTCGGTCAGCAGCGTTTTTCGCAGTCGAATGACCTGTGGTGTCACTTCGACGTATTCGTCCCATTCGATGTATTCGAGTGCAGCTTCAAGTGTCATCTGACGTGGTGGCCGCAGGATAATGGCCTCGTCGGCGCCCGTCGTCCGCATATTGGTGAGCTTCTTTTCGCGGATCGGATTGACAACCATGTCATTGTCACGGCTGTTTTCTCCGACGATCATGCCCTCGTAAACCTCGTCCCCGGGATTGACGAACAGGTCGGCTCGTTCCTGCAGTTTCCAGAGTGCGAAGGCGACGGCCTTGCCACCTTCCTGAGATACCAGTACGCCGTTCAGGCGATGCGGGATCTCGCCTTCCACCGGCCGGTATTCCTCAAACCGGTGGTGCATGATGGCTTCGCCGCGAGTGGCGTTGAGCATTTTGGTGCGGAGCCCGATCAGTCCGCGGGCCGGAATACTGAATTCCACGTGGGTCATGCCGGTGGAGGTGGAGTTCATGACTTTGGCCTGACCACGCCGGGACCCAACCATCTCCATGACGGGTCCGAGGTCCGAGGCGGGTACGTCAACTTCCAGCAGCTCGTACGGTTCGCATTTCTTTCCGTCAATTTCACGAATGATGACTTCCGGTTTGCCGACGGACAGTTCATAGCCCTCGCGGCGCATGGTTTCGATGAGCACGGCCAGATGCAGAACACCGCGACCGGAAACCTTGAAGGCTTCCATGTCGTTCGTCTCTTCGACTCGCAATGCCACATTCGACTGCAGCTCACGGAACAGTCGGTCCCGCAGATTGCGGCTGGTGACAAACTTGCCGTGCTGCCCTGCGAGCGGTGAGCTGTTGACGGTGAACTTCATGGCCAGCGTAGGTTCGTCGACGGCGATGCGTTCGAGGGCGACGGGGGTCAGCGGATCAGCGATTGTGTCACCGATTTCCGGATCCGGAATCCCGGTGACGGCGACAATGTCACCGGCTGCGGCTTCAGCGGTGTTACTGCGGCCGAGGTTATCGTAAAGCTGCACCTGTTCGACTTTGGCCATGGTCTTGACACCATTGGCACGCATGACCGCCACCTGCTGACCGGTACGGATACTACCGGCGGCGATGCGTCCGGTGGCGATGCGGCCAACGTAACGCGACCATTCCAGACTGGTGACCATCAGCTGCAGAGGATCGTCGGGGCGGACGACAGGGCCAGGGATCTTCTGCAGCACCATATCCAGCAAGGGGCGAATGTCGCCACCCTTGCTGGCCGGGTCATGAGTGGCGTAGCCTTCGCGGGCACTGGTGTAGATGTAGGGAAAGTCCAGAGTTTTATCATCGGCACCCAGTTCGACCAGCAGGTCAAACGTCTGCGACAGGACTTCGTCCGGGCGACAGTCCGGGCGGTCGATCTTGTTGATGACGACCAGCAGTGACAGTCCGCACTGCAGGGCTTTCTGGAGCACGAAGCGAGTCTGCGGGCGGGGACCTTCAAAGGCATCGACCAGCAGCAGAGCACCGTCTGCCATTCGCAGAACGCGTTCGACTTCGCCACCGAAGTCGGCGTGTCCCGGAGTATCAATGATGTTGATGCGAACACCATTCCACATCATGGCGATGTTTTTGGCGAGGATCGTGATGCCGCGTTCGCGTTCGAGATCATTGGAGTCCAGCAGGCAGGTCTGCATCGTCTGGTTTTCGCGAAAGACACCGCTTTGGCGAATCAGGCAGTCCACAAGGGAGGTTTTGCCGTGGTCGACGTGGGCAATGATTGCGATATTACGCACATCGGTCCGCCGCAGTTGACCATCGGCGTCGACACTGGTTGCACTTTGAGCCACAGACATGAACACTTCCCGGAAACAGATCGGCTGAGAAAGAATTCGCAGGGCCACTGAAATCAGGGGAACCCTGAACAGGCCCGGCGAAACACGCGGCAGGGTCGAGCAGCGACGCCGTGGAAACCGCGGAAAAGCCGACCAGAGAGCCGAGGCATGCTATCGACAAATCCGCCCCATTCGAAGATCGGCCTGTGAAATTCACGTGAAATTCCAGGGTAATGGAGGGTTTTTTGGTGGAAGAGTCGGAAAAGGAGGGCGGCGAGTGGCCGCTGGCCGAGCGCAGTTGTGCGATCAGGCGATGGTCAGCGTGCTTCTGTGGGGCCGAG
>CAITYU010000268.1 GCA_903896675.1 uncultured Planctomycetaceae bacterium
CTCGCCAATCCGTGGTTGCCACACACCCCCTACCAAATCCTCCAGCGCAACCATAGCCGCAGTATCCGTTTCACAAACGGTGTCAGCCGCTGGCGGTTGTACTGATCACCCAGCCGACGAATCGCATCGGCGACCGTCGGATAGGGATGAATCACCGAAGCCAGTCGGCCGACGGTGACGCCACCGGCCATTGCCACGCTGACTTCCGAAATCAGTTCCCCCGCATGTTCTCCCACAATCGTCGCGCCCAGAATCCGGCCGTTGCGACGCGCCACATACAAACGCACGAATCCTGTGCTGCTGCCATCCAGTATCGAACGGTCGTTGCCGGACAACGGGCCGGTCAGGGTCAGCACCGTGGCTGCCTGCTGCTGAGCCTGCTGATCGGTAAGGCCCACTGAGGCGATTTCCGGTGAACAGTAGGTGCAGCGAGGAATCACGAGGCGACTGGCTTTCGCGCGGCCGGCAAACAGGCTGTTCTGCAACGCCGTCCGCGCCAGGAAGTCCGCGGCATGAGTCAGTTGCTGAGTACCGCCGACGTCACCTGCAGCATACACCGCCGGATTGGTGGTCTGCAGTCGATCCGTCAGCACCAGTTGTCCGTCTGCGTTCACCTGAATTGCGGCTGCGGGCAACTGCAGATCCTGCAACTGCGGGCGACGGCCGGCCGCTACCAGAATCCGATCACATTGGATCGTGACAGTCTGTGCCCCGGTTCGCACGACGACCTCGCACACGCTGTTTTCCACCGTGACGGAAACAGGAGTCGACTGCAGCAGAATGCGGATACCATCGCGCTCCACCAGTTGCCGCTGCAGCAGCTCGGAAGCCTCATGAGCTTCCTGCGGCAGTAACCGGGATGCACGCTGCACCACCGTCACCTGAGAACCGAACCGCGCGAAGGCCTGGGCCATTTCGACTCCGACCGGCCCACCACCGATCACCAGCAGCCGCGCCGGCAGTTCAGTGAGGGAGTACAGTGTGCGATTGGTGAGGAACCCGGCCGCGTCCAGTCCAGGGACTGCGGGAATGACAGGCTCGCTGCCGGCGGCAATGATGGCCCGGCGAAAGTTCAGTCGCTGGCCATTGACCAGCACTGCCCGGGTGTCGGCGAATTGAGCGTGACCAAACCAGACATCGACGCCGAGGGAGCGGAAACGTTCGGCGGAATCGTGGGGGCTGAGGTCTGCACGAAGTCGTCGCAGACGTTCCATGACAGCCGGGAAGTCGACGGTCCCGGCTGCCTCACGAATGCCCAGCTCCGCAGCATCGCGAATGGCCGCGACCCGGCGGGCGACACTGAGCAGGGCTTTGGAGGGCACGCAGCCGAAATTCAGACAGTCACCGCCCAGCAGAAAGCGTTCGATGAGAGCCACTCTGGCTCCCAGCCCAGCGGCACCGGCGGCCGACACAAGCCCGGCGGTACCGCCACCGATTACCACCAGATCATAGACCGCCGGAGGCTGCGGCTGTGGCCAGTTGGCCGGATGAACCTGCTGCTGCAGCCGTCGATTGCTGTCATCATCAGGGGACAGCAATGGCGCTGGCTGAGCGGGATCGGCGGAGTTGGCAGGATGCGGCATCAAATCTTTCCGGTGGCTGCAGAGCAGCAATGAAAACGCTGAATCCTTCCCGCAGTGCCGCCCCGTACCCGTCGGCTCCCACCGACAGTTCGCCCGCGCAATTCACCCGCGATCAAACAACACCGCCCACTACCCACTGAAGACTGCCCATTGCCCACTGCCCACTGCCCACTGCCCACTGACCACCGACCACTGACCACTGACCACTGACCACTGACCACTGATAACTGACCACTGACAACTGACCACCGACCACTGACCACTGACCACTGACCACTGACCACTGACAACTGACAACTGACAACTGACAACTGACAACTGACAACTGACAACCGACCCCCCTCCCGGGTCTGGCATCGCCGCAGATTTCCCGATAGACTGCGAAACCGTCCACCCAAATATGACTCTTCAGGAGACCTCTATGCGCACCGCTGCCCTCATCGGCCTGCTGTCGCTTGCACTGACCAGTCCCACACTCGCACAGCAAAAGCTTTCCAGCCTGCCATATCGCGATCCGGCACAGGAACGCCACGTCCTTGACATCTATGTTCCGGAACAGAAATCCACTACAGCCAGACCAGTCATCTTCTGGATTCATGGCGGCGGCTGGCAGGCCGGAGACAAGAGTGATGTCGGACTGAAACCTGCAGTCGCGGCGCAGAAAAATATGCTGTTTGTGTCCACAAATTATCGCCTGCTGCCGCACGTCACCATGGAAGAACTGATCGATGATGTGGCCGCGGCACTCGGCTGGGTGCGTCGCAATATTGCCGCTCACGGTGGTGACCCGGACCGCATCATTGTGGGTGGCCATTCCGCCGGTGCCCAGCTGGCCGCCATTCTCTGCACTGACGAACGCTGGCTGGCAAAGTACGATGTTCCGCTGGCGTCCCTGAAAGGCTGCATCCCGGTGGACGGCGACACGTACGACATCCCCCGTATCATCGCCACCGCTGAACATCGACAAATGCTGTATGGCGGCAAAATGTTTACCTTTGGCCACCGTCAGAAGTTTGGTAATGACCCGGAAAAACACGTCAGTTTTTCCGCTGTGTCACACGTTGCCAAAGACAAACATATCCCCCCGTTTCTGCTGCTGTACTTTTCCGGCAACCCGGATACCTACGCCCAGGCGCGACGTCTGGCCGATGTCCTTGAAGCGGCCGGAATACCCGCAAAGGCATTCGGCAAAGGCAACACCAACCACAGCCAGCTGAATGACGATCTTGGCAAGCCTGATGATCCGGCCACGGTTGAGTACCTGCAGTTTATTGATCGAGCACTGCAATAGTCCCGGCACAAGTGAAGCTCCCTTCTGCAGGTCATTCATGTCTGAAGTTTCCGAATCTGTTCGTCACGTACTGCATCAGTCGCTTACCAGCCTGTTCACCAGCATTGCCCCGGAAAGACTGGCTGAACTCTGCCGCGAGGTGGACCTCCGCGATTTCCACGTTGGCGAAATCCTCATGTCGGAATGGGACTCCGCCACCGAAGTCTTCGTTCTGCTCAGTGGTTGCTGTGGCATTTACAGCCAGGGCACAGAACTCAGGCTGCGGCTGATCGAGACTGTCGAACAGCGTGGAGAGATCATCGGGGCTCAGGCATTTCTGGAAGGTCGCCAGTTCCGCAGTGCATCGATTGTTGCGCTGAACGAAGTGCAGGTGGCTGTGCTCCCGGGAACAGCCTTTCGCGAACTGCTTTCTGCCGACGATCTGGCGGCCGGTCAGTTGAAGGCTCGAGCTGCTCAGTTTGCCATCAACAAACTCGGAGTGCTGGCGCAATACGCACTCAGCAAACTCGGTGTGCTGGCCGATGAACTTGACCAGCAACCGGTTCCGCGGCGGATTCCCCAGGGCACGCTTCGGCAGTACGCTGCCGGCTCAGTCATCTACAATGCCGGCGATGCTGCCGATTGCGCATGGTTCGTGGTCGCCGGAGAAGTGGCACTGTCGCAACCCGGCAGCCTGCAGCCTTCAGAAACGATCCGTGCCGGGCTGCTTTTCGGAGACTCGGAGGTTGCTGCTGGTGCACCCCGACGTGAACAGGCCGTGGCACTCACTTCCGTTGAAGTCCTCAGCTTCGATGCCCGACTGCTGGCCAGCTGCCAGCAGCAGGGCGGACGAGTCAGTACCATTCTCACGGCCCTCGCCTCAGCCCACAAACTGCCACAACTGGGCACCGTATATCGCTACCTCGCACAGGTTGATCATCAACCCTGCCTTGTCAGTGACTACACCAAACCGTCCGGACAGCGGATTCGAGTCCGCTATTTTGCCCATTTGCCGCAGCTGGAGGCAGCCCGGCAGGACGTCTCCGGAGCCACAGTGACGCTGGCCTCACCGGATCGTTCCAGACTGATCGTCCTGACACCGGCAGGGATTGTGACCGGACTGACTGTACATGGTGAATGGAATCAACTGCCGGATGCCATGTCACTGGTTTTGCGCGGAGGCTCGCTTGCCGACTGGCAGCGCAAGGCCTTTCAGTCCTCGGGCGAACTGCTGCTGGAAAACGCCACCTCCAGAACACCGGCCGGCGCTGAAATTATCTGCGCATGCACCAATTCCACCACCAGCATGCTCCGCGCAGCAGCCCGCAACGCCACCTGTGTCGATGATCTTACGCGGGCCACGGGGGCGGGAGGAATTTGTGGTGGCTGTCGTGCTCGGCTGCCGCTGTTTCTCGGACAGCTCGAAGTTTCTCTCTGCAGGCTGCAGCGATCCCCGCTGGCGGAAGGGTCCATCAGGATTCGTCTGGAACCCGTCGACGAAACACCCTTGCCAACCGCTCAGGCCGGGCAGTTCATCCGGGTCGAGGCACTCATTGACGGTTCCTGGGTCGGGCGTCCCTACACACTGACCGATGCATCTGCTGGCATGTATGAACTGGGAGTGAAGCTGGAGGAGAATGGGTTCTTTTCCAATTGGCTGAACACTGCGGCGGAGGGCACGCTGGTGCGAGTCCTGCCACCGCAGGGCGACGTCTGCCCACCGGCGAACGACCCGCGGCCACTGCTTTACGTTGTTGCCGGCATCGGAGTAACGCCGGCGGTGGCCGGTGTCCGCAGGCTGTCAGATGATCGCCGCGTCCACGTTCTCTACAGCTATCGCTCACCTGCAGCGGCAGCTTACCTCGATGAACTGACCGCCGCAGCCGCAGCCGGACGCATTTGTCTGCAGCAGCACTGCACGGCC
>CAITYU010000269.1 GCA_903896675.1 uncultured Planctomycetaceae bacterium
CCAGCCAGCGCCGCCAGACCCGGTCCAGCCATCCGCCTCCCCAGAAACTGCCGCCGCGCTACCAACGCCTGAAAGTTCATCGGCTCATCCCATTCGCGATGCAAAAACAAACACACCTCCACCCAACCGCAGCCTCGGCTTCAGTCCGGGTAAGTCACCCCCAACCGTAGCCTGGGCTTTAGCCCGGGAAAGTCACCCCCCAACCGTAGCCTGGGCTTCAGCCCGGGCAGTCACCCCCCAACCGTAGCCTGGGCTTTAGCCCGGGCAGTCACCCCCCAACCGTAGCCTGGCTTCAGCCCGGGTAAGTCACCCCAACCGTAGCCCCAAAGAGCCGTGCGTTTTCCAACCGGAAACCTCCGCATCACATCCCCAAAACAACCCTTGCCCCCCCGCGTCCTTCCTGCCCACCGCCCCCCCCAACCCCTCAAACACTCACTCCCTGGTCACCGTCTCGTGCATATTCAGGATCACACCCGCCGTCACCGTCATGGCCGCCAGCTCCGCCTGCGACAAACTCTGCACAGATCGAGTCGCCCCAACCTGCAGCAACTGCTGCGCCTCTGCCGACGACTCCCGAAATTCCACCAGCACACGCTCATAACCCGCCCGCAACACCCCCAGCTCTCGCTGCTCTGGCTCCCGAATCAGCACCAGCCGAAACCCATGCCGCAACTGCGAACCTGGATCCGGACCAGCCTCCGTCAGCATCCGTCCCGCCAGAAACCGCGCTGCCTCCACCCACGTCGGATCGTTCAGCAGATTCAGAGCCTGAAGCGGAGTATTCGTGCGGGAACGACGCAGCACACAGGCCTCACGGAACGGAGCATCAAACAGCAGCATCGCTGGATGCGGCACCGATCGCTTCCAGAACGTGTACATGCTCCGTCGATACAGGTCCGCACCCTGACCCTCCACATACACATTCGTACCACTGCCCGCCGTCACCTGCTCATACAGACCCGGCGGATGATAGGGCTTCACCGACGGACCTCCCACCTTCCGCACCAGCAACCCGCTCACACACAACGCCTGATCCCGCAGAAACTCCGACTGCAGCCGAAAACGAGCCCCCCGCGCCAACAGTCGATTCTCCGGATCACGCTGCCGCAGCAGGTCGGTCACCACCGAAGACTGGCGATACACCGCACTGGATGCCATCAGCCTCAGCATATGCTGCACGTCCCATCCACTGCGAACAAACTCCACCGCCAGCCAGTCCAGCAGCTCCGGATGACTCGGAACCTCGCCCTGCACCCCGAAGTCCTCTGACGTTCGCACCAGCCCCACACCAAACAACTGCTGCCACAGCCGATTCACTATCACTCGCGATGTCAGCGGATGACCACGGTCAACCAGCCACTTCGCCAGACCAAGTCGATTCTTCGGAAACTCAGACGACATCGGTGGCAGGCTGGCCGGAGTCTCAGCGGTGACCACATCCCCCGGCTTCGAATACTCGCCACGCAGCAGAATGCGGGTCTCCCGAGCCTTCTCAAGTTCCTCCATCACCAGCGTCGTCGCTGTCTGCTGCTCAAGCTCTGCCAATGCCTTCGTCACGGCTGCCTGCTCAGCCATCACCTGCACACGTTCCGCTTCACCCGCCTGTCGATCCTGCTCAGACTGCGATTGCTCAGACTTCAGCCTGGCATCAATCGCTGCCAACTGTTCCGCCAGTTTCACCTGCTGCTCCTGCAACTGCATCTGCTTTGCCCGCTGCTCGTCAGTGGGCAGGGACAGAAAGGGCGGAGCATTGCGGCGAATCGGAGCACCATAGTTCCCGATGCCCTTTTCATTCACATTGTGGAAGAACGCATACAGGCTGTAGTAGTCCTTCTGAGTGATGGCGTCAAACTTGTGATCATGGCACCTTGCACAATTGAATGTCTGACCCAGCCAGACCGCAGCTGTTGTCTCCACGCGATCCGCACAGTACTCAGCCAGAAACTCCTCAGGAATCACCCCACCCTCTTCGTTCAGCATGTGGTTCCGGTGAAATCCCGTGGCCACCCGCTGCGACAGAGTCGGCGACGGCAGCAGATCTCCCGCCAACTGCTCAATCGTAAACTCATCAAAACGCTGGTTGCTGTTGAAGGCGGCAATTACCCAGTCCCGCCACGCCCACAACTCACGATCACGATCCACCTGGTACCCGTTAGTGTCCGCATAGCGCGCGGCGTCCAGCCAGTCGACTGCCATCCGCTCGCCATAATGCGGTGACCGAAACAGATGATCAATCCAGCGCCGCACCACCTCGTCCTGAGCAGCCGCACCCATCCCCTCCGCCTGCTGCAGCTCCTGAGCAAAGGCGTCGGCCTCCGCAGGAGTCGGCGGAAGACCAATCAGATCCAGCGACAGACGACGCAGCAGCCTGTGAGCAGCCAGTGGGGCAGACGGCTGCAATCCTTCGGACTTCAGTCGAGCCAGTATGAAACGGTCAATCTCAGTTCGTGACCACTGGTCATCAACAAGGGTTGGAACCTGCACAGCCTGCGGAGACACGAGAGACCAGTGCGGCTGATACTGCGCCCCGTCCCGGATCCATCGAGCCAGCAACTGCTTCTGCTGATCCGTCAGTGCTTTTCCGGTCTCTGGCGGCGGCATCACCACAGCGGCATCCGTCGAGTGGATTCTTACCACAAGTTCACTGCCTTCCGCATTGCCCGGAAGAATCGCCGCTTGCCCGGACTGCGCTGCCCCCACAGCACTGTCACGCTGATCCAGACGCAGACCAGCACGACGCGCTGCAGAATCCGGGCCGTGACATGACAGACAATGATTCGCCAGAATCGGCCGGATATCCCGATTGAAACTGATCGGCTGGTCGGCACCTGCCGGCCCACTGACCATCAACCAGACCGCACCGCAGACACATGCGATCCATTGACGCCACGCGCGCAGTTTCCAAACCCTGTTGCTCACGCCGGAAAACCTTCAGTGATTTTCACACTCACAGAATCCACCGATACACCGCCAGACGATCATACCACGTCCGCGATGCAACCGCAGTAAAATGAGGGGAAAATCCGCCGCTACGTAAAATGAAGTGCGCGGCGTGAGGAAGTCTTTGAACCACGCCAGGCACCAATTGCAGAGGCATCCGAATCCGCGAGAGCGTGGCTCACCCCCTCGGGAGGGCGAGGCTCCTGCCGAGCCGGCCACCCCCTCGGGAGGGCGAGGCTCCCGCCGAGCCGCCACCC
>CAITYU010000270.1 GCA_903896675.1 uncultured Planctomycetaceae bacterium
AGCGTTGGACTGCAGCGCCGGACTAAAGCGCCGACTCAGGTTCGGCCGTTTGATATCCATCGTTGAGTCTGTCTGGACAGGCAGACCTGCGACCAAGGTTTTCGAGGCACGGTGCTCAGCGTATGATCTCAGCCTCTGATCAGTCACCGCGTTCCGCATCCTGCGGCCGTGGAATTCCCGGGGGAAGGTGCGCAGAAGATATGAGCGTGACAGTGTTGCGGTGCTGCTGTGCGGTCGTGGGGTGGTTGTTGCTGCTCTGGCTGCCGAGTCCGGTGCAGGCTGGCGATGATGTTCAGCCGCGGCGACTGAACGTCGTGGTCGTACTGATTGACGATCTGGGCTGGGGTGATTTCTCGTGTTTCGGCAATACGGCCGCGAAGACTCCGAACATCGATCGGCTGGCGTCCGAAGGTCTGCGTTTCACGCAGTTCTACGTCAATGCTCCGATTTGTTCCCCCTCACGCTGTGCTCTGACAACGGGTCAGTATCCGCATCGCTGGCGGATCACGTCGTACCTGAACAACCGAGCGGACAATCGCCGCAGGGGTGTCGCGGACTGGCTGGATCCTGCTGCACCAACTCTGGCAGGACAGCTCAGCCGCAATGGTTATGCGACCGGACATTTCGGGAAGTGGCATCTGGGTGGGCAGCGCGATGTGGATGATGCACCGGCAATTTCCCGCTACGGCTTTGAGCAGTCGCTGACAAATTTTGAAGGCATGGGGGCGAAGTTGCTGCCCCTGACGCTGAAGCCCGGGCAACAGCAGCCGGGACGCATCTGGGCGGATGCGGAACGACTGGGACAGCCGGTGACATGGATGCAGCGATCCGAGATCACCGGGGGATTTGTGGATGCCGCTGTGTCGTTCATCGCCACTGCCCGGCAACAGCGTCGTCCGTTTTTTATCAACGTCTGGCCGGACGATGTGCACAGCCCGTTCTGGCCGCCCGTGGATCAGTGGGCGACCGGCAAACGCGGTTTGTATCATGCTGTCCTGCAGTCCATGGATCGGCAGTTGGGGCGTCTGTTTGATGCTCTGAGAGCTGATCCGGAGTTGCAGCAGGATACGGTGGTTGTGCTGTGTTCAGACAATGGTCCGGAGCCGGGAGCGGGTAGTGCGGGGCCCTTCCGCGGCGCGAAGACTCAATTGTTCGAGGGTGGAATCCGTTCGCCACTGATCGTATGGGCCCCGGGGCTGATGGAACGCAGCCGGGTGGGGACGGTCAACCGGAAGTCCGTGTTGGCGGCCTTCGATCTGGTGCCGTCATTGCTGAGTCTGGCGGGAGTCACAGCCGACGGTACCGTGACATTCGACGGAGAAGACATCGCCGAGACGCTTATCGGACGCAGCGAGGCATCCCGGCAGGCTCCGATCCACTGGCGTCGTCCGCCGGACCGCAAGAATGCTCCGCCGGCCCTCAATCAGCCCCAACCGGACCTCGCAGTCCGCGAAGGTCGCTGGAAACTGTTATGCGACTATGATGGATCCAATCAGCAATTGTACGATCTGCAGGTGGATGAGTCAGAGACAACCAATCTTGCAGCGGGGAACAGGGAACTGGCTGCCCGGCTGGCTGAGCTCTCTGTTGCATGGCACCGATCGATGCCAGCCGACCTGGGGCCGGAGCTGGGTGCCGCAGTGCTGCAGGGGTTGCTCGAGGGCTCAAAGTAGAGTCGCTGCCTGTGGCAGTTCCACGGCGACGTGAACGCACTTTTTCAGGCTCAACGTCCGATGACTCGGCTCCTGCCGAGCCGTTCCCCCCTTGGGAGGGCGCGTCTCCCGCTGCGCCGTTCCCCCCTTGGGAGGGCGAGTCTCCCGCCGAGCCGTTCCCCCTTTGGAGTGCGAGTCTCCCGCCGAGCCGTTCCCCCCTTGGGAGGGCGAGGCTCCTGCCGAGCCGTTCCCCCCTTGGGAGGGCGAGGCTCCCGCCGAGCCGGACGTCAGTTGTCAGTTTTCAGTAATCGCAAAGTTCCCCCGTTGGGACGGAGGCTCCCGCTGAGCGTGGAATACAGCAGCGTGCCGAGGTGTTCGGCTCAGCGGTGGCTTCGCCCTCCAGGGAGGGTGAACACCCGAGGCCATGCAATCTGCCGCTGCGCACAGGATTCCGCGTTGACCCTGAAAGTCCCGGGCTACGGTGTCGGGAGCTGCGACGACGCGGGCAACTGCTGGATTTGGAGGCGATAGGGATGCGCCGGACCGCCACGGTCAAGTGCATCCTGCAGCGTGATCAGATAACGACCCGCCGGCAACGCCGACTCAATCACCGAATCCCGCGACAAAACTGTTCCACTGCCGTCGTCACTGCTGGCCACAATCGTACCACTGGCGGTCCACAGCGTCAGCATCGAGTCCAGATTGGAACCCAGTGACGCTGCGTCCACCTGAATCCGGATCGCCGTCGCCTGAGTCAGCTCAAACGAATACACGTCCACGTTGGTGTCTGCATGAATGCTGCCGACAATCAACTGCGGTACAGAAATCTGCTGCCCCTGACGAAAACCGTCATTCGGCTCCTGCTCCTGAATCAACGGCAGCACGCTGCCAATCAGCAGACGTCTGCCGGCGGAATCTCCACCAGCCGTGCGCACGCTGACTGTGACCGCATCCGCCGTAAATCCGGCCGGAACTTCAATGTCCAGTTCCAACTGTTCGTCCCCGATCTGCTCGGCTTTCTGCCTGCCTGGTACCGCCGCAGCCGCATGAGATACCACCGCAATCTGTACCTCCGAGCGGTCCGCCACCACGGCTACCGGATCCTTCAACAGCCAGCCCCGCAGAATGACTCGCGTCTTCACACCGGGCAACACGCCCAGCGGACTGATCAGCGCGATTCGTGGTGGCTTCGCCGGTGACGGCTCCTGCGCCCGCAGGCTGTCGCCCTGTCCCTGACACAGCGCCATGCAGCAGACACAGATCAGAGTTCTCAGCCAACCGCTATGGCCGACAGAATGCTCAGCCATACAAAGCCTCAATCTGCCGGCCTTCGTTCAGAATCGGCACCGGGCGGCCATCCGGAGTATACAGGTGCTTGTGAGGATCAATTCCCAGCGATCTGTAAATCGTAAAGGCCACATCCGCCGGGCCAATCGGCGAATCCACAACCTGGGCTCCGTCTCGATCCGTCTGCCCCAGAACTCGGCCCGGCACGACGCCTGCCCCGCTGAACAGCAGTGAAGCGGCCGGCCCCCAGTGATCCCGACCCGCATCCTTGTTGATTTTCGGAGTCCGTCCGAATTCACCCATCGCCACCACCAGCACATCCTGCTGCAGGCCTCGCTGATGCATGTCGGTCACCAGAGCAGAAAAGCCACGGTCGAAATCAGGCAGCTTCTTTTCCAGACCCTCCCAGATCTTCGCGTGATGGTCCCAGCCGGCAAAGTTCACGGTCACAAACCCGACACCGCGTTCCACCAGCCGACGTGCCAGCAGACAGCTCTGCCCGAACGTTGTCCGTCCATAGCGGTCCCGCAGTTCTGCAGACTCCGCATCAATCGCGAAGGCATCACGAGCTTCCCCGGACAACACCATCTCGGCCGCCCGCTTCTGAAACTGATCGTACGCCGCCAACTGGTCATTCGCCTCGATCGATCGAGTCACCGCATCGACACTGGCCAGCAGCGACTGTCGCCGCTGCACTCGCACATCCGGCAGTGGCTCAGCACGCGTCACATCCCGCACACGGTAATTCTGCTCGTTCGGATCACCCGCCTTGAAAGACTCGTAACGGCCCCCCAGATAAGCACTCTTCCCCAGCTCCCACGTAAAGGACGGATTGCGAGGAATAGCCACATAGGGCGGCAAAGTTCCGGGAAATCCACTTTCGTGCGCAGCCACCGCCCCGATCGCCGGCCAGTCACCAAAGGGTGTCCCGAAACGCCCGGACATCACCCAGTTGGTCGCCGTTTCATGATGGTCGTTGTTGTGCGCTCCGCCACGGTGCAGACAGACTTGATCCATACACTGCGACATCAGCGGCAACAACTCGCAGATCTGCAGCCCCGGCACAACCGTGTCGATCGGCGAATACTTGCCGCGAATGTCAGCCACCGCATCCGGTTTCATGTCGAAACTGTCATGGTGCGACAGTCCTCCGCCCAGATACACCAGAATCACACTCTTCGCCCGCCGACTGGCGGTTGACGACGGTTGCTGCTGGTCAGCCGCACGGAGCAGATCGGCCAGACTGAGCCCCCAGCCTGTCAGTGCTCCAGCCTGCACGAAACTGCGTCGGGAAGACTGTGACAGATGAATCTTCAACATCGTTAAGCCTCAGTGCTGAAAGGCAAATTCACGGGAATTCAGCAGGGCCCAGAACAGGTCCTGAAACACGCTCGGACGCTCGTCCGCCGCAGCCGCTGACAGTTGAGCGTGAACAGAAGTCAGCTCAGACTGCGTGGGCCGCCGACTGAGCGTTGCCTGAAACAACTCGCTGATCACCGCCTCGTCCGCAACACCATCGGCCAGCAGCCGCTGCAGTCGGCCCTCCGGTGCCTGAATTCGAGCCATCAGGGTGTCGCTGTTCTGCAGATGCAGCAGCTGCGGCAGCGTCACATCCCCGGATCGCTCGCAGGCACACGCTGTCACCCGCTCAGAACGACCAAACAGCGTCAGAAAGTACGAGTCGAGGCCGGGATCAGGTACCTGAATTGCCCGAATCCCCAGCGGATACCCCGCAAACGGCTCCGGCTGGTCCGTCGCTGCGCCGATGGCATCCAGCAAAACCTCGGCAGGCAGCCGACGCGCCATGGCATGCGAATAAAACCGCTGGTCATGCTGATTGTCTGGCAGTGTCGAAGCCGAAAGCTGGTAGGTCCTGGAATTCAGAATCAGCCGCATCACATGCTGCAGTTGAAAATCCGACTGCACGAACTGCTGGTTCAGATACTGCCAGAGTGCCGGGTTCGATGGCGGATTGGTGGCACGCAGATCGTCCACGGGTTCCACCAGTCCGATGCCGAGAAAATGTTTCCATAAACGATTCACCATCGCAGCCGAAAACCACGGGTTCGCCGGGGCTGTCATCCACTCCGCCAACTGCAGTCGCGGATCCGTCCCGGCCGGGATCTGAACCGCACTGCGATCAAGCTGCCGCGGAGACAGCAGCACACCGGTGCGCGGCTGCCTGACGGTCACCGCAGCCTCGAGGTTCTGACGGATTTCACCCTCCAGTTCACTGATCCGTTTCCGGATTCCATTCTGTTCGTCCGCCACTGTGGACTGCTGCAGCTTCGTCTGCTGCTCTGACAACTGCTGTTTCAGATTCAGCACGTGTCGAGTGGCCACGTGCAGGCTTGTATCCGCTTCATCCGGATTGCGACGCTGCAGAGCCAGTCGCGAAAAGAAGGCCGTGAAGTGGTAATAATCGTCCTGTGTGTATCGTTCCAGCGGATGATTGTGGCAGCGAGCACACCCGATGCGAGTGCCCAGAAAAGCCTGCGCCACGGAATCGGCGATCTCCGATTCCTCTGCCGACTTTTCACCGATCGTCACGATATAGTAGCCAACGGCAGGATTCTCTGAGGTGCTGCCGGTGGCCAGCAGGACATCCGTGGCAATCTGCTTCCAGTTGCGTCCCGCCACCAGCTGCTGGCGTATCCACTGATGAAAACTGCGAACACCCTTGCGTCCCCGCACGTCGTGATCACGCTCCACACGATTCTGCAGCAGATCCCCCAACTGCAGCGCCCAGAAGTCGTAAAACTCGGGCCGCTGCAGCAGACTGTCCACCAGCGTGGCACGCTTGTCCGGCTGAGCATCCTCAGTGAATGACCGGACTTCGGCGGGTGTGGGCAGGGTACCGATGGTGTCCAGCATACTGCGACGCAGGAAGGCCGCATCGTCGATCATCGGCGACGGTGGAATTCGCAGGGCCTGCAGGCGACCAAACACGTGCTGATCAATCGCCTGATCGCCGACGGCATAAAGTTCCTGTGCGGGTTGCTGGTCACGCGGCATCGTGAAGGTCGCCACCTGCACTTCGCCCTGATAAGTGACTCGCACGACATGCTCACCGGGCCGCAGAGCCTGGACTCGCCCGCCAGCATCCGCGTCCAGAATCGAAGTGTCCCCGGAAGCAAAGCGAGCCAATGACGTGACATCACGCTGAGTACCATCGCTGTAGAACGCCTGCGCAGACAACTGCACCGAATCACCAGGACGCAGGACCGCGGCGGCCGGAGTGATTTCCATGCGCAGAAGTGTGGGATCGGACGCAACCGGACCGGGCAGGCCTGCTGCAATCCAGTTCAGCAGCAAGGTCTCTGCAGAACTGCCCCGAGCAATGCGGCGACCACCGGCATGCACGATGGTTCCATTGGCCTTGCCCACCAGCAGGCTGGCAGCCGGGGACGCCGGGTTGATGCGGCGACCACGGGATTCACGAGTCAGCGATTCGTAGTCAGCCTCCGGAGCAAAACCGCGAAGCGACAGGCGGAAGCCGTTCTGGCCGGCCAGCTTGCCGTGGCAGCCACCGGAATTGCAGTCGTAGCGAGTGAGCAGAGGCAGAATGTCGTTGACAAATGATGGCACCGCCGGGGCAGTCTGGGCCAATGCCGAATTCGTGAGACCGGCAAATGCGAACAGCAGCAGTGACAGGATCAGGCGGCCCGCGGGCAGCAATCGCCAGTCACCGAAGCGGGGTCCGTCGAGCTGATGATGGCGGTGGGCGACGAACATGACATCCAGGCCGAAGGATGGTGGGTAGTGGCGGGTGGTGACCCCACCCCCCGACCACTCCCCTTTTAGTGTGAGAAAAGCGGGAGGGCAACTGGAAAAGGTGCGGAATGTGGGTTTCCGTGGGTGGTGGCGGGACAATTTTCTGGTCGCGGATGTCGCTGCACTGTGTCAGCCGGCAGACAGCGTAACATGCGACGCCTGATCATGGCCCACCGTCACCAGCGTCCGATCACTCAGCATCTCAAATGCATGCAGATGGTTCCCCAGCTTTTCCTGCGCCAGCAGTTTGCCAGTCTCCAGCGACCACGCGCTCAGAAAACCACCGTTGTCTCCGCCCGCTGCCAGCAGCCACTTCTGGTCCCCACTGAACTGCAGTTTCTCCACCAGCCCCTTGTACTTGCTGTCTTCGATCTCATGCACCCGCTCACCTGTCGGCAAACGAAATACTTCAATCCGCGACTTGCCCTCCAGATGGTCAATGTTCCCCACCTGACCCATGCCCCCAACCGCCAGCAGACTGCCGTCACCGGAAAATGCCAGTGACCTGATGCCGCCAATCGAATGCCGTCGCGCTTTCGGATCCCACGTGTACATCACCGGCGTTTCAATCGTCTGCTGAATCTCGCCCGTCGCAACGTCTCGAATCAGCACCTTCCCCGTCTTGTTGCCCGTGGCCAGTCGCCTGCCATCGGCAGAAAAACAGACGGCATACAGCATCGACGGAAATCCATGCGGAGTCTGCAGATCATAACCATCCAGCGTCAGCAGACACGCCCCGCTCTGTGTGTCCCAGATCTTCGTACGCATGTCGTCCGCAACTGTCGCCAGTCGCAGTCCGTCCGGACTGACAGCCAACGATCGAATCCAGCGATCGTGAGCCCCCTCAACCTTCCGCAACTGCTCGCCCGTCTCCGCATTCCACCAGATCAGTGATCGATCATAACCGCCGGAAATCAGCGTGCCAGCGGCATTCACCACACCCGTCACATAACTGCTGTGACGAACCTCGCTCAGAGGCCTGGTCTCCGGCTTCTCTGCCGCCGGGTCAAATGAATGCAGTCCGAAATCCGCACCACCACAGAACACGCGACCACTCGGCACATGCCGCGCAAGACAGAATGTCATCGACGGCAGCCGCACCGTGCGATCGATACTGACCTTCGACGGGACAAATGGCACCGCAGCAGCAGCAGCAGCCTGCGGTGTGGCCGGTGTTGTGGCAGCAGGCATCGCAGCCACAGGTTCGTCGTTCATCCTCATTGTCAGCCTCCCTCAGACCAGTACCGAGCGAATGGGTTTGCTGCCAAAATCGGCCAGCGGAGTCGGACGCGATCCCACCATGTATTCGTGAGTATGATCAATGCCGACCGCCTGCAGAATCGTCGCAAACAGGTCGCCCGCCGAAGCCTCACCGTCCACCACCGTGTGGCCCTCGGCATCCGTGGCTCCGTGCACTACTCCGCCCCGAATCCCAAGGCCGGACAGACTGCAGCTCCACGCCGATGCAAAATGGTCGCGGCCAAGACTGGCGTTGATGCCCGGCGTACGCCCAAACTCGCCAAGCGTGATCACCAGCGTCTTTTCCAGCAGCCCCCGCTCCTGCAGATCATCCAGCAGAACGGACATGCAGTGATCAAGGTCAGCACACAGCTCCAGATGAGTCTCAAAATTCTGACCGTGGCTGTCCCACCACGCGCGCGCCACCTTGACGAACGGGACGCCGGCTTCCACCAGTCGTCGGGCAATCAGGCATTGTTCGCCGAACTGCGTCGGCCCGTAACGCGCCCGCACTTCCGCAGGCTCCTGCTCAATATTGAACAGACCGGCACTGGCCATCATGCCCTGCACCCGCTGATAGGCCGAATTCAGGCTGCCCACCGTGCTGCCACGATGCTCGGCCGTAAACCGCTTTGACAACAGATCCCGCAGCGCTGCCCGATCCTGATGCTCGGCCGCCGTCAGACGCTCGTGCAGCCCGGTGTTCGGCGGTGCCATGTTCTCAGCAAGAAACAGCGGAGCATACCGGGCTCCCAGAAATCCACTGGTGCCCTTGCGACGACCCTCAGTGGATGTGTACAACGAAACATAGTCCGGTACCGTACTCTCCAGACGCCCCAGCTCCTTCGCGACCACCGCACCCAGATCCGGATAACGCAGCCCCGGATCGTCCAGACGACCTCGCTCAACCAGATCCGCACCGCGACCATGATCCGCGATCTTTGTGTTCAACGAGCGGATCACAGCCGTCAGATGCATCCGCTGAGCCAGCTTCGGCAGCAGTTCGCTGACCTGAATCCCGGCCACATTGGTCGGTATCGCCGCAAACGGGCCTCCCGTCTTCACGCCGGGCTTCGGATCCCACGTCTCCAGTTGACTGGCACCACCCGCCAGCCACAGCAGGATCACGTGCTTCTCACCACGTCGCAGCTCGCCCGCAATCTCCTCAGCTCGCAGGCCGTTCACTGCCCGCATGTCGGCGGCGAGGGCACCCCCCACGCCGACCGCTGTCCCGCCCAGAAAGCCACGACGCGAGACACCCGCCACGTCCGACAGTCCGCACTGCACCGGAATCAATCGTTTACCTGACATGCATGACTCTCCGTGGAAAGGGATCTCAATGGTTAAAGCGAAACTCCGCACCAGCCAGTACCGCCCACAACAGCGCCTGAACATCGCTGTCCTGCCGCTGAGGCACGCGGGCAAACCAGTCCACAACCACCTGTGTCTCAGCTTCCGCTGGTTCCCGACTGCAGACCACGGTCCACAGCAGCCGAGCGGCCTGCTGCGGAGTCTCAGCAGCTTTCAGCGAATTCACCAGTCGATCACCGCCGTCCCGCAGCAGATCATTCTGCACCCGATCGTTATTGCTGAAGAATAAGGCCTCGTCCACCGCGATCTGAAAATCCCGCGATGGCTGCTCAAACTCACGCATCCAGCCGTTCGCCTGATTCTCCAGATCCGTCCGCCGCTTCTGCCACTCATCCGGCTTGGCTGCCACCTCGTCCACCGCAGGCCAGTTGCCCGCGGATCGCGTGGCAATCAGCAGCGATGCCGACAACTGCCGGGGGGTCAGCGGGCGAGCCACAGCGACGGCGAAGGTCTGAGACGCAGGCTGCGCTGTCTCACTGGTCCAGCTGCTGGAACGAGCATAGGCTCGGCTCAGCACAATACTGCGAATCAGACGCCGCAGGTCATAGTCATGGGCCACCAGATCCGCGCCCAAAGACTGCAGCAGCTCAGGGTGACTGGCCGGATTACCCGAATGCATCTGGTCCGGAGGATCCACAAAGCCGGTGCCCACCAGCCGAGCCCACGTGCGATTGACGATGTTGCGCGCCAGATACTGCTGCTGCTGATCGGCAATCGCCGTGTCGATCAGGGCCTGACGCGGACTGAAGGAGACAGGGACCGGCTGAGCATCGTCTTCACGCTCCAGCCTGCGAATCTGCTCTTCCGCGGATTTCTTCTCTTCGTCGGTGTACGACGGAGTCGCATCGGTCACCACCGCGCCATTCAGAAACATCAGCGCAGCATCACGGTCAACACCCGCAGTCGTGCGAAACTTCACACCACCGAATGGCTTTTCCAGAATCAGATTCTTCTTTGACGTAAAAGTGCGGTGAAAGAAGGCCTGCATGCCATAGTAGTGGTCCTGCTTCCAGTCAGCCACCAGAGGATGGTCGTGGCATTTGGCGCAGCTGATGTTCACGCCGAAGAACAGCACAGCCGTGTCGTTGGTCAGATCGTCCAGCTCGCGGACGCGGGACCGGACGAACTGGGCTGCCCCTTTGTCCGGCCCGTCCGCTGGCGCCGCCAGCAGCATTTCGCGAAACATGCGACTCCATGGACGCCGCTCCCTGACTGCCGTCAGCAGGTATTCGCGGAATTCACCATCATTCGGACGCTCTGGCAGCAGCAGCTCATCCAGCGAATTGCGCAGATGAAAATCAAAGTCAGGCAACTGCATCAGACGGTCCACCAACTGCTGCTGCCGTGTTTCGGCCGGCAGCAGCAGGTACCAGTCACGCTCCCGGCTGGTGGGAATTCGTCCCGCCAGATCCAGAGTCGTGCGACGCAGTAAGGTGTCCGGGTCAGCCTGCGGAGCTGTGGTGATCCCGGCTGCCACATTCTGCTGGTCAATGGCGTTGTCAATGAGCACCGCGATGGAGTCGGTCTCTGTCGTCTGGGCCGCAAGGCAGGGCAGGGGACCGAGCAGCAGGACCAGCAGCAGGCAGCAGCGGACCAGAGCCAGCACAAGGCGATCCGATCCGGTGGCCGCACCGCGCAGCAGGGATGTCGTGGGGGTATCTGGCGGCATGAGGCTGGTTTCAGCAGGGCAGGGAGGCGGGCGGGGGGGCAAGCTGTCGCGGAACAGACAGACAATAGCAGCAGATCGGTGAGGATTCAATTGGATTTCGGACGGAACGGGGTGCCGCAGAGACTGAATCGGGCCGTTATCTGCGAAAAATGGAGACTCGCCGGCAAACCCTTGGGAGGGCCGAGGCTGCCGCCGAATCGAGGGAGCGAAAGGCCATGCAAGCAGTTCGGCTCAGCAGGAGCTTCGCCCTCCCGCAGGGCCGCAACACAGCCGCGATTGTGAGCGCGAGGCTCCCGCCGAGCCGCAGGATTTCACCACCCGCCGAGCGGTTCAGCTCAGCCGACGCTTCGCCCTCACTGTGGTTCCTCGCCCGTCCCGGGTTTCGTCCGATCCAGCAGCGCAAAGAATACCGGGGTCAGCAGGATCCCAAACGCCGTAACGCCCAGCATGCCCGAAAACACCGCAATCC
>CAITYU010000271.1 GCA_903896675.1 uncultured Planctomycetaceae bacterium
ACGCGTGCCGAGGATCGCGCAGTTGCCGCCGACATACTGTGTCAGGCCGAACTCTTTGAAGAAGCACAAAACTGTCTGCAACTGGAACCGGATTCCGAACAGGCCCGGTTGATTCTTGCCGGAGCCCAGGCCTCCACAGCACTCGAGTATTTTGATCACCTGACCGGGTACCCGGGAGATTATTCGCTGCAGGAGGCCGATTGGGTGCCGCAGGTGCAGGACAGTTCAGCGCGGCAACTGGCCGATCTGCTGCAACAGGGGCTGGTGGTTCGTGAATTCAGCATGCGAGCAGCCGACAGGCTGTATCGGATGAGTCTGCAGTCGGGGGCGACAGGGAAGGTGGCGGAAACCGCACTGGATCAGCTGCGTGCCCAGGGCGTTGCTGCCGCCGACGTCCTTGCGGCACTGGGCAGCCGAGCCCTGCAGGCGGGCAGAATCGAGCCCGCAATTCGCTGGCTGAGAATGGCCGAAACGTCCAGCGACGGTCAGGACCCTGCCCTGCTGAACAATCTCGCTCTGGCCCTCGTCCGCAGCAACGATCGTCAGCAGTTCCCCGAGGCGCTGAAACTGGCCAGCCGCGCAGTACAGGTGGCCCCCGACAACCACTACATGCTCACGACCCGCGCTGAAATTCAACTGGCGCTTGGTGATGTCAAAGCCGCCGTCAGCGACCTTGAACTTGCCCGGCAGGTGCGTCCGGACTTTCCGGAAACACTGCAGCTGCTGGCCAAAGCCAGTATCCAGCAGGGCGATATGCAGCAGGCCGAGCAGTATCTGCAGCAGGCGGCACAACTTCAGAAAACGCAACCCTGATTGCTACTCACGTGCTCCGGAACCGGTCCCTGACAGGAACAGCCACGGAGCAGCCTGATGTGCCACCAGCGGGTGCTCCACCCACTCCGGCCACATGTGCTGGCAGCCAACCGTGGAGCCCACATTCATGTCCTGCACCTTCACCGCGTGGGCGCCAAGCTGCTGCCGATCCTTCTCGGTAAAGCCGGTGTGTCCCAGAGCCCGCCGGGAACCAATCCGCCGCAGCGGGTAAATGATCAGCGCTGGGTCACGTGGATTCTGCAGATTCAGCAGGGCTTCCGTGCTGCACAGTGCCCGCTCAAACCGCTCACCTTTTCCCAGCCAGTCATGGTCGATGGCTGACGCTGTGAACACAGTGCGAATGTGACGATGGCTGCAGAGGAGTTCCGGACAGCCAATGTCTTCCACTCGACCACCAGCCATCAGATGCAGGGCCGAGGCGATCACGCGGGTTCCGTGACTGTGGCCGATCAGTCCCACCGAAGTGGTTTCCGGCAAAGCTTTGATGAGTCCGGCGAGGTAGAAGCCGTTGCGGCTTGCACGGCGTCCCAGCACGGCGACATCAATATTGATCATCAGCGAGGGGCTGCGATAACTGGGCCAGCGGAAATAGATGAATTCGAACGGCTTGCCGCCGGCTGCGTGCTGCAGCCATTTCCATGTCCGCAGGGACTCCGGTCCCACGCTGGGGGAATCCATGAAACTGCCGTGCACCATGATCACCAGCGGAATGCCTGGCTGCAGGGATTTCTGCAGATCCTGCAGCGAGCTGCCGTGTCCGCTGCCATCTGCGTGACGACACTGCACGCGAGCACAGAAGCGGGGCAGCGAGTCATCGAAGGACTGCGGAGAATCTTCGGTGCTGACAATCCAGTACCGACCAGGACCGTCAGACGTTCCGGAATTGGCCGTCACCACCGGCTCAGGCTGGGAAGATTCCGCGGCGCGCAGCGCTCCGGCTGTCAGCAATGCGACAGTCAAAGCCAGCAGGCAGGCAATACGACAATTGCGTATCTGGTCTGCAAAACGGTACGGAGCCATGAACTTCTGATCCGGAACAGGATCCTGCAGAAGCTCGTCCTTGAGGTGACAACCGGCTGGCGAAACATCGAGTTGCGCCAGATCGAAGGTTCCATGATTCACCCGGAAACCTGCGCAGGGGCGACAGGCCGGCGGGAAGCAGGAGTTCGACTACAGGCAAATTCGGCAGGACCGCGCGGTCGTGTTGAACGGCTTCCGCCGAATTTCACGAGAAATCAGGAATCAGGCGAAAGTCTGCAGTTGGAAACGGTGGCTGGTCGTTTCGTTCGCGTCCCGGTTCCAGCCATTTTCAACCGCCGCCCGGTTTTCTTTCACCATTTTTCCTGCGATAATGCACAGGCCCGGGAAGCCCCGCTGCAAAGTGGCCTGCCCGGAACCAGGATTGTCCCACAGATTCACAGGTGAACCAGGGTGCAAATTATGCTGCGTGGATTGTTGCTGTGCTGTTGTCTGGCCGCCCTTCCGATGGCTCAGGCACAGCAGACTCTGACTCAGAAGGCCGAACTTCAGCCATCACAACTGCGCGGCACGGCCAATCAGCCTGCCCAGCCGTCGACTGCTGTCGTTTCCGATGCAGACTTTGGTGGCGGACTGCAACCGGCATGGATCTGGGGACCAAACAACGACTCCCGCTACGTACTCCGTACAGCCGTTACGCTCAGTGCAGCCCCGACGGCCGCTCGACTCAGAGCCTCCTGCGACAACATCTGTGCCGTCTACGTGAACGGTCAGCGGGTGGCGGGCGGTTCAGAGTGGCAGGAGCCTTCAGACGTCAGCGTGAGCGGACACCTGCGGGCTGGTTTGAATGTGATCGAGGCCGAGGTGGAAAATCAGGGCGGTGCTGCCGGATTTCTGCTGAAACTTGTGCTGCGCGGAACCGATGGCGGCCTGACCGCCGTTGTCACCGACGAAAAATGGACCCGCTCAGATCGTCGGGAAGCAGACTCGGGCGAAGCCGTGGAAGTTCGCGGCCGTTACGGCGATGCTCCGTGGAGAGACGTATTTTCCAGTGCCGCAGTGGCCACTCGAGTGCCAGCGGGTGTGTTCGAGCTGCTGCCCGGGTTTGCTGTTGAGAAACTGTTTACCGTCCCGAAGGACGAATTGGGTTCGTGGGTCTGTATTGCTTTCGACAGCAAAGGTCGACTGCTGGCCAGCGATCAGGGCGACAAAGGCATCTGCAGAATTACTCTGCCGCCGCTCGGTGAGCGGCAGGGTGTCACCACGGTTGAGCGGCTGGACTTTTCAAAGTGCGAGATTCGTCCAACGGCCGCCCAGGGCATGCTCTGGGCCTTTGATTCGCTGTACTTTTCGCTCAACGGTGGCCCCGGCAGCGGACTGTACCGAGCCCGCGATACAGACGGCGACGATCAGTTCGATCAGTGTGTGAAGCTGAAGGATTTCCGCGGTGGTGGCGAGCATGGCCCGCATGCACTGCGTTTGTCCCCTGATGGCCAGCGGATTTTTGTGATCTGCGGAAATCATACAAAACCACCGTTCGACGCCGGTGAAGAACTGACCAATCGGAACTTCACCAGTCGCATCCCCACCAACTGGTCTGAAGATCACCTGCTGCCGCGCATGTGGGACGCCAATGGTCATGCGGTCGGCATTCTTGCTCCGGGTGGCTGGATTGCCAGTACGGATGCCGACGGGAAAACATGGGATCTCTGGTCGATGGGTTATCGCAATCCTTACGACATGGCATTCAACGCCGACGGCGAGCTGTTCGCGTATGATGCGGATATGGAGTGGGATGTGGGGTCGCCCTGGTACCGGCCCACTCGCGTCGTTCATGCCACCAGTGGCAGCGAATTCGGCTGGCGCAGCGGATCCGGCAAGTGGCCGACATGGTATCCCGACAGTCTGCCTCAACTGGTGAATATCGGACCGGGGTCTCCGGTGGGAGTGGATTTTGGCTACGGCTGTCGCTTCCCGGCAAAGTATCAGAAGGCCCTGTATCTGTGCGACTGGACATTCGGGACGATGTATGCAATTCATCTGGAACCGCGTCAGAGCAGCTACACCGGTGTGAAGGAAGAATTTCTTTCTCGAACTCCGCTGCCGCTGACAGACGTTGTTGCCGGGCCGGACGGAGCGCTCTATTTTTCCGTCGGTGGCCGGGGAACTCAGTCCGAACTGTTCCGAGTCATTTACACGGGTGAGGAATCGACTGAGCCGACGCAGTTGAAGGATGCCCGTGAAGCCGGGCCACGTTCGCTGCGACGGCTGTTTGAGTCGTTCCATGCGGGGCGCTCGGGCAGCACGGTTCAGCCTCGGGTGGATTCCGCCACTCTGCTGCAGAATCTGACCAGTGTGCGGGGTACGACGGATCGGTTCCTCCGCATGGCCACTCACAATGCCTTCTACAACTCGCAGCTGTTCCCGGATCTGATGCGTTCGCTGGATCAGGCGGATCTCAGTGGCGGCGACAGCGGTTCGGATCGGACAGCCATCGCCATGGCGCTGGTGAAAGCTCCGCTGTCGTCCCTCGCAAAAACCGAAGGTCTGTCTGAAACGGCAGTGTCGGACATGGAGGAAACTCTGCGTAAACTGTGCACTGCCATGCTGCAGGGGCAGGATTTTGCTGCACTCGGTCGCGAACAAAAGCTTGAGTATCTGCGGGTCGTCAGTCTGGTCTTCCTCCGCCTCGGGCCGCCCGAAGCAGCCGAACGCCAGGGGTATCTTGATCGGCTGGACGGGCTGTTTCCGACCGCTGATGCGGAGCTGGACCGCGAACTGGTACAGGTGCTGATTTATCTCCGGTCGCCCACGATTATCGGGAAGACTGTGGCATTGCTGGCGGCTGAATCGAAGCCGACCGTGACGGACGACATGCAGGATCTGCTGGCTCGCAACCGGGGTTACGGCGGAGCGATTGCGGCCTCGATCACGAATGCTCCGGATCAGCAGCAGATGTGGTATGCATTCTGCCTGAGGAATGCGAAGGAAGGCTGGACACTGGAGCAGCGAAAAGTGTATTTCGCGTGGTTCGAGCGAGCCCGTGCGTGGGCCGGCGGAGCCAGCTTCAAAGGCTTCCTGCGGAATATTGAAAACGAAGCCTTTCTGAATGCCACGGAACAGGAACGACTGCTGATTGAAGCGTCGGGAGCTCGTAAGCCGTATACACCTCCGGAACTGCCGAAGCCAGCGGGACCGGGCAAAGACTGGACCGTGGATGAAGTGAGGACTCTGGCTGAAAAAGGCCTGCAGGATCGCAACTTCGAAAATGGACGAAAAATGTTCGCGGCCACTCGCTGTGTCATCTGCCACCGCTTCGGTGGAGATGGCGGCGCCACAGGCCCCGATCTGACTCAGTTGGCCGGACGATTCACCGTCCGCGACCTGACGGAAGCCATCATGGATCCCAGCAAGGTGATCAGCGATCAGTACAAGGGCAGTACCGTTGTGACAAAGTCGGGACTGGCAGTGTCCGGTCGCATTGTTGCTGACAGCGAGCATTCGGTCACCGTGCTGACGAATCCGGAGGATCCGACGAAGATCACGGAAATCCTGAAAACGGAAGTTGACGAGATTCAGCCTTCGGCAGTGTCCATTATGCCGGCAGATCTGCTGAAACCGCTGAATCAGGATGAAGTTCTGGATCTGCTGGCCTATCTGCTGTCGCGTGGTGAAAAGAACAACGCGATGTTCAAACGCTGAGCTGGCGTTTGATTTTAACCTGATTCGCTGCCGGTCTGCTGCAGGACCGGCAGCGAACTCTGCTGTGAGTGCAGTTTTGCGATGGTGACAATGATGAGCAACGGAATGAAATTGTGGGCTGCTGTGCTGTCAATGGTGGTAGCAGTGGGCGAACCACGGATCGTCCACTGTGACGAACCTGTGGCAGCTTCCGACCTGGCACAATTCTACGGCTTCACCGGCGTAGAGATTACGAAGCTGCACGAACGGGCTGAGCACCTGAAGTCAGGAGACTTCAACAGCGACGGTTTGACGGATGTTGCGGTGATGGACAATTTCACCAGCTCGATCCGACTGCTGCTGCAGCGCCCCCAGGGGACAGTTCAGGACAAGGCTGCTGCTCAGATCAACGAACTGCCGTCGGACAAACGGTTTGAAGATCGTCGAATTTCGATGGACCGCGCTATTGCCGAATTGGAGACCGGGGATTTTGACGGCGATGGACGCATGGATTTCGCCGTCATTGGGCCTCCCGATCAACTGGCCGTCTACTATCAGCCGGAAGCGGGCCGGAGGGAATGGACGAAAAAGTGGACGGTGCGGCTGCCGGGGCTCGAACCGGTCTCCGGAATCCTCGCTGCGGGCGACTTCAACGGTGACGGTCGGACTGATCTGGCCGCTGCGGGAAAGGCCACCATGTTTCTGCTCACGCAGACGGAGCAGGGCAGTATCCGTGCGCCGGAGCAGTTGATCAGCACATCCGGGCGACAGGGATTACTGCAGGCGGCCGATCTGAATGGTGATGGCCGAACGGATCTGTGTTATCTGGCGGGGGAGCAGACGGGACGGTCGGTCTGTGCCCGACTGCAGTCTGCCAGTGGTCGGCTGGGCCCCGAGATTTCCTTCACCCTGCAGACTCCGCGAGCCGTAACGATTGCCAGTCTGGACAGTCGTCCCGGTGCGGAGGTGATTTCGATTGATGGTCGCAACGGCCGCATCAGTGTGTTGCAGGCGGAACCTGCGAAGCAGGCAGCAGACAGCGTGTCGGAACGGCTGCTCCGCTATGGAATTGGTGCGACCGAATCCTCCCGCGATCGCGCGGTGGCGGTGGCCGATTTTGACGGTGACAAACTTGCGGATGTGCTGGTGAACGAGCCTGGGCAGGCTCAGTTGCTGCTGTACCGGCAGAACGGTATTGACGGTCTGGGCACAGCCGAGCAGTATCCGGCGCTGCTGGGAATCACGGATGTCGTGGCTGAAGATCTGGACGGTGACGGTCGCCTTGAGGCTGTGCTGATGAGCAGCAGCGAGGGGGTGGTGGCTGTCAGTCGCTTTGAGAATGGTCGGCTGACGTTTCCTGAGGCGATTCTGCGGAAGCCGGAAGGCTGGGAACTGGCAACTGTTGCGGTTCTGAAGCATGACGGCCAGCCGCAGCTGATTGTGGGACTGTCGCAGGGTTCGGGGAATTCAGCGAAGCTTGAGTATCGGCGTCATCGCCGTGATGCGGACGGTCGCTGGGCGCAGGTCGCAGACGACGCAAAACTTGAGTTTACCGGGGCTGTCGGGCAGCGGGGGGTCAGACTGGTGCAGATGGACGTCAATGGCGATGGTCGACAGGACCTGCTGTCGATTGCCAGTGGTCAGGCAAAATCCGGATTTCACGTGCTGCTGCAGGGAGAATCCGGCCAGCTCACAGCAGCCATCAGCAGCAGTCAACTGGATGCCGGTGTGGCAGCGGCAGGACGCATCTTTGTCAACGGTTCAAATCTGCTGGTCGCACGGGATTCCTTTGCGAGGATGCTGACATGGAAGGAGGGTGGCTGGCAGGTTGTGGACCAGTTCAATGCCGGTGAGGCAGCAGCCAGCATTGAAAGCGTCGCAGCGCTGGATCTGGATGGTGTGGAGGGTAATGAAGTGGTCCTGCTGGATTCCGGTGTCCGCAGGGCTCGCATACTGCGTCGTGAAGACAATGTGTATCGACCGTGGCGGGAGGTCGAGCTCGGAGCGGCTCCTTTCTCATCCACGCTCACCGCCGATCTTAATGGCGACGGACGGAGCGATCTGATCTTTCTGGGTGCCGAGCAGTTTGGGGTGCTGTACAGCGGCCGCACTGACGTGGTGCTGAAGGAACTGCATGGCTTCGAATCTCAGCGTGAGAAGGCTTTCCCGGCAGACGTGCTGGCCGGCGATGTGAATGGAGACGGAGCCATGGATCTGGTGGCCATCGATACCAGCATTGATGGCGTCGCCATTCTGCGATTTGACGAGCGCGACGGCATTCGTGAAGCCACCAGTTTTCGGGTATTCGAGGAAAAGCGGCTGGTCTCATCGGCCACAGACCGGGGACTGCAGCCGCGCGAGGGCCTGATTGTGGATGTCACCGGGGACGGGCGGGCGGACCTGCTGCTGCTGTGTCACGACCGACTGCTGGTCTATCCGCAGGATGCCGGTGAAGCAGTCGCAGGATCGGCTGGGGGAGGCTGAAGAAGATTGCTGCCACCCGGGAGTCAACGAGATGAATCTGTCGGAATTCAACATACTCGATCCGGCGGATGGTGGAACCGGGGATTGTTTGTTTGTCTGTCCCGGTGCCGTGTCCGGTATTTCCCGGTCCGTGCATCTGGCGCGGCTGCACGCCGGATGGTCCGTGTGTGATCAGTGTGAATGGCGACGACATACGGAAGGATTGTCCGAATTCGCGGTGGACGAGATTCAGCGGGTTCGTCACTTTCGGCGGGCAGGTCTGGAGCGATCGGAGTTCGGAGTGCGAGGCCCGTGGCTCAATGTCCTCGATCGCAGCCTCGCGGAACGTCTGGCGGAAGTGTTCTGTGTTTGTCTGCAGCGTTCGTGGAACGCCGTGGCCGAGCGTACGGGTGCTGTGCCGACACCGGATACTGAATCGCAGCGTGAGCCGCTGCGGTCAATCATCCTCGGATATGACGCTCGATCGTTTTCTCAGGACCTGTTTGCGGGGGTGACTGCAGCCGTCAGCAGACTGGGGTTTCCTGTGCATGATGCGGGCCGGACGACTGCGGCAGCCCTGCATGAAGCGATGCGCCGGACCTCGGGGGTTCTGGGAGGTCTGCTGGTAACAGGAGCCGGCTGCCCGACTGCGTGGGCCGGACTGGACGTGTTCGATGCGGCGGGCGAGTCGGTGCCGGTTGTCTGGAAGGATTTCGGGATTCGTCTGTTTCAAACCGCGGATGTTGACGGGGCTGGAACAGCGGAGACAGGACCGGCGATCAATCGACTGCATCTGGATACTCGCGAGCTGCCTGAAACGGGCCGACGACTGTCTCGCACCAGTGGCACTGTTTCCGCGCTTGATACCGAGACCGATTATCGACGCTGGTTGTCAGCGTGGTATGTGGGCACGAGCGGTCGATCTCTGGTGATTGTCAGCGACGATCCGCTGGTCCGTCAGCGTGTCGAGTGGCTGAACGAACTCGGTGCAGCTGAACTGGTGCTGCGGAACAGACAGTCGGTCGAGCCGGCGGCTGCGGCCATACAACTGCTGGTTGCCGATGACGATCGATTCTTCGTGATGCAGGATGCCGAGGGCCGAATCTACCCCGCCGACCTGCTGGCGCAGCGGCTGAATCGACTGCTTGGTACCGGATTCGGACAACTGACAGTCCATGCCGATGCAGTCACGGGCCGAGTCTGGCTGACAGACACAGTGCTGCCGACAGCCGGTGCAGTTCGTGGGTCAGCCGTCGAACGCATTGAAGATGTCCTCGCATTCGCAGGACTGCTGCTGCGATTGAATGTGGGCGGTCGACTGCTGGTGTGATCTGTGAAGTCTTCACCACCCCCGGGATCAGGCCCCGAGGCGGGTCACATCACCTGCGGAATCGACACCTGCCGGGCACGCAGCGAAATGGCCTATCGGCGCCGACCTGATGCCGTTCGCAGCCTGCGCGCCAGCGAATTCAACTGAGGTGCAATTCGGGACTGCAGCCACGTCAGCAGACGAGTGGACTGGGCGGCAATCCCGGCAGTTCGTTCGCTGGCAGTCTGACGTGAGTTTTTCTTCCCGGCAGATTTTTT
The DNA here is from genome assembly GCA_903896675.1 of uncultured Planctomycetaceae bacterium. GTDB lineage: Bacteria > Planctomycetota > Planctomycetia > Planctomycetales > Planctomycetaceae > SXXK01. The sequence goes on from CAITYU010000271.1 coordinate 9,544, forward strand.
CTGACCGTCTGCAGCTTTTTTCAGTGAGCGTGCTGCAACAACGGCATCCTGCAGCCGTCCCAGTTGTTTCTGCACCTGCAACAGACACTGTACCAGACGCTGGATGATCGGATCATCCGACAACTGCAGCAGCAGTTCCGCCTGATATCGATGCTGCTTCACCAGCAGCCGAAATCGGTGCAGGGCCTTACTGGAAGAAGATGTCGGCAGGGCCGTCTGCAATTCGGCCAGTCGTACCGTGGCCTGTTCCACAGCCCATGTGGAAGCTGGTGCGTTGGCCAGTGCCGGGTGACTTTCCCGGGATGCAGACTGGCTGATCGCTTTCAGCAGTGCGCGACGATGCTGTTTCAGGCCATCCTGACGACTGAGTCGCTGCTGGATTTCGCGGATCGGTTTCTGCAGACTGCGACGCTGCTGCCGCCACTGCCGACACACAGCAGCGGAAGTTTTTTCGGCTGCGGAATGGTGCAGCAGAACATCCAGATCCCGCGCTGGGCTGCTGGCCTTCAGCAGCGACTTCAACTGCTTACGCAGCCAGCGCAGCGAACGATTTTTTCCCAGCAGCGGCCCGAATAATTCCAGATGCTGCTGCAGCCGACGGGCTGAAATCCGAGTCTGGTGCAGGTGGTCAGGCTTTTTCTGCCAGCGCTTGGCACACTTCGACAGGTGCTTCTGAAACTGCTTCAGTTCCTGTTTCAGAAGACTGCGAGCGGCCTGCCAGACAGTCAGCGAAGCTTCCGCAGCCACAACCCGCACCTTCGGCGTCTTCGCCGAAATCTGCCTTTCAGCAGACTTTCTGGCAGGGCGTTTGGCCGCAGCAGCGGCAGAAGCAGGTCGGGACATGGAGCAGGCCGGATGACATTCAGGAGCATCCGTGCCCCGGGTGAGTAAATGCGCAGCACAACACAGATTGATGAACCGATCCGGGAAAATGCAAATGCAGAGGCGTTTGTTCCTGAAACCTTAACAATTCAGGTCAGTCCCAGCGGAAAATCTTCAGCGCCACAACAAATGTCACCACCAGCCACGCTGCCATCAGGCCCAGATCCGGCAGAATGGTTACCACGCCGGCACCCTCCTGCATCACCTGACGCAGTGCTGAAATCACCGGAGTCAGCGGCAGCAGACGGATCACCGGTTGCACCAGTGCCGGAAATCGCTCAGCGGAAAAAAAGATCCCGGACCCAATCCACATCGGTACCATCGTCAGATTCATCAGGCCAGCCACAGCCTCCAGCGTTCGAGCACGACTGGCGATGATCAAACCAATCGACGCAAACTGAAAAGCACCCAGCAGTACAATCACCGCAATCAGCACGTATCCGCCATG
>CAITYU010000272.1 GCA_903896675.1 uncultured Planctomycetaceae bacterium
GTCACCGTAATAACTCATCGGATGCACAGCATAATAGTGACAGCACACCACCGCACGATCACCGCTGTAGAACGCCACCGTCCGCAGCTCCGAATCCACCAGACCCTCAGTCATCTCCCGCAGTTTGGGGTCCGCACAGGCACTGCCCCGCATGCTCAGAATTCGTCCGTCCGGACCACGATTGATCCGGCGGTTCGAAGCCACCTGCTCCACACGACCGCGTCCCTGTCCCACATGCGTCACCGCAACGGCCTGCGGGATGGCTTCCATGATCGCCTTGCGCAGACGATCCAGACAGGTGGCGAAAAAATCGGGCAGCATGATGTTGGGCAGGTCACCCTGAGCATCCACCAGTTTCTGAGCATCCAGGCAGGCAAACGGCGCGTTGTGCTGGTGCACACACTGCACGGCACAGCGATCCGCAGTCGTCCCGGCAGCCTCTGCCATCGCCGTCCGCCACGCCACATGCGCGCTGTTCAGAATTCCGGTCCAGTCGACCGCACAGACCACAATCGGCGCCCCGGCACCCAGCAGCACGTAACCAATGGCCTCCTGAGTATCATCGACGGCCTCGATGGGCTTGATCCAGCCACCACAACAGCCATGTCCGTTGGGTGCGGTCACGTCAAAGCGGAACGGGGCGATGCTGAGACCAGAGGAGGCCGCCGGAATTGCCCCCGGAATCCCCGTCAACAGCAACCCACCCGCTGAAGCCTGCAGAAAATCACGCCTTGAACCCCGCACCATCACTGTGCTCCCCTGAACTGACAATAACCACGCCGACCAGCAGCCGGCTGCATTCTGCAAAGTCCGGCGGAATTCAGCAAACCAGCCGTGTCGTAGTGGCCCTTGCCCGTGCCCACTGAGCTGAATCAACATCGAAAAACTCTCTGCGTCACTGCGGGAAAATTGCCACCGCGTGAGACGCCTGGCACCGCGGATCGTGGTTGCAATTGTCGCAACGGCGGGAACAGCACCTTCGTTGCCGCCACTTTCAGCAACCTGCTGACCGCTGTAAAGGCAGGTACTCGTTCCCTTCCCCCGCATCGCGTATCCGGCTGCAGCGCCGCATGCGAAAAGGTCCTGCGTTGAATCCGTGGACATGCCGTCACAGCCCTTGAGCACCGAAGCTGGCCACCTCCAGCCTGCTGATTCTGGCAGCAACGAACGTGCTGGTCCCAGCAACATTCTGTGGGTCGACAGATGACGATACTGCATCGAGGGTGTAATCTGCATGGAGACGCTGGAACACTGCGGAAACAAGGCAGGTTTTCCTGCTGAAACGGGGCGAAAGGATCGTGCAATCATGCAGCATGATGATGAAAATGAGCTCAGGCTTCGTTGGTTTCGTGAGGTGCATTCCCGGGTTGGACAGCATGGATTCTCTGACGGATTGGCTGACGGCCGGTCTCAGCTGCAACGACTGCTCGATTCCATTTATCGGCTGCATTTTCTGGACCCCCACTTTTCGAAAGTGCAACCACCGCTGCCCTATCTGCCTGCCCTTCCGCTGGATGAGCGTTGGGTCGAACTCACACTTTCAGATGGCGAAGAAAATGTACCGTTCGCACGAAATCGTGGCCTGGCAGAACTCAGGCCATTCATTTCTGTAGCCCGTTTCCTTGCTTCCACTGACAGCGTGATTGTTGTTGGAGAACCGGGTGCTGGTAAATCCACAATGATCAAATGGTCAGCTCGGTATCTGATCTCCGAAATACGCAACCAAAGCCTGATTCCGCTGTTTGTATCGCTTCGTTCGTACGCCCGATGGAGATCTCAGAATGACGCAGGCAGTATTCTGGAATATCTTGCGTTGCAGCATGGGGTGCAGCCGGACACGTTTGCAGATTTCATTGCCGATGTGGAAATTGCCGGGGCAAGGCGGGAAACAAATGGCGGAAAGCCAGGGATGCAGCAGATTTGCAGATTCCTGCTGGATGGCTGGGACGAGGTGCCTTTCGCGATGCGTGACGCCGTCGCCGATGACATCTTTCGGATCCAGCCCCTGCTTCCGGTGGTGGTCACTTCACGTCCGTCAGGCTACGTGACAAGCCTACGGATTGCCACACGATTCCAGATCACTCCTTTGTCGTTCGAGTCGATGCGGATCCTGATGAGAGAGTGGTTCACCGAAGCTGCCAGGCCTGAGCTTGAGCTGCAACTTTCATTACATCTGGATAATCATCCGGGCTTTCGCGAACTCGCTCGCAACCCATTCGTTCTGACGCTTCTATGTGCAGTCACTGCCCGAGACTGGCGATCCCCGATTCCCTGCAGCAGAGCGTTGCTGTATGAGCGGCTCTTTCAGCTGGCCCAGGAATATTGTAACTCTGAACATCGCACGAGAGGGTATGCGTGGAAATCCAATGTGCATTCGAATGATGCATCTGACGCCTGCGCGGCGGCCTTTGAGACACTCAGTAGTGAATCGGGCGGATGCCGCTATCAGTTTGATCTGGCATCGTTGCACCCACCAGACAGGGATGGTGCGCGAATTGCTGAGCTTCTCAACCTGTCAAGGCTGATAACACTTATCCACGAGGGCGCGGAGCAGTGGAGTTTCCTGCATCCAACGGTGCATGAATTTCTTGCTGCACGGCATCTGACCGAAAGCAACCACGGTGCGGATCTGGTAGCCGCAGCGCTGAGGCCCGAATGGTTGCAGGTCATGATTTTCGCCTGCGGATTGTCCGGCAATCACCCTGATCAGGCAGTCTGGAAAAGTCTGCGACAGGTCGCGGCAAAACGCGATCGGTTCGGCCTGATTGCGTTGCGACTTGCAGCAATCCTGAAAGAGGTGAGTTGTCAGGACGGCGGAGTCGAGTTACTGGGAGACGATATCAGACTGGAACTCTGGCGCTGCTTCCTCGAGGCTCCGTCGCAGCGTGCTTATGCAACGGCGCTGATGGAACTGGATCCGTATTATCCACTTCAGCGACTCAACGAACTGCCGCACAACCCAGCCACGATATCAGCGGTATCGCTGCTTCAATCAATGCTGCCGCCATCGTTCCACGCCGGATCAGAACTGGCCGAGTGGCTGCAGCGAACTTCTGGGAGTTCGCAGGTCTGCATGATCCTTGAAACCGACCACGACCTGCCTGCACAAATGGGCTTCCATCCTTTCCGCTCTCCAAATCTCACTCTCGCCTCAGACACAATGACGGCGACTGAGATTGTCGCGAAGCTCGAGCTGGGACTTGAACCACGTCTGCGACGAAAATACCGCATTCGACTGGCAGCAACAGGTGGAAGCCTCGCTGAAAGGTACCTGATCGAAGCGATGGCACGGACGAGAGAGCCAGGTGAAATGCTTGAGCTCAGCGAAGCCCTTGCCACGCTCGGAACGATCGCAGCCAGAGATGCAATTCTCGCAAAGCTTCGTCTGCTGCGCCCTGACAGCAGCGATGTCGCATTTGCTGTGACCGCACAGCTGCTGGAGGCACTCCGAGGACTCCCGATTCACCATCCTGACGCGCTGGCCATTTTTGAACTGGCCAGTAATCAGTCTGAGCCTCGCTTGCGAGTACCTGCCATCTGGGCTCTTTCCAATTGCCAGGACGATCGGACGCTGCTCTGCCTTATGGATCTCATGCGTTTGTCTGAGCCAGATGTCAGTGTCAGGCGAGCGGCCATCGAAATCCTGATGAAAAATCGTGCATACAAAGGCGTGCACGTTCTTCTGGCAGACGGAATGCAGTCCAGGACTGACGAACTGGAAAGAAGACTGGCGTGGGCCTATGTCCAGTCGTCACTGGCATATTTCGGAAACCTGCCGGAATCGCCACTGCACTTTACTCCCGCGGGCCTTGAAAATGTGGTACTGGATTTTCTCCGCCGCGATACAACTGACCCACTTCATGCATTTGTGGCTTCCGGCTGTCGGGTGATTCGCCAGAACAGCGCGATAGCGGAGACACTGCTCGGTGTCGCCGTCGGTGAGCAGGTGTCACTGCAAAGCCGCATCGCTGCGTGCAATGCACTGACAGCCATGCCGGTCTTCGACGGCCTGGTCCAGCAGATCACAAAGGCGATGCAGGAAATCTCAGGTCAGCCTGAGCAGCAGAAACTGATGGAAGCAGTGTCAGGAGTTTTGGCTGTCCACGCACCGCAGACCCTGATCCACAGCAGCGATCCCGCAATCCAGCGCTCACTCTGGCAGGTCGCTCTGCAACGCGGACTCTTTGTCTTCGCGGACAGCGTTGAAGATTACAGCACCCGACTGGTCAGGAATGAACACCGTCCGTCCACCGAGAAAACCGACCTTTTCCACTCTTTGCGCAGCGTTTTCCACGAACAGTTTCAATCGCAGGTTATGCAGTACCTGAAAGAACTTCACCCGACCGCCCAGGAAGTGGTGTTGAAACATGGAGATGGTGGAAAAGACATCGTCGTCTATGATGTGGGCAGGGTGTATGCCTGCTACGCCCCCGCGCGGATCAAAGACTGGAATGAAAACGATGTGATCGCAAAAATTCGCTCGGATTTTCAGAAGGCCGAAATGAGTCTGAAATCTGCCCTGAAAGAGTGGGTTTTGATCCACAACCATCCGCAAAGCGCCCTCAGTAATCGAATCTCAGCCTGCGTGTTCGAATTACGGGATCAGAATCCCGGCATCAGATACCTCGATGTCTGGGGCATCGAGCAACTCTGGAACCAACTGCAGAGACCGCGGCCGTGAATATCATACGAAACTGTCGCCGGCTCAGACGGCAGCCACACGGGAATCGCAGGAAAGAGTTTCGGTGATGGTCAGGATGCCGTCAGGGTGATCGCATGAGGCCTGTCGGGGTTGTTTGGCTGCTACAGGCTGACACAAACGGTGCAAAGGGCGGTCGAACATTCTTTGAACACGCCGGACGTGGGCGATCCGCAGCAGGCACGATCCGCTCAGTAACGGAGCGGTGCAGGATTCAACAGCGGGATTCCATCGGTCAGGCCCGCGGTACAAGCTTTTCGTATCTTTCGACAGAGTCGAATTCGATTCCTGTCTGACGGCGGAAATTGCAGCCTGACACCCGGCACGGGCATTTGTCGGAGTCGTTGGTCAAAACTCTGCCGGGAGTCTACAACTTTGACAGCCGGACATGATCTGTGCGGGCTGTGGGGGCAATTATGGATCGAATTCAGTTTGAAACGACCTATCGCGACTTCCTGCAACCTGATACGAGGGCCGGCACATGGGGCATGTTGCGGTCAATAGATACCCCGAGTGGATTGCAGCGCCCGTACTCGGTCGTCGACCACCTCGGGGCTGGGGCATTCGGAGACGTTTTTCTGGCAATTGACGAGGATATGGGCTGGCTTGTGGCACTCAAGATGCTGCGGCCCGGCAGATTGAAATCGCAAACATCTGCAGTATTCAGGGCAGAACAGCAAATCTGCCGGCAATTGAGCCAATCGTCGGAATGGATCATCGACTGGCGACATGATGGCGTGTTTCGCTCAGCCACTGGTGAAGAACGACCATTTCTTGCGATGGACTACGTGAACGGCCGAACGCTGCAGGATTTGCTGCGCACCTGGCGTCGACTGCCTCAGATGGAGGTCCTCCGCATTGCAATAGAGATCTGCAAGGGCCTGGAAGTCCTGCATCAGCATTCACCGCCCGTACTGCATCGTGATCTCAAGCCGGGAAATATTCTGTTGGATCCGAAATCCAGAGGAGAAGTGCGAATCGCAGACCTTGGGGTCGCTGTGTATCTGAACTCCCAAAGCACTGCACCAGTTGCTGGCACGCCAGCCTATATGGCACCAGAAAAGCTGTTGCATGGATCAGACTCGATTCAAACAGAACTGTATGCACTGGGCGTCATAGTTTATGAGCTTCTGACCGGGAAGAGACCGTGGGATGTGACGGACATCGTCGAGGGCATGTGGGGAACACCAACACCAGAGCAGCGGCGAAGGAAGGACATTCTCGTCGCTCGCTGGACAGCAACGCTGCCCATCATGCCTCAACTCATAATCCCTGGAATTGATCCGCGATTAGCAGAGTTGTGTCTGCGGCTTCTGCAGCCCGAGCCGCCTGATCGGCCCGCGTCAGCGGCAATTGTTCGCACTGCTTTCCAGAGAATTCTGCAGGATGTTTCAAATGCTGGAGAAGTGTTCGTGCCAACAGACTGGCCGCAGGCATCGAGCATCGAGATTGCAGAACAGGTTCGTCAGCTCAGCAGTAGTCGACTGCATGTCAGTCCGTTCTGGCTGAACTCGCAGTCGGGGTTGATCGCTGGTTACGCTGAGATCGTGCGACTTTCACTGGAAATTCACGAACGTGTCTCTGATTCCAGAATGCAGATTCAGCGTATGCTGATATCGCTGAAGATAACCTGGGAGAGCGATTTTGGGACCCTCGGCGGCAAGGAGGCCCGGAAAACGGTTGTCCAGATCTTCAACTCTGTCACGGCCTATGCAAAAGCCCAAGCCGACATCTCATTGAACCTGCAGCGATTTCAGGCGACCCTGAATGACTGGATTTCCAGCACGACGGCTTTTCATGACAGATGCCTGCTTGCTATCGAAAACGTCGATTCGCGATCGTTTGAGCGAGTTCTCCTGGAGTGCCGTACGGATCTGATCCAGATCGAACGGCGTTGTGCGGGTCTTTACAACCTTGCATCCGATCGACTGTTGGTGGAGTTGGTGAAGCCATAACGCAAAACCACTGATGATTGTGCGGATTTTGCTGACTGCAGCAGGGGGGACATCGTCAAAAAGACTGGGAATCAGGGGGGTCAGAATTTTGCTATTTCAGCCGTTTTCGCTTGTCGGTAATTTGACGCATTCCCTTAGGGGGCGTTAGCCTGCGGACCTTTCCGTGATGAAGGAATGGGCCGCATGTCGAACAACAAAGATGTTGGAACTGCAATTGTCTGGACTGTGGTGTCGATGTCCCGACAAAAAGCAGAGTATCTTGTCCGGGAATTCTCGGATGAAATCAAGAAATCTGAAGTGGTGTGCAGGGAATGCAGCCGATGGTGCCATCAGCTGCAGGACCTGTCCAGATGTGCACTTGAAGCTGTACGGGATCATGTTTTGCTTCCGGACGCAACAAGAGAGATTCTGCTGAAGTTCAGAGAAGCCATGGGCTCATTTGTCAGGGACGCTGATCGCACTCTGGGTGTTCGTGGCGGTAGAGTTCGGTCGAATGCCATCCCTGGCAGCCCATCGGAGTCCATTCAAAGTGTTGTGGCAAGTGCTTCGAAATTGCTTGTTCAACTCATTGAGTTCGAAAAGGGTTTGAAGGTGCTGTTGGAATCATAGGTGATTGGTACGAGGGTCGTGGCACGCACTCTGCGGTGGATTGCCATTTGGCTTGTGCAGGGTATCATTTCCTTGATATTTTAGCCAGAATCACAGAATCAAAGTGAGCTATTGATGATCATCGTTGAACATGACAGTTCCCGCGCGGCCGTCTGGAAAGATCCTCTTTACGAGATTGGATTCGCACAACTGCAGGAGGAAATTGTCGGCCTCACGAAGCTCACGGAATCACCAGACGTACACGAACGGCAGATCTTCGATTTGTGTGATGGACTTTGCGAACTGAGTCGCGACTTGTTATTTCGCCTTCATCGTGTCACTCGTTCAGAACTTGTCTCACTGATTTCAGCATTTCAGCATGCATCAGAGGCAATCGCTGCAGCGATCGGCAAAATTCAAGAGCAGCAATTGCGGCAGGACGCCGAAGGTTATTTGAAACATATCAATGGCCGGATCAGCATTTTAAGCGGCTACGTCGACAGTCCTGCTGAGCAACGCTGAGTGAGCATCAGACAAACCAGTGCTGGTTCGCCATTTCTCTGGTCCATCCGGGATTCGTGTGGGTAGAGGCTGAGGCCTCCGCAGTAGAAGAAGATGGCGGTTTTGAAGTTTTGTCGGTTCCGGAAGCCACCGACTCGTCGTTTGATGAACATGATTCTGCTGTTCATTCCTGCGGCGACGAAATTTGTGATTCTGTCGGTGCAGTAGCTCACAACATTTCTCAGACGCTCCCTGATTGACCTCGCAACGGCCTTCATGGGCTCAGGCTTTGTGTGAATCACTCGCCTGTACCAGTCGTTGAAACAGGTGGTCGCTGATGCGGCACTGGTCTGGCTCCAGAGATCCCTGAGCATTTCCTTGAACGCCCATGCCTTTCCGGTCTGGAACTGCAGGTCATAAACCGCATCGAACAGTGCCTGCTGTTTCTCAGAAAGGTTCTCAAAGCTCGTCAGCCAGACGTACGTGGTTTTGCTGAGAGAATCATCGCCGTTTTTCATCAACTGCATCACGTGAAAGCGATCATGCACAATCCTGTTTTCAGCAAGGGGTATGACCTGCTTCGCCGCCTTCACACAGGAAGCACTCATGTCCATCGCAATTGCTTCGACTGACTGAATCTGAGCGTCAGAAAGCTGAGAAAGACAGGCAATTCCGCTGTCCGTGTCATTTCCATCACTGATCGCTTCGACGGTGCTGTTGTGGAGGTCAAAGAGAATTGTGAACCGACTGCCTTTCTCGGCCCATGGCACTGAAACTTGCCTGACGCCATGCTCAGGACAGTCGACTCGCGGAACACTGGCGTGCAGGAGAGTCCTGAACTGACAACCGTCAGGGTGTCGCCACTGTCGCTCTGGAGTATGGTCGTAGCAGGGCAGCGTCAGTGAGCACTCTGGATAACAGAATTTTGTGCCACAGGGATGGCCCACAAACACATCCACCTGCTGCTCTTTCAGGTTCAGAGCCACATTCGTTACCGCCCATGAACTCTTCAAGCCCAGAATCTCCTGGTACAGCTCTCGATCCTGCATCGGACACCCATCCAGAAAAACAAATCATACCAAATCCACACAAAAACCGGATGGACCCATTTTTTCAGGGTTGTCGCGGTTCTGCGTGAACCACTCTTTGTCAAAACCTGTGGCAATGCAATCGGCAGCTGCGCACAGGATTTCCCGTTGATCCAGAGTTTTGCGATGTAGTCGTACCGGTTGAGGATCCGGTACGCTTCCTTCGTGGGCGTCTCGCTCCTCTTCGTGAAACAAATTCAGATACGCTCATCAGCCCGAGTTGACCGCTCCCTGCAGATCCCTCTCACACTGCAACCTGCAGGTACGCACTTCATTTTACCCGATCGAAGAGGCCTGTCGCCATGTCGTCAAGAACCGCCCTGGCTGTTCCGGCATGCAATGGACAATCCCGGCGACAGACATCAGACAATCGAAAATTCCAGCGCGGTGGACCAGGGAGCAATCGCAGTACCACTGACTGCTCGCACCCACGCTCGATAATTGCCCCTCGGAAGGGAGACCGAAGTGACAAAGCTGCTGGTCACCAGTTGGGTTTCAAAAATGACCTTCTGCTGGAAACCAGGACGATCAACCCAAAGCTCATAGCGTTCGGCCCCGGCCACTGACTGCCACGAAATCAGCGGGCGAGCATTGGCGGTGGATCCGAATGGGCTGAGCAGAATTGTCCGGCCACGGGTGTCCAGTTCCAGCGGTGCACTCCACAGGGTTGAGCCGGTGGCTTTGACCCAGCAGCGATAAATTCCCGGGACAAATTCCGGCAGAGTAAACGACGTTCCCGAAATATTATTCTGCCGCAGCACTGTCACATTGCCAGAGACCTGCAATACGGAGAGTTCGTAACGCTCAGCGCCGTAGACCGGGCTCCAACTGAGCCGAGGGGTCGTATCAAAGGTGGGCAGGAATCCAGTGGTAAACACTGGACGCGGGCTGGTTGTGAAGTCCTGAGAGGCCGACCAGTTCCCGCAGGTGCCATCCTGAGCCAGCCCTCTGACCCACACGCGATATCGCCCGGCCGAAAGCGACGCTATCTGCAGACTTTTTCCGAGGACATCCGCCTGGCGGAAAATCTGCGACTGCGGCACGTCAAGACGATCAACCCAGATCTCGTATCGGGCAGCGCCAGGAAGTGCCTGCCATGAAATGGTTGGCAGTCCGCTCGCGGCATCCAGCCGGACTGAGTTCTGTTGAACAGCCGTACGAACTCGAAAATTTCTCGGCAGACTCCACCCTGATCCTGGCTGGCCCGCAGTCCCCAGCGTCCTGATCCAGGCAGTCAACTGCCCGATACCCAGATCTTCATCGGGAATGAAAGAAGAGCCGGACACAGGACGGACCAACTGGCGATCGACTCCCGTTGAACGGTTCCGCACCCACAGTTCGTAATACGACCCGTCTGCGACGGGATTCCAGGTGAACTTCGGGCGCAGCGATTCTGTTTCAGACACGGGCGATGTCAGGGTCGTTGCTGCAGCAGAAGTGTCCGGGGTCAATACAAACAATTCCCGGCCGGTCGTCGGATTCTGCGCCGCGAAGAAGACTCGATCGCCGAGCCGCGTGAAACTGGTTGACTGTGAAACGACCAGATTGCTGACAGCAGTTGTGGTTTCCGCCCACCCCTGTGATGTCTTTAAAACAGCCGCCGCAGATTCATTCGCTGCTGCGGCATACACCAGCAGATTTCGGAACGCGAACATGGATTGAGGTGCCCCACTGCCGCTGCCGGGCAGGCTATCCAGCACCATGAACGTGTCGCGGTAGGAGCCGTTTGAACGCCAGATCTCGGTTCCTCCGCTGACCGTTGTCGCGACGAAGAACAAAGTCCCTTCCACAGCCACAAACGATCGTGGTGCTGACCCTGCGCTGCCGGGATTGATATCACAGACAGAAAAGGTCCCTGAACTGGTTCCATTGCTGCGCCACAGTTCCTCACCCGCTGCAGACTGTGCGCTGAAGTAAAGCGTGCCATTGACTGCCGTAAGATTTCGGGGCGATACGGCAAGCGTCCCACTGGTCGCATCCTGGACCCGGACGGGCGTCGCATCAGCCGCCGTCATTTTCCAGAGCACAGGGCTGGAACTTCCCGGACCGATGGCGCTGAAAAAGAGCACATCGCCGACCACTCGAAAGTTTCCGACTGAGGACAGCGGAAAACCGGCCACAGTCGTGCCACCCGCCGTACCGTCTGTGCTCCAGATCACCCGTACTCCGTCAATCGAGTCCGCTGTGAAAAAAAGCCGACCGTCGAAGACCACGGACTCGCCAAATCCTCCGTCCACAAAACCGTCCGCAAATCGCTGCGTTCCCGACACCGTGCCGTCAGACTTCCAGAATTCTCCGGAGCTCTGCATCAAACCACTCTGATAGAAAAAAACGGTCGCCCCCAGCGCTCCGATCGGTGTGCCCACGCGCGAGTTTTTCAGTATGAGCGTTCCGGCATCTGTGCCGTCAGTCAACAGCAGCGACCGCGTGGATGGTGCGGTGTAGGCACTGAAATACAGGAAGTTCTGGTTGACAAAGAAGTCGGCAGGAAACGATCCTGTGGTTCCCGGGAGGACATCTTTGAACAGTTTCGTCCCGCCGTCCGTTCCGTCCGTTCGCCACAACTCGGCACCGTGACCGGTGTCTTTGGCGTTGAAATACAAATGATCCCTGAAGGCCACCATGGTGGGATGCGGGTAATCCGCTGATGGCAACGCATCGGCGGCACCCGGATTGATATCCCTGACAACACCGACAGTGGCAGACAGGCAGATTCGCTGCTGAAGCAATTCAGCAACCCACGCCTGCCTGCGCCAGCGGAATCGGCGTTTGTCCCGCGCGCCCATCAGCCAGCGACCGAAGAATGACGAGGCCACCATCAACCGGCGATACATCGTATTGTCAGCTTTCTTCTGATTCATCAACCAACATCTGCGGGAAAGTGCAGATGATCGGAATGGGTATCCACGCCGCCGGATTTTATCCGTGGTCCGCTGTGTCGCGTTGTTCAGCATGGTCTTTGGCCACCGCCTCGGCTTCCTGCCTGATCGCCTGACACCGACCTTCCAGCAGCCGCCGCAGATATCCGGTCATGAAGACCGAATCCACCAGCGCACCGAGCGGGCCAAAGGGGGAACGGAACACGACCTCATCAGTCATCACCGTCTCGCCGCCGACAGTCTCAAATCGGTGGTCATGGGCGAATGAATGGAATGCTCCGCGGGTCATCACGTCGCGAAAGTACGTTGGGAAATCAAAGGCGGTTATCTCAGAGGTGAGCTGCTGCCAGACGCCGAGATGCCTCGCCTCCCACGTGACGGACTCGCCCAACCCAATCAGACCACTGGTCCGTCCGGCGACGGCCCGCTCGCCCGTAGCGCTAAGCGACCGCGTATGGAAGTCGATATCTCGCGCAAGGTTGAAGCACACCTCGATCGGGGCGGCAATCCTCGTCACGATTCGAAAGCTGGCCATATCGCATGTCCTGTAACGCATCGAACGGTTGGCGGAATTTCAAGCTCCGCACAACCTGCGAGAAGTTCGTGAGGTGAGCCGGTCCTGTATCGTGGCCAAAACTGTTTCACGCCCTGCGATCCAGCCGGAAGATCGAATTGGCCCGGAATGTCCCAATCCACGTGGTCACGGCACAGCCGGGGAATACGCCGACGATTGCAATGCCACAGTATCCGCTAACACCCATTGCCGACTTTGAGCAGGCTGCCGGTGGCAAAAGCCGGACGGAAAAGGCGGTGCAGATCAGGTGCAGCAAATCCGGTGCAGCAGGCCCGGGAAACTGGCTGCAATAAGGAGCAGCGGGAAAGCGGAAATTGCAATATTTCCAAAGAAAACAATACGCCGCAACCTGGTGCAACGTATGAGAGCGGAGAGGGAGGGATTCGAACCCTCGGTACCGTTGCCGGTACACCGGTTTTCGAGACCGGCACATTCGGCCGCTCTGTCACCTCTCCGGAAATGTCGCACCGCGACCTTTTTGATATTACCCCGTAGGGATTTGAACCCCAACTGACAGAGCCAGAATCTGTCGTGCTACCAATTACACCACGGGGTAGCGATTTCAAGGCCAAGGAGTCTAACAGGAAACTGAGGCAATGTAAAGCGCGAGGTTTTTCAGGCGCAGGGACTCCCGAGCAGTGGAAATTCCTGAGTTTCCGAGGGACCAGACACACGAAAAATGGCCGCGTTCGCAGAATTTTCCCCGGAAACGCGGGAATTCGCTGCAGTTCACCCACAACCCTCAGCACAGCGATCGTCCTGACAGTCGCTGCTTTCAACAGTCACCCGGCACGCCGCCGGTCAACACCGAAAACCGCCTCACCAGTGCCGTCACTGGTTGGCAAACTGCGATTCCGCCGGAGCACGATACGAAATGTGCAGATGCGGAGTCTCCACGCGACGCCCCAGTCCCACAGAACGCACTCCCGCTTCCACCAGTCCCGTCGTCAACAGAGTTCGCTCAATCGGCACTCGAGTCCTGCCGGTCGACAAAGTCTCTTCCGCTCGCGACATCAGCTCGGCCGAATACGCCACATTCGGTACCGGTGGCAGATAAAACAGTGTCGACAGAGGCTCAGACCGGCCACGCAGACGCGCTGCAAAAGTGAAGTCGCCCACCAACCCGTTCAGCAGCAGCATCGTCGCCCGCAAGCCGTCCCGGTACTGAATCCGATAGGCCACCGGATCCTGTACCCACTGCCGAATCTGCTCAGATGTCGGTAAACGATGGCTGTTGGTGTCCGCCTGATGCAGCGTCTGGCTGCGCGCCAGACAGGCGGCGAACAGTTGCTCATCCCAGCCTCCCTGCCCCCAGCTGCCCGCCTCCAGCGCCTGCCAGACCGCAGCACCCCGCAGACCATGCACCCACTGCACCCCGGTTTCTCCGCCACGCCGACGCTCCGCCATACACTGAATCACTTCCAGCGCGTGAAAGTCGTAGCTGTCCATCCCCCCCATCGCCAGACACAGCACCTCTTCCGTCTCGGCTGCAGCCGGCAGATCGATCGCCGGCATACGCCATGTTTCCGGCAGCGACGAACCTGCGTCCAGAGCAAAACCCAGCTCCTTCGACCAGTCATACATCTGCCTCGCCCACTCCCAGTTCCACGACAGATGCTTGTCATTGAAAATGGGCACAGATCGGCCATCCCGGCGAAACACATCGACCGCATCCCGAAACAACTCATAACGCGGATACTTCGTCTGCCCATACTCCGTCTGCTCGTACCGGCCATGCTCGCCAATCAGCAGCACAGCATCCACCGCCAGCTTTTCGGTGCCGCACCGCAAAGCCTCTGCCACAGTGCCATAAATCGGGAACCCAAACTCCTGCGAACGCTGTCGGCTGAGATCATTCTCCGGGAACTGATCCACGTACGCCGATACCACCTGCAGCCGGGGCTGATGCCAGCGACCCGCCGTCGGATAACCCGCCAGAAAACGTTCCGCCATGTGCCATGCGTGCGAGTGATAACGCCATTCAGTGGTCAGTACCGCCAGCCGCAGACGCCCCTCCACCACAGACGCCCCCTGCTGCTCCGCCAGCAGCAGCGATGAACCGCTGAGCCCCGCAAGAACACCCCGACCGGCGATGTCAAGAAAATTCCGTCGTGTCGTCATGGAATGTCTCCGATTATTTCACTGTCAGTTTCCGCCGGTACAACCGTGTACCATGCGCAATATACAGCGTGTTGAAATCCGAGCCGGCCAGAATACAGGTGGTCAGCGGCTGATCCCTGTGCACCACCGGAAGGACTCCGCACGGCCGACCCGTCGGGTCAAACACCTGCACTCCGACAGCACTGGTCACGTAAAACCGCCCGGCCGCATCCACAGCCATACCATCGCCCTTCGACGCTTCAACATACGGAGGCGGTTCACTCATCCGGAATTCCCCCTGCTGGTTGATCGGCAGTCGCATCGGCATCGTCGGCATCTTCGCATCCAGTGTCCCGTCACCGCGAATGCGAAATGTCCACGTGTGCCGACCGCCGTAATCAGACACGGCCAGTGTCCCACCATCCCCGGTGACCGCAATTCCGTTGGGCTTGCTGATGCCTTCATCCACAGTGCTGACGACATATTCACCCAACTGAAAACGCTTCACCGCCGCTGCCCCGGTGTCCGTAAAATACACCCATTCGTCCCTGCCCAGCGCCAGATCATTCGGGACCACATTTTCCACCAGAACCTGCACCTGCCCGGTCTTCGGATCAATGCCGATGATTCGCTTCTTTGACCCCTGACAGGCAATCAGCCTGCCGTACGACGTCATCTCCATACCACTGACGGATTCCGCACAGATCAGAGTCTGCGTCCCATCAGCAGCACTGATGCGATAGATGGCCGGAGCCCGCATGTCGCAGTAATACAGGTTGCCTTCATAATCCGCACACAACGCATCAGCAAACCCCAGACCTTCCGCAGCCAGCTCCCAGCCAGCCCCCGGCACCAGCAGTTTCAACAGCGTCAGGTCACCTCCGAGGTCACCGCGAGTGTCCAGCACCGGCTGGTGCTGCTCCCTGCGCCACAGCCAGCGCATGGCATCCGGAAAACGGGCTCCACCGAAGTCTGAGTTGTGTGCGTAGCCTTCGGCCCAGTCAAACTTCACGTCGTAACCCATGTACTGCAGAGCCGCAGCCATCTGCTGATTGGCCCACGGCCAACTGCCGAACTGGTTGTCGATGTCACCGCTGGTGTCTGCCATGTAAACCCGAATCGGCTTCGGCTCAGTCTTGCGTACCAGTGACGGATACACACTGCCACCACGCAGATTGGTGAAGCTGCCAACACTGGAATACACCCTGCGAAACACATCCGGTCGTTCCCACGCGGCCGTGAATGCACAGATTGCACCTGAACTGGAACCTCCGATCGCCAGCAGATCAGGATCGTCCGAAATCACATATTTCTTCCGCACCTCCGGCAGGATCTCCTCCAGCAGAAAACGCACATAACGATCGCCCAGACTGTCATACTCAAACCCACGATTCGAAGCGCGATTGTTCTTCATTTCCTGCGACTTGTCGTGGCCCGGATCAATGAAGACAGCGATCGTCGCAGGCATTTCGCCGCTGGCAATCAGATTGTCAAACACCACCGGAACCCGCCATCGCCCCTGCACATCGCGAAAACGCTCGCCGTCCTGAAAGATCATCAGAGCCGCCGGAGTCTCCGGGCGATACTGCGCCGGCACATACAGGCTGAGCTTTCTGGTCGTGCCGGGAAAGATCTGCGACTCCCAGGCCGGCAATTCTTCCACTCGCCCCTGCGGAACTCCGGCACGCACCACCGCATCCAGATGAGGTGTCCATGCGGGCTTCGTTTCCTGCGACGGTACCACCGTGGACGGCGCGTCCGACCAGAGCCACTTCAAAGCCTCCGGCAGTCGCTCGCCAGCCGCCTTGCCACTGTGCCCACCATCCGTCATTTCCAGCTGATACTGGTAGCCGGCAAACTGCAGGGCGGCGGCCAGCTCGTGATTCGACAAAGGCCAGTGACCGTGCAGATTGTTCAGGTCCTCACGGCCCTCCTGCAGATACACTCGAATCGGCTTCGGCTGATCCTTCGTTTTGCGTACGAGGCTGGCGTATTCCCAGCCGCCGCGAATGTTGGTGTAGCTGCCGATGTGGCTGAGCACTCTGCCGAACTGATCCGGTCGTTCCCACGCCGCCGTGAACGCACAGATCGCGCCCGAGGAAATGCCGCCGACAGCACGATCACGAGGATCCGTGGACACCTTCAGCCCCTGCAGCACCTCCGGCAGAAACTCGTCCACCAGAAACCGCACGTAACGATCACCGAGAGAATCGTATTCGAATGAACGATTGCTGCGATCAGCAGCATTCGGCAGGTCCGCTTTAATGACGCCCGGATTCACAAAGACCGCGATGGTGACCGGCATAGCCTGCTGATGGATCAGATTGTCAAAGACCACCGGCACACGGAAAGCACCGTCGGTCTTCGCATAACCCGCTCCATCCATGAAGACCATCAGGCTGGCCGGCCGATCGGGCGTATACTGCGCCGGTATGTACAGACTCCAGCCACGAGTGGTCCCGGGAAAGATCCGGCTGCTGCTGAATTCGCCACTGGTGACCTTGCCCTGCGGAACTCCGGGCTGCACCGTGCGATCCGGATGATCCTGCGCAAGGACAGAGCAGTGCAGAACCAGCAGGGCAGGGCAGTGCAGGATCAGAAACCGCAGGACGTTTGACAGACGGGCTGGCATCAGAAAACTCCAGAGAACTGATTCGACCGTGACTCGCTTGCCGACTGGTGGGCCGGCACCGGTCAGCATTCTGGCATGGCAGCCCGGAAAAGTCATGCGATCACGGGACACAAGGGACGCAGGACGAAAATGACGTCACAAAGACACGCAAATCGATACACCGGGGGCAAAGCAGTGACGGACAGAGCCCGCAGACGCACCGTCAGGGGATCAACTGCCGATGGCTGAGTCGCTGCAAGCCGTCATCGCCGCAGATCAGCAGGTCACCGCTGACCGGATGCTGCAGCAGAGCATTGATTCCGCCGGTGCCCGTCTGTGCGGATCGCAGCACCTGCAGAGATTCAGGATGCAGTAACTGCAGGCTGCCATCGCTGCAGCCAACCAGCAGCACATCACCACCGGATGTCAGTTGCAGCACCTGCGGAATTGAACTCAGCCGGACAAAGCGGACCATGCGTCCGCGAGCCGGTTGCCAGAGACGCACCGTTCTGTCGCGCGACGACGAATACAGCAGTGACTGTCCGGCGGCAGCCGGTTGCGCAGCCAGCAGATCGGTGATCGGTGCGGTGTGATTGTCGAGCGTTCTGATCGGCATTCCATCCTGAGGCTGCCACAGTCGAATGATCCCGTCCATTCCTGCAGTGGCCACCTGCGGACCGGGACAGTACGTCAGAGCCAGCAGTGGTCGGGAATGCAGGGTGATCCGCTGCTGCACCGTGCCCTTCGGCGCGTGCAGCACAGTCGCAGTGCCATCTTCGGACGCTGTCAGGATCTGTTCACCTGCCGGCAGCCAGCAGACCTGCGTGATGCGATCCGTATGGGGTGTGCAGGTCAGCAGAATCTCTGCCGTGCGCAGGTCCAGCAGTTGCAGCATTCCGCTTTCCCCGGAGGTGCCTCCCGCCACCGCCAGCCGGCGTCCATCGTCCGCCGGATGGAGATCGAGGATGTGGTCGAGAGTACATTCCAGTTGACGCTGCAGCGTCAGAGCTGGCCATGCAAATCCCTGCAGTCCGGACTGTGAGCCCACCAGCACCTCTTCCGCTGCGGGATTCCAGACGGCGACCGTCGGGCGGATCTGCGCTGGCAGCAGGGCCCCCGGCAGCAGCACTGTGACGAGGAGTGCCGCGCGAAACATCCGCAGACAACTGCAGCGGGTCATCGGGGCACACTCCCGGCAGTACCGGGCAACAGCCGGGCGATCGGCTGGGCCTGCTGCGTCAGCGGAATCGGACGACCATCCGGTGCAGTAAGAACATGGTCGGGATCAAAGCCCAGCAGGGTGTAGATCGTGGCGACGAGATCCCGGGGTGTGATCGGCTGATCCAGCGGACTTTCGCCGGTCCGATCACTGCTGCCGATGACCTGACCTCCGGGAACGCCGGCACCGGCCAGCACCGCACTGAAGACTCGCGGCCAGTGATCCCTGCCGCCACGCACGTTCAGTTTGGGCGTACGACCGAATTCTCCGAGGGCGACGACCAGAGTGTGGTCGAGCAGTCCTGACTGCTGCAGGTCGGTCAGCAGTGCGGCAAAGGCGTGGTCGAAGGTCGGCAGCAGTCCGACGCCCTGCTTTGCGCCGCTGTATCCATCCCGCAGCTGCAGCACCAGATTCTCATGAGTGTCCCAGCCGGTGAAGTTGACCGTCACAAATGGAACTCCGTGCTGAATCAGCCGACGTGCCAGCAGGCAGCTCTGGCCGAACATTCGTGGCCCGTATGCCTGCCGCTGTTCCGCCGACTCCTGCTGCAGGTCGAAGGCGGCTTTGACGGATTCTGAGGAGGCCATCTGCAGCGCGGTCTGCAGTTGCCGGGCAGCGGTCGCCTGCCGATCTGCCGCGTGGATTCGATGGCGGTCCCAGACTTCCAGATACTGCAGCCGGCGTTGCATACGCGGCTGATCGACGGCAGGAAACAGCTCCAGATCGCGGACTTTGAAGTCCGGCTGAGCAGGGTCACCTCCAGTGGCGAACGGCAAAGCGGCACCGGACAGAAAACCGGCTCCCGCAGAACCGGCATCCGGAATTGCCACCCATTGTGGCAGCACCTGCTGCGGCTGCCGGGGTCGCAGTGCAGCAGCAACTGCCGGCAGACTGGGGTACTGCAGCACAGCCGACGGCGGATATCCGGTCAGCACATAGGTGTTCGCGAGGCCATGTTCGCCGAGCGGCGAGGTGAGGGACCGGATGATGGCCAGATTCTGAGTGATGGCGGCAGTCCGCGGCAGCTGACTGCTGATGCGAATTCCGGGGACCGCTGTGTCGATGGCATCAAAGGGGCCACGAACCTCTGTCGGTGCGTCCGGTTTGGGGTCGAACATTTCCAGGTGGCTGGGGCCACCGTCCAGCCAGAGCAGAATGCACGAGCGTGGCTGGACGCGGGGACGTGGCTGAGCAACAGCCTGTGTGAGAGGCAGTCCGGCGAAGGCA
>CAITYU010000273.1 GCA_903896675.1 uncultured Planctomycetaceae bacterium
CACTATGACGTGGCCAGTGCATTCATCAAGAGTATTCGGGGCAGCGATCCGGATGCAGCATTGTACTGGCTGGCGCGGATGCTGGAGTCGGGCGAGGATCCTCGTTTTGTCGCTCGACGTCTGGTGATTGCGGCCTCTGAAGACATCGGCAACGCGGACCCGCAGGGTCTGCCTTTGGCGATGGCCGCATTTCAGGCAACGGAGACGATCGGCATGCCGGAATGCCGCATCAACCTTGCTCAGGCCACCACCTATCTCGCCTGTGCCCCGAAGTCCAATGCGGCGTATGTGGGCATCGATCGTGCTTTGAGTGATGTGCGTCAGCAGTCGGTGCTGCCGGTGCCGATGCATCTGCGTGACGGTCATTATGCGGGCGCTGAGAGGCTGGGGCACGGGGTGGGATATCAGTATCCGCACGACACGTCGACGGGTTGGCTGCCGCAGGACTATCTGGGTGTTGAGAAGGTGTATTACGAGCCTGTGGATCGTGGCCGGGAGGCGCATTTTCGCCGCAAGCTGGAGGACCTGCGTCGGTTGCGACGGGGTGAGTCGCCGGTGTCTGGCGGTGAGTCTGGTGCCGGGAGTGGCGAGGGAGTGGTTGGATGAGTGTTTCGCGGGATTCTGCGGGCGGTCGACTGCATCCGCCGCTGCTGGTTGTGCTGCCGTGGAGTCTGGCAGCGGTGCTGGTGGTGTCGCTGTTGTTTGTGCTGTTGAATCTGGAGACGATGGATACGGGTGACAGTCTGGACCTTTGGCTGATCCGCTGGACTCGAGCGGCGGGCAATCCGGAACGTCTGGCTGGTCCGCCACTGCTGCAGGAATCCCTGCGTGATGTGACAGCGTTGGGTGGGTATGCGGTGCTGATACTGGTGAGTGTGGTGTTTGCCGGATTTGCGTGGGTGGAGCTGAGTCGGGGCGTGTGCTGTTTTTTTTCAGGTACGGTGTGGGGTGGTTATTTTCTGGCGGTGGCGGTGAAGCTGCTGGTGCAGCGGGAGCGTCCGGATGTGGTGCCGTATCTGTCATTAGCGCGGGGAGCCACGAGTTTTCCCAGTGCGCATGCGATGATGTCGGTGATTGTTTATGGTTCGATCGGGCTGTTGTTGTCAGCACGTGTGCGGGATCGGCACCTGCAGCGACTGTTCACGATTTTCCCGTTGCTGTTGAGTGGTCTGGTAGGGATCAGTCGCGTGTTTATGGGCGTGCATTATCCGACAGATGTGCTGGCCGGGTGGGCATTGGGTTTGCTGTGGACGTGGGCTGTGTTTCGAGTGCGTGAACGAGTGCTGGCGGGTCGTACGGAGGGGGTGGAGTAATGGCGGGCAGAGTCGTGGTGTTGCGGTGCTGGTGGGCCTGTCTGGTCAGCTTGTGCGCTCTGACGTGCGGAAGCGGGGCGGTTGATTCCGTGCGTGGCGACGAGCCGCTGCCGATTCCCGATCGGCTGGTGGTGCTGACGTTTGATGATTCGGCGAAGTCGCACTTCACGGTAGCTCGACCGCTGCTGCAGGAGTATGGATTCGGGGCCACATTTTTTATCACGGAGGGGTTTGATTTTCGTGAGAACAAGCGGGATTACATGACGTGGGAAGAGATTCGGCAGCTGCATGAGGACGGTTTTGAGATTGGCAATCACACGCGGGATCATCTGGGGATTACGGATCAGACTGTGGGTCAATTGGAAGAGCAGTTGGCGGGGATTGAGAGTCGTTGTCGGGAGCATGGAATACCGACCCCGGTGACTCTGGCGTGGCCCGGTAATGCGTGGACACCGAAAGCATTCGAAGTATTGCGGCGGCATGGGATTGTGCTGGCTCGTCGCGGTGGTTCGCCCGAATTTCCGTATGACGAGGGGCGAGGTGTGGCGTACGAGCCGGGTGGTGATCATCCGCTGTTGCTGCCATCAGCGGGGGATGCGCGACCGAAGTGGACGGTGGACGATCTGATCAGAGCGGCGCGACAGGCCGAGGGTGGTCGGGTTGCGATTCTGCAGTTTCACGGTGTCCCGGATACGGCTCATAGCTGGGTCAGCAGTAGTCAGCAGAATTTTGAGGCGTATCTGCGTTATCTGAAGCTGGAGAAGTATCGGGTGATTGCGTTGCGGGATTTACGGAAGTATGTGCGGACGGAGGACTGGCCGGCGGATCCAACGGCGATTATGAAGAAGCGGGCAGGCGGTGGTCAGTGATCAGTGGTCAGTGATCAGTGGTCAGTGATCAGTGGTCAGTTTTCAGTGATCAGTGATCAGTTGTCAGTGGGGCGGTTTTCAGTGGGGCGGGGTTGCGTTTGGGAGGGCGAGGCTCCTGCCGAGCCGACGGGTGGTGCTGCGGTGGGGCGCTTGGTTTTGTGGGGTGTGGTGAGGGGGTGTGGTGAGGGGGGCATTTTGAACCACGGAAGGACACGGAAAACACGGGAGAATGAAGGTGGCATTGGGGGGGATTTTAAACCACGAATGAAACGAATGACACGAATGGGTGTGATGTTGGGGCGAGGCTTTGTCAGTGGTCAGTGGGGAGTGGGGGGCCGGGTGGTTGGAATGGGTCGCAGGCGAGCGGTACACTGACTGGGTTATCCGGGGATGTGCGAAGCGAGGGACAAAAGTTGGTTGGGGTGTCAAACCGCTTTCCGTTGGTTGAAGAATGCGGTGTTTTGAAGGGATGGGGCCGGGTGGGAATGCTCTTTTTTTTTGGGGGTGGTGTCGGTGTTGCCCGGGCTAAAGCCCAGGCTACGGATTTTGGGGGCCGGGTGGGAATGCTCGGGCTACGCTACGGTTTTGGGGTTGGTGTCGGGATTGCGTGGGCGACGGTTTTGGGTCGTGGTGTTGTGGACGGCCGGTTTGATTTTCCTGCAGCAGGAGTTGAATGATGGCAAAGCCTTTGTTTCGTGGCGTCTGTGCCTCTTCGGTGACGCCTTTTCACTCCGATGGTTCGCTGTGGCTTGAGCGTTTGCAGCCGCATATTGACTGGCTGATCGCTGAGGGTGTGAATGCGATTTCACCGCTGGGCAGTTCGGGCGAATTTCCGGCTTTGGAGTGTGCTGATCGTCGGCGTGTGCTGGAGGCTGCGATTGGGGCTGTGGGAGGGCGCGTTCCGGTGGTCGCCGGGACTCACGATTACTCGACGGCACGTACGATCGAGCTGAGTCGATTTGCTGAACAATGCGGTGCTGATGCGTTGCTGATCGTGCCTCCCTACTACATGGCTCCGACTCCGCTGCAGGTGATGGATCATTACCGTCGGATTGCGGAGCAGGTTTCGATACCGATTCTGGTGTATCACAACATTCCGCTGACTTCGGTGGATCTGACGACAGAGCATCTGCTGCAGTTGTTTGAGGAGGGTGCGATCGCGGGAGTGAAGATGTCGCATCCGGAGCCGGATCGGCAGTGTCAGTTGCTGCAGGCTGCGGAGGGTCGTTTTGCGGTGTATGCGGGGATTGACACAGCGGCGTTTGAGGGGTTGTGTCATGGATCGCACGGCTGGATTTCCGGCATCCCCAGCACCGTCCCCAGACCGGCTCGCAGGTTATACGACCTGATTGCAGTGGACGGCAATCTGCCAGCGGCCCGCGAGCTGTGGACTCAACTGGCTCCGCTGATGCGTCTGCAGTTTCAGGCCTATCATTCGCGTGGCGAGGGGGCTCATTGGTTCAGTACGATGAAGGCTGCTTTGAATATGATCGGTCCGCCGGTGGGTGATCCGCAGGCTCCGATTCGTCCGCTGCCACCACAGCATCGGGAAACGTTGGCGAAGATGTTAAGGAATCTGGGATATCAGATCAGTGATCAGTGATCAGTGGTCAGTTGGGGAGGGTTTTGAGCCACGGAAGACTCGGAAGACACGGAAGAACAATGCTGTTGTGACAGACTGGGGCGAGATGTCGGCGGATGCTGATGGGGATGGGTGCGGTGGATGTTTTTTTGGCCACCGAAGCACACGGAAGTACACGGAAGAACGCTGCCAGTTCTCAATTCTCAGTGGCGGGCGGTGAGGGGGAGGTGAGGGTGATGGGATTGGTTGGGCGATTCGTGGGTGTGTGGCTGGTCGTTGCTCTGGTTGTGTTGGCATGTGGCGGTCGGGGTGTGGCTGGTGAGTCAGCCTGTGTGCGTCCGAATGTGCTGTTCATCATGGCGGATGATTATCGTGCCGAGATGGGGGCGTATGGTTCTGCTGCAAAGACTCCGAATCTCGATCGTCTGGCAGCGTCGTCGCGCGTTTTTCATCGTGCTTACTGCCAGCAGGCTGTGTGCAATCCGTCGCGATCTTCGCTGCTGACTGGTCGTCGCCCTGATACTTTGCAGATCTGGAACAACAGTGTGCACTTCCGCGAACGTAACCCGGATGTGATGACGCTGCCACTGTGGTTTCGGCGTCACGGCTATCAGACGCGGTGTGCCGGCAAGATCTTTCATAACTGGCATACGAAGATTCACGGGGACCCGGTTTCCTGGAGTGCTCCTGAGTTTCTGCATTTCGCCAATCACGGAGACGATATGGCTCAGGTGGTCGGACCACTGCCGGTGAATCATGCGAGCACCACGAAGGGCTTTGGTTATGCGGGGCCGGGGATCTGCGAATGTCGTGACGTTCCGGATGAGTCGTATTATGACGGTCGAGTGGCAGCGGAGGCGGTGCGTCTGCTGCAGGACCTGAAGGATCAGCCGTTTTTTCTGGCGGTCGGCTTCTGGAAGCCTCATGCGCAGTTCAACGCACCGAAGAAGTACTGGGATCTGTATCAGCGTGATGAGCTGCCGGTGCTGGATGGTCGGCGTCCGGAGGGGGCAGTGGAGGCGGCGTTTCATCAGAGCACGGAGGTGCTGGGTCCAGTGGCTCAGCAGAAGGTTCCTTCAGCCGCGCAGGCTGCGGAAATGCGTCATGGGTATTTTGCGAACATCAGTTATCTGGATGCTCAGGTTGGTCGCGTGCTGGCTGCTCTGGATGCATCCGGTGCGGCTGATCGGACGATCGTGGTGTTTCTGAGTGATCACGGGTACCAGGTGGGTGAGCATGGTTTGTGGGGCAAAACGTCGAACTTTGAATATGATGCTCGAGTGCCGCTGCTGATTCGTGATCCGGCCTGTGCTGCTGGTCCGGGGCCGACTGACAGTCTGGCGGAACTGATCGACCTCTTTCCGACTCTGACAGAGCTGTGCGGTCTGGCTCGGCCGGATGGTCTGGAGGGAACCAGTCTGGTTCCTGTACTGCAGAGCTCGGAGGTGCGGGTCAAGCCAGCAGCCATGACTCAGCATCCTCGTCCGGCCTACTACGACCGGACTCCATCCGGTCAGCCTCAGCTGATGGGATACAGTGTGCGGATTGCGGCCGGGCGTTACACGGAGTGGCGTGACTGGCAGTCGGGTGCCACAGTGTCGCGGGAGTTGTATCTGGAATCGGACGAGCCTGCGGAGCTGCGGAACGTGGTGGATGATCCGGCGGCAGCGGGCGTGTTGCGTGAGTGTGAGCAGTTGTTGGCGGGCTACGGTAAGGGTGCGAGGAAGTAGTGGATGACAGGAGCCATGTCGGCGAGGGCGTTTTCTGTCCTGCGGTGGCGATGGCGGTGGTGGGATCCGGGGTTGATCAGTTTTCAGGTGTGGAGGTGCGTAAGATGCGGTATTCCCTGGGTCTGGGTGTGATGTTGCTGGTGATGAGCATGTGTGTTGATCTGCGATCGGGAGAGCCGCTTGTGAGGGGTTCTGCAGCGCGGCCGAATGTGCTGTTGATTTGTGTGGACGATCTGAAGCCGCTGTTGGGCTGTTACGGCGACGGGCTCGCGAAGACTCCGAATCTTGACCGCCTTGCGGCAGCGGGGGTGCGTTTTGATCGGGCGTTCTGCAATCAGGCGGTCTGCAGTCCGTCGCGGAATGCGCTGTTGACCAGTCTGCGTCCACAGACTCTGGGTGTATACGATCTGGGTACCAATTTTCGCCTCGGTGCTCCGCAGGCAGTCACGCTGGGCCAGCACTTCAGGGCTCACGGATACTACGCCGAGAGTCTGGGGAAGATTTTTCACGTGGGTCATGGCAACGGCGACGATGTGCGTTCGTGGGATGTGCCTGCGTGGAAGCCGAAGGTGGGGCAGTATGCTGTGGCAGCGAATGCTGCCGGATCGGCGGGTGGCGAAGATGCGAAGGGTGTGGCGTATGAGGCGGCGGATGTTCCGGACAACCGGTATGCGGATGGTGTGATTGCAGATGAGGCGATAGTGCGGCTGCGGGCAGCAAAGGAGCGGGGAGTTCCGTTTTTTCTGGCGGTGGGTTTTCTGAAACCGCACCTGCCTTTCGTAGCGCCTCAGAAGTACTGGGACCTGCATGCTCGGGAGAAGTTTGCCGTGGCTGGATTGCAGGTTCCGCCACGGAATGCTCCGGCGTGGGCCCCGCAGTTTGGCGGCGAGCTGCGGAATTATCGGGACATACCGAAGCAGGGTGTGTTGTCCGAGGATCTGCAGCGGACATTGATTCATGGTTATTACGCGGCGGCCAGTTATATGGATGCGCAGGCTGGTCGGGTACTGGACGAACTGCAGCGACTGGGTCTGCGAGACGACACGATTGTGGTGTTATGGGGTGATCACGGCTGGCATCTGGGTGATCATGGAATGTGGTGCAAGCATACGAATTATGAGCAGGCAGCGCGGATTCCGCTGATTGTTTCGGTGTCTGGCGGGATGTCTGCGGCGGTGAGCAGTGCTTTGGTGGAGACGGTGGACGTGTATCCGACTCTGGCGGAGCTGGCCGGTTTGCCTCAGCCTGCGGGAGTGGATGGTCGCAGTTTTGCGAAGGTTCTGGCGGATCCTGCGGCGGAGCATCGCGATCACGTGATTCATGTGTATCCCAGATCGGCGGAGGGTCGCGGCAGTCTGCTGGGGCGTGCGATTCGGACGGAACGATATCGGATGGTGGAGTGGAAGGCGACGGGCGGGAGTGCGGCGGATGCTGTGTATGAGCTGTATGACTATGTCGAGGATCCGCAGGAGTCGGTGAATCTGGCGATGGAGCGGCCTGATGTGTTGCGGGAATTGCAGCGGTTGCTGGCCGGGCATCCCGAAGCAAAGGCTCAGGTGAAAGCCGGGGCTGCGGAAAAGGCCGGGCAGAAGGGTTTGCCCGGGGGCAAGCAGGATCGTGGTGTCATGTTTGAGCGGCGTGACAGGAACGGTGATGGGCGTTTGTCGCGAGAGGAGTTTCTGGAGGGGCAGTCGGATCCGGACAAAGCTCCGGGGCGTTTTCTGAAGTTTGATGCGAACGGCGACGGAATTTTAAGCCGGGAAGAATTTGTCACGAGTGGAAGATGAATCAGTGGTCAGTGGTCAGTGGTCAGTGGTCAGTTGTCAGTGGTCAATCGGCAGTTGTCAGTGGGGGATTTTGAACCACGAAAGACACGAAATGAAAATTCCATTGTGACAGGCTGAGGTGAGTCATCGGTGGGAGTGGATGGGTGTGGGGGCCATGAATGTTTTTTTGGCCACGGAAGAACACCGATGGACGCAGGCGGTTTTCAGTGGGTAGTGGGAGGGGGGGAGTGATGCGGTTTGTGTTTTTGTGTGGGCTGTTGGCATGGTGTGTTGAGTTGGGGTTGGTGGAGGTGTGTTTGGCTGGTGATGAGCGGCCGAATCTGATTTTGTTTCTGGCGGACGATCTGGGTTGGGGTGATCTGGGTTGTTATGGTCATCCGATTATCAGGACTCCGCATTTGGACCGTTTTGCCGGTGAGGGTCTGCGGCTGACGTCCTGTTATGCGGCCAGTGCGGTCTGCAGTCCGTCTCGTTCGGCGTTGCTGACGGGCAGGACTCCTCATCGCAACGGTGTTTACACGTGGATCGCCGAGGGTGCTCCGGTGCACCTGCGAACTTCGGAGAGGACGTTGCCGGCGTTGTTGCGTGAGTCGGGTTATGCGACGTGTCACACAGGGAAGTGGCATTTGAATGGTTTGTTCAACAGTGCGGAGCAACCGCAACCGGATGCTCATGGCTATGACTGGTGGCTGGCGACTCAGAACAATGCGGCTCCCAGCCATCACAATCCCGTGAATTTCGTGCGTAACGGAGTGGCGGTGGGTCCACTGGAGGGGTATTCGGCATTGCTGACGGTGGACGAGGCGGTGCGTTGGCTGCAGCGTGAGCGGGATCGCAGTCGTCCGTTTTTCCTGACCGTGTGGACTCATGAGCCGCACTATCCGATCAGTGCGGCTGCTGAGTATCAGCAGATGTATCCGGGGCTGGAGGATCCAGTGCAGCGGGAGCACCATGCGAACGTGACTCAGATGGATGCTGCTTTTGGTCGTCTGATGGAGGCGCTGGAGGGGGAGGGGCTGACTGAGAATACACTGGTGGTATTTACTTCGGACAATGGCCC
>CAITYU010000274.1 GCA_903896675.1 uncultured Planctomycetaceae bacterium
AGCTTCGACAGCCCAGCAACGATCGAAAGCGACGGCGGCGAGTTCGGTGCGGATGCCTTCGTCCTGCAGAAACATGCGGGTCACGCCGTTTTCGCTGCTGA
Source organism: uncultured Planctomycetaceae bacterium (assembly GCA_903896675.1). Lineage (GTDB taxonomy): Bacteria > Planctomycetota > Planctomycetia > Planctomycetales > Planctomycetaceae > SXXK01. Next base: position 102 of record CAITYU010000274.1, read on the forward strand.
GGTTCAGGTAGCCGGGTGTGTCGAGATATTTGATGATGGTAAGTGGCGTGGCGGGCAGCAGGCTGCGAGCGGCGGCCGCAGACCACGCAGCGGGCTGCAGCCTGCCGGAACCCGCGACCACAAACACACCACCGCCAGCTTCGGCGTACCTGCGAAGTTCATTCCAGAGCACGTCATCCGGGCGGCTGGCATTGATCAGAACAACAGCGTCGTAGCCCGCGAAGTTCTGTTCGGCAGTTTCAGCGGTGGCAATCAGCCGGCATTCGCACTGTCGGACTCCGGCACGCTCCAGTTCATCGGGCTGCAGCGCGTTCTTGAGATAGATGGCTTCATTGGTCCGATCAGCGATCAGCAGCACCCGTGGGGTGGGGCGGACCGCAACGGTGAAGAAGCGTTGATTGTCATCCATCAGAGGATCTTCGGAAGCGAGTCGAACAGTACCCTCCACCCACGCGGTATCAGGAGGAATGCGGATCGCCATCTGAACTCGACTGGCACTTCCATCAAGGCGCACACTGGCCGGGGGTGCGGCAGGGGCCTCACGACCCGCCGGATCCGTTATGACGGCTTCCAGCCGTGCATTGGCCGACAGACCGGCTGTGGATCTGACCGTCAGATTCAGCACGAGATCGCGTCCGCTGACCGTGGACTGTTCTGAGAGTCGCAGATCCGCGAGGCCGGCGTTGACAGGTTCCGGGACGGAAACATCCACCAGATAAATATTCAGCCAGTCCTTGTCAGTCAGCAGTTGTAAGAGCTGGGATTCATCGGGGAGCTGCCATGCAGATCGCGAGAAATCCGTGAACACATAGATCTCGCGAACATATTGATCAGCGGAACCACCAAGTCCGGCCTCCTGCTGCGTTCTGATCCGGTCTTCCTGATGTGCCTCGATGGCCAGCCTTAACTGTCGATTCAGGCGGGCGGGTACGGCAGTGGTGGTGAGAGATTCAAGTCGTGTGGCGACGCTGCCGGTGTCAGACTGGAAAATGACTTCGTCATCGGATTGTGCACTCAGGATGGCCGAACGGCTGCCGGCAGGGAATCGTTCGAGCTGTTGCCGGGAAAGCCGACCGGCATATTCCAGACGTGTAATGTTTTCCTGCCTGTATTTCATGCTGATGCTGTTGTCGATCAGAAACACGGCAGCGATGGGAATGTCTTCCGAACCTTCGCTGGCAGGTGAAAGCAGTTCAGCTCGGACTCGCAGCCCCCAGGGAAGACCGGCCAGCAGGAAAGCTGCCAGCAGGCCAACCAGCAGACAAACGGCTCGACGGCGCCCCTGTCGCTGCTGCAGCCCGACTGGCCCGCCGGTTCCGGCTGCGTCCTGCTGGTTGAGCCACGCGTAGCCGCCACAGGCCAGTGCCACTGCAACGGCAATTCCCAGCCATTCCCACCAGCGCAGGCTGTAATTGGCAGCCGGCAGCGAAGGCCGAGCAAAGACAAGAACAAGTATGATGATCAGCAGGGTTCTGAGGATCAGCAGCAGAATCTGTCGCAGTCGCATCCGGCGACTGTTCGCTGCACGACGGACCTTCAGCAGCCTGAGTGCCGGAAACTCAATCCGTTTTGGACGAGCCTTCATCGTCAGATGCAGGATCAGAGGAACGGCGGCCAGCAGCAGTCCCGCGAGGATTGTGGAATTGATCAGGGTCATGCAGTTCCGTTCTGCCACACAAAAAACCAACCGAGTTCGGATCATCAACACCTCGTCGTTCTTTTGCAAGAAATTCAGTGGTACTTTCCAATTGATTCACAGGTTCGGTTGGCGGATAATTCGCAGTATTCCGGATGCAGAAATCGCTGCTGTACTACCCCTTTTCGGGAAATCCCTGCCGTGTCGGCTTCGACTGTGCCCCCTGTGATTCGCGTGGTGCTGGGCTGTCTGTTATGGATTGTGCCGGTCGCCTGGGGGCTGTACGCCGCAGCCTCACAGTCCGCAGGGGCCACCAGCGTTGTGCAGCTGTTTCGACAGATGGGAAGATGGGCGGGTGGAGCCACCACACAGGTGCAGGCCAGTTGTGAAGTACCAATGATGCTGGCAGCCAACGATCCCGTGTTTTTCACGGATGCCAGCGGGCGAACTCTGCAGGTGGGCAAAGTCCGCACAGCCGGTGGTCTGCTGTTTGATCCAGCGCCTGCTCGACAGGCCGTGCTGCTGCTGGACGAAGCCACGATTCAACAGGCCTTTCCCGCAGGCTTCGAACTCCACTATTACTCAACCCCCACTTCACTCGACTGGGTCGCCACGACTCTGCTTCCCGAGGAACGACGGGCAGAAATCACCACGATACTGGCTCGCGAATGGCAGAAGCATGGCCCGGAACTGACAGCGCGCATGCAGCCGATACTTCAGGATGCGGTGGGGCAGATGGCACTGGCAGTGGAATCACAACTCCCAATGGTACTGGAACAGCACCGACTCCAGATTTCAAAAATTGCGGATCGGTACCAGGAAGAAGTCGTGAAACAGAAAGTCGTACCACTGGTACGGTCTCAGATCCTGCCCATTATTGAGCGTGAAATCCGGCCCGTAGCGCTGGATGTCGGTCGCGAACTGTGGGATCGCGTGTCACTGTGGTCCTTCACCTGGAGATACCTGTATGACGTATCACCGCTGCCTGAACGCAACGCCGTGAAACGTGAATTCGAGCGATTTCTGGCAGAAGAAATCCGGCCGGCCATGGAAACCAGGGTGGACGACTTTGTGGCTGCCACAGAACGCATCGTACGGGCCGTCAGTCAGAATCGCGAAGTTCGGGAGGTGATCCGTGAAAGCCTGCATTCCTCAGCAACTGACAGCCAGATTCGTGAGCTGACGTGGTCCGTCTTTCGGGACGCGTTTCTGACAAATCCGGCCGTCCATCAGGCGCTGCAGTCATCGCTCAGCAGCGCCGATGCTCAACAGGCCATGCGCCTTGCCGGAATCGCCTTTGAACCGGCGGTTCGTGATATTGGTGATGCAATCTTCGGTAATCGTGATGACGGGATCAGCGCTGAATTCGCACGCGTCATGAGACTGCAGATCCTGCTCAAGGACCGTCGCTGGCTGCAGGTCGTGCCACGAACAGAACCGGGCGGGAAATCGTCAGACCTCGTGATCCGACCTGGCACCGACTCGCGACAGTTTCCGCTGGAGTTTGAAGGCCGTCAGATCAGCCCGCTGACGCTACCCGAACCCGTGCAGTAGAAATGATCGCCACGCGGTCAGTCGACGAATGCCACTCATAGGAATTCCCGATGCGTCGAATTTCAATTGAGCAAGCCAGTCGCCCTCGACAAAAAACACTCATAAAAGTATACAAAAATTCACTCAAACACAAAAACACGCAAGGCGTGTGGTTTCCCCGCCGGCGCTCTGATTGGCTGAAACGGGAATCAACAAGTGCTTTTTGAACCGGTGAAACTCGGCAGAAAAGGATTGTTTTGACCGAATTTCCCAGCAAAATCGCTCTCGACTGAACGATTTTCGGTCTGTGCGGCAGAAGTTTCAAAAAAGCCCCGGAATTCAAGGGCTGCGTTTTGGCCAGACTTGACGGTTGGCCTAGAACTTCGGCTGAAACCTCGGTTTTTCCCAATATGCAGACTTCGTTTCAACTGCAGTGTCTCTTGTTGTGAGAAATGGTTGTGAGCCAGTTCTTTTCGCCACGAGAAGTTGCCGTTGCCATTGGCGTCAGTGAGTCATCTCTGAAGCGCTGGGTGGACAAGGGTCTGATCCAGGCATCCAAGACCGGTGGTGGTCACCGCCGTCTGCAACTCGATTCTGTGTTGCGTTACGTCCGCGATGAGAAAATGTCTCTGGCCAATCCAGAGGCGATCGGATTGCCACCGGGGACCGGTGCCGGCTCTGTGTCAGAGCAGGGTGCTGCCGGCGAGTTCATGCGGGCCATGACGTCCGGCGACGAAATGACGGCCCGCCGTGTGATCCTCGATCTGTATCTGCGCGGAACCAGTGTGTCGCGAATCTGTGATCAGATCATGGGACCGGCCTTTCATCGCATTGGTGACATGTGGCAGTGCGGTGAGGTCGAGATCTATCAGGAGCGGAGGGCGTGTGAAACCTGTCTGCGGGTGCTGCATGAACTGCGTAATGGCGTAGGGTCTGGCCCTGAGGCTGGCCCCCTGGCTCTTGGCGGAACGCTGGACGGAGATCCCTACACGCTGGCCGTCAGCATGGCTGAACTGGTATTGCGGGATTGTGGCTGGCGGGCTGTGTCGCTGGGTCACATGCTGCCGTTCGAGACACTGCGAAGAGCCATTGAGATTGATCGCCCCGCACTGATGTGGGTCAGCGTGTCGACCATCCGGAATGTCGACCGATTCATCGCCAGTTTCAATACGCTCTTCGACACCGCAACAGCCTTCGGTTGTGCCCTGGTGGTTGGCGGGCAGGGGATGACGGGCGAAGTTCGCAGAATGCTCAGATTCACCACATTCTGCGACAACTTTATGCACCTTGAAGCTTTTGCTCGCACGATCCGCCCGCGGATCTGATTCTGCTGCCAAATCCGGTCCGAGTGGCTGCTGCTGCTGATTTGCTCGGGTGACCCGTGTTTCGCCCGAATGGCACCTGTCTGAGTCCGGGTTCCGTCTATACTGTGGCAACACTTCGACCGTCAGGTGGTCGACGATTTCTGCTGTCAGCTTGACCGATCCGGATTTGCAGATGACCAACGCGTGTTCGTACGATGCCGTTCTGGTGCTTTCCTTTGGTGGCCCCGAGAAACGGGATGATGTCATCCCATTTCTGGAGAATGTTCTGCGGGGCAAACCGGTGCCCCGCGAACGTCTGCTTGAGGTGGCAGAGCACTATTACCACTATGACGGCGTCAGCCCGATCAATCAGCAGTGCCGTGAACTGATCGCAGCCCTGCAGCAGGAATTGCGGTCCGCGGGAATCGGGCTGCCGATCTACTGGGGTAACCGCAACTGGCATCCAATGCTGCCCGAGACGCTGCAGCAGATGCACCGCGACGGTGTACGTAAAGTGCTGACTTACGTCACCAGCGGGTTCAGTTGCTATTCGGGGTGCCGTCAGTATCGCGAAAACATCATCACGGCACTTCAGGATCCCGAACTGGCTGGAATGGAAGTGCATAAAATCCGGGTTTTTTACAACCATCCGGACTTTATTGAAGTTCTGTCCGCATGCGTTGGCGCTGCAGTGCGACAGGCAGCCGAAAGTGGCCACCAACCGGTTGTGGCCTTCACTGCACACAGCATTCCGCAGGGTATGGCTGATACTTCTGACTATCAGCGACAGCTTTCCGAAAGCTGTCGGCTGATTGCCGAAAGCCTGTCGCTCGGTCCCCGGCAGTATCGGTTGGTTTATCAAAGTCGCAGTGGTCGTCCGGAAGATCCGTGGCTGGAGCCCGATATTCTGGATTACATCCGCGAACTGCATGCTGCCGGAGTTCGCAGTGTCGTGATTTCGCCCGTGGGATTTCTGTCGGATCACATGGAGGTACTGTATGATCTGGACGACGCGGCTCGCCATCTCTGCGAAGAACTGGGGATGACGATGGTTCGAGCCGGGACTCCGGGTTCCCATCCTCAGTTCATCCGCATGATTCGCAAGCTGATTGAAGAGCGGATGCACGGTGCTCAGCGCGAGTGCATCGGGCTGTTCCCGGCGAATCACGATGTCTGTCCTGTCGACTGCTGTCCCGCACCGCAGCGACCAGGTCGCCCTGTCGGTGCAGGCGGAAGGCCGACCTGACTACGCAGATCAGAACCGTGCCGGGGCATCGCCACTGGTTGCCGTCCGAACGCGGCGGTCAGGCTCGTCTGCCGCACCTGCAGGAACCCGATTCTGCAGTGTCCTGACGAGTTGGGCGGGTGCTGTTCGTTGTGTGGCCGGAGCCGCTCGGCGAGCCTGTTCGGCCCATTTCAGAGCAAGTGCCGGCTGCCGATCGGCCTCCAGAGATTCTGCCAGCAGCGACATCAGTTTCCAGTCACGGAACTGCGAGAGTTCGCAGGCTTTCCGGGCTGCGCGCACAGCCTGACCGGCATCGCGAACGGCGGGATCCGGACAGCGGATCAACAGCCGTGCGTACTGTTCCCATGCCTGAGGGTCACCAGGTCTGAGTGCGAGGACCTGTTCGACATCGCGTCGGGCCTCAGAATGCTGTCCCAGTGCTGATCGTGCTGCTGCGCGACTGCTCCACGCACGATCAAGCGTCGGGCGAATATCGATGGACCGGCTCCATGCCTCAACGGCTTCAGCATGGCGACCGAGTCGGTACAGGACAAGTCCTCGATTGTACCAGCCAATCGCATTGTCCGGTTTCAGCTGCAGGGCGGCATCGTAGAGTGTCAGTGCCGCAGCGGTTCGACCATCGGCAGCTTCCAGATCCGCAAGGTCGAACAGGCAGGCGGTGTTCTGAGCGTTCAGCCGGAGGCTGCGTTCAAGATCCCGCCGTGCCTCGTCTCGCAGACCGAGGCGACTGCGGGCCAATCCGCGCAGGTGCCACGCTTCCGCAGACAGGGGTTGCAGTCTGAGAAGTTGCAGGAGATCAGTTTCTGCCGCGTCACAGCGTCCGACTTTCAGCAGCAGACGCGCCCGCTTCAGCAGCAACTCCGTGTCATGGGGCTGTTTTTTGAGCAGGAGTGAGTAGTCTGCCGAGGCTTCACGGTTGTTTCCGCGAGCGAATTCCAGATCCGCTCGGGCAAGTCGTGCCGCGTCGTGTTCGGGAGCCAGTTCCAGCAGTCGCGTCAGTTCAGCGGCAGCCTGAGTGCTGCGTTCGACCGCCAGCAGACAACGAGCTCTGGTCCAGATGATGGCCGGTGTATCAAGTGCTCGTACGGTGTCAGATTCGAGATCTTCAAGGGCGGAGGACTGATTGCCAGCAATGGCCTGCAGCATGCCGCGGGCGAGTCGAGCGTATCCGCTGTCGGGATCCTGCAGCAGAACGATTTCGGCATCTTCCTGAGCGTCTTCCCAGGCCTCGAGTTCGCTGAGGATTTTCAGTCTCTCGATACGGAACGAGACACTGGCGGGTGCCGCTTCAATCAGTCGAGAGAGGATTTCTCTGGCTTCCGCAGTGTGACCACTGCGTATGAGTGTATTGGCGAGCAACTGCAGAATTTCCGGGGTGCGCTGGTCTTCGGGAATCTGAAGCAGAAGCGTCGCAGCCTCCTGAAGGTGATCGCCGGCCAACTGGAGACGCGCTGCGACCAGCAGTGCCTGTGGCAGCTGCTGCTGTTCGGTTGACAGCAGTGCGAGAGTTGCGGCGGCACTGGCCGGATCTTCACTGTCCAGTTGCAGTTCCGCCTGCAACAGTCTCAGTTCGGCAGAGACAGCTGAGGGGCATGCCGATGACGCCCGTGCCAGCAATTCCAGCTGTGCCGCCGGCCCGGAATCCGCTCCGGCGTTCGCAACAAGCCGACTGAGGATCTGTTCGCTGGCCTGCGGCAGCAGGTCAGGGTGCAGATACTCGGCGACGGCTTCGTCCGATCGCTGCAATTCCAGCAGCAGATCAGCACGGCGCTGTCGGACACTGCCACTGATGGCCGGCAGCTGCATCAGCGCATCAATATCGCGAAGGGCAGCGGCGGGATCGCCGAGGGCCTGCAGCACCGAGGCTCGCAGTTCAAGGGCCTCGGGCAATGCGGGAGACTGCTCAAGGACAGCATTGAGGTCCTGCAGTGCTGCTGTGAACTGCCGAGTCTCGGACTGCAGGCTGGCTCGCCGCAGTCGCACATCAGGATCAGTACTGCGCTGTGAAACCAGCCACGTGTACTCCTGCAGGGCCTCCTCCGGTTTATGCAGCTGCTGCAGCAACTGAGCGTGCAGTCGGTGCACGGCCTCGTCGTGCGGACGGTCGGCAAGCAGAATGGTCGTGTGAAGCACTGCTGCTTCAGGTTGCTGCAGCTGCTCAAGCACCGTGGCAAGCTGCAGGCGGGCATCACTGAGAATACCCGGTTTCATGGCCGTCAGCAGAGGATCCAGAACCAGTTGCTGCAGGATCGGAACAGCGGCGTCAGGCTCACCTGAGCGGATCAGGCAGGTGGCGGATTCCAGTCTGGCGGCCGGATGATCGGGTACAATCGAAAGAACCTGCTGCAGAAGCCTCATCGCAGCCGCGTTTTCCCCGGCCTGCTGTTCGGTGAGTGCCAGTTCAAACAGTGTCTCAGTATCCTGCGGAGCGAGGTTGCGGGAGTGTTGCAGGTCACGACGAGCAGCGTCTGGGTCACCCGCGAGACGCAACTGGCGTCCGCGTTCCCGCCATGCGACGTGCAGCTCAGGCTGCAGCTGACAGACGGCAGCCAGATCGGTCAGTGCTCGCTGTTGATTCCCGGCGTTTCCCCATGCCTGACCTCGCAGCAGCAGTGCTTCCGTGTTCAATCGATCTTTCTGCAGGAGCACCGACAGGTCTTCGATCGCCTGCTCCGGGTGCGTATCCAGCAGCAGGCGTGCCCGCTGGAGCCTGGCTGCTGTATGGTCCGGAGACTTCTGGATCACAATATCAAGGTCGTGCAGTGCTGCGGCTTCCCCGAGTGACTGCAGGCGAATTCGACTGCGGGCAAACAGGGCGGCTGTCAGACGGGAGTCCGCTGCAACAGCCTGCGACAGGGACCTTTCTGCCGCCGTCGGATCGTTGTCGTTCAGTTGGGCCAGCCCCAGTGCCTGCAGCGCTTCACCCCAGCGGGGCTTGAGCCTTACGGCATTTTCGAGTGCCAGTACAGCTTCGGCCGGGCGCTGCAGACTCGTCAGACAGAGCCCTCGCCCGTAGTGCGCATCGGCAAGTTCCGGTGCAAGTGCCACAGCCTGGCTGAGTTTCTGCAGAGCTTCGGCGTGCCTTCCGGCACCTCGCAGCTCCGTACCCTCAGCCACGAGGTTCTGCGCCTGCTTCCGCTGGTCCGTACAGCCACTCACGGGAAACAGAGTGGCAGCAAAGAGCAGCGGCAGCAGGTACTGCAGCGAACTGATGCGAGCAGGGTTCTGCGGGAAAACTGGAGACAACGTGGCAGGCCTGTGGGTGAATGGAGAAAATCGTCAGTGCCGAACCTTCCGTGATGTTTCGCAGACGACGGCACGCTTCGAGCCCTGTTCCGGAGAATCGGCACCACTGCTGTAATGCAATTCTTCACCATCGCTGATGTGATCGGGAATTTACGGGACGCTGGATTCTGAACCACACCCCCTGCCAGCCTTACCCGACCGGCATGTTCCGAACAGATTCTCCGATTTGCCTGTCTTTGCTCTTCCGCTGCGACTGCAGTTTCGCTGCGGATTGATACCGGCACGCTGCGTCCTGCTGAAGCCCGAGGGGGAATTTCGCCGAAAACCTCAGGCAGGACCTGCCGATCGGGCGTGATTGCGCTGGAACAACGCCGGGAATTGCCGGGTTCATCAGCACAGCTACAGGATGCACGTGTAAATGGACAACGCGAATCTTTTCTCAGACGATCAGATGGCCATTCTCGGTTGTCTTGCCGCAATTGCGGCCTGCATGCTGATGATGGGACTGAGTTTTCGGTTTGGCACTGTCAACCAGACGGTCGAAGACGCGGACGCTCGGAACACGACTCGCGAGGAAACTCGCAGGGACTCGGGACGACGTGCTGCCTGACATTCGATCGCTATTTGCTTCTGCTCTTACGGGGTTCCACTCATGATTCGGACCTGGAAACTGATGGGTGCGGCTTTGCTGCTGGCGACCGGCTACATGGCGGGTGCGGTTTCGCAACCGGTAATGCTGTCGGCGGTCAGTCAGGAAGGTGGAAATAATGAGGTTGGCCAGGATGTGCTGAAGGCTTATCACGCGGTCAGCAAGTCCGTGAAGGAACTTAACAGCCTGCTGTCTGCCGGGGGCCAGAGCACGACAGTGACATCAGGAATTAACTTTTTTGGGACGTCGGTTGGCGGGGTAAACGCAGAACAGGACCTGGAAGAGGGCAGGGGGGTGGACCCCGAAACGTTTGCCGCCCTGTACGCCGATCTTGCGACGCCTCGAATCGCTGAGCACCTCGACTATGATGAACTGGGCCGTCTGCGATACAAGAAAAATGTTGTGCGAATTTATTCTCGCGAGCGTCTGAAGACGCTGTTCAGCAAACGCGACCAACTGGATGTGCGATCTGAGACCGCCAACTGAGGCGTATTTTATCGGTTATCCCGGTTTTGCGATTTGTACCGGTCCGGAGATGACAGATTCCGGGGCAAAATGTGTCCCCCATGCAGTGACCTTGAAGTAGTCTTTTTGAGGCCGGTCGGAGTTCTGCCGGCTTCCGTGTTCTGCCGGTGGACTCACCTTTGCTCGGATCTTCAGAATGGCTGCAATACTGCACCCTCTGGGCCCGGGTCGACAGATTTCTGTTGACCGTGCGGTCGTTCTGATTGGTCGCAGCAACGACTGCGATGTGATCCTCGACACAAGTACTCGCATTTCGCGAATCCACTGTGCTGTCGTCCAGGTGAATAACGAGTACTTCATCCGCGATCTGGGCAGCATGAACGGCGTCTGGTGCGGTGGTGAACGGGTGCTTCGTGACCTGCAACTGGTGAACGGACTCGAAATCTCAATCGGCGATCTGCGTTACATTTTCATGGACAACGCGGCCGCTGCAGGCCGGCCGCACGCTGTCACCGCTCAGACTCCGGGTCAGGCATTCCCGATCCGTGCTGTGCAGATTCTGGCTGGCAGCGCGATTGAAGCAGATGACCCGTCGGATGCCGACACGATTCGGGATCAGCGGATGTCGGCAGCCTCTGGCGGAAACCAGCCTGCTCCTGCCGTCGCCGACGAAGAGATCGACGATCTGGAAGTCATAGACGACGTCGAGATCATCGATGAGGATCCGGATATTCGCCTGAAACCCTGACCGTGCACAACTCGTCAGGACGCCCGCGCTACTTCATACCCAGTGCTCGGACAAGGAAGGCCAACTCGTCTGATGACTCCTCAATGATCTTCGCGGTGGGCTTCCCGGCACCGTGTCCGGCAGAGGTTTCAATGCGGATCAGCACGGGTGCTGCACCGACCTGCGAAGCCTGAAGTCTGGCGGCGAATTTGAAGCTGTGCCCCGGAACCACGCGATCATCCGTATCCGCCGTGGTGACCATTGTCGCCGGGTACTTCGTGCCAGGCTTGAGGTTGTGGTAGGGTGAGTATTTCAGCAGTGCGGGAAATTCTTCGGCGTTGTCGGCACTGCCGTAGTCATCGGTCCAGAATCGCCCGGCAGTGAACCGATGGAATCTCAGCATATCCATCACTCCCACTCCCGGCAAACAGGCTCCGAACAGATCGGGCCGCTGAGTCATGCAGGCGCCTACCAGCAGACCACCGTTGCTGCGTCCCTGAATTGCCAGTCGGGAGCTGCTGGTATATTTGTTCTGAATCAGCCATTCGGCGGCAGCGATAAAGTCATCGAACACATTCTGCTTCTGCAGTTTGGTGCCGGCTTTGTGCCATTTCTCGCCGTATTCACCACCGCCGCGCAGATTCGCAACCGCAAGAACTCCGCCCATCTCCATCCATGTGATTCGACTGACGCTGAAGGATGGAGTGATGGAAATGTTGAATCCACCGTATCCATACAACAGCACAGGATTGCTGCCATCCTTCTTCAGCCCCCTGCGATGGCAGAGGAACATCGGAATGCGGGTGCCATCACGGCTGGTGTAGAACACCTGAGATGTTTCGTAATCGTCGGGGTTGAACTTCACCACCGCGCGGCGGAATTCCCGGCTTTCACCCGTGATCATATTGTACCGATAGATTGTGGGTGGCAGGGCAAAGCTGCTGAACGAGTAAAATGTGTCAGTGTCAGCCCGGCGACCGTCAAAGCCAGCGGCCGATCCGATTCCGGGGAATTCGACTTCGCGTACAAAGCTTCCATCCATGGCATGCAGTCGAACCTGCGAACGAGCATCCTTCAGATAACTGCAGACAAACATGTTACCGACGATGCGTGTGCTTTCGAGAGCATTTTCTGACTGCGGTATGATCTCCTGCCAGAGCTCCTTCTGAGGCTTCTTCAGATCGATCGCAATCACCCGACGATTCGGAGCATTCAGATTGGTCTGGAAAAACAGCACATCACCGTCGTTGCCGACGAAGGAATACTCATTTTCAAAATTGCTGATGAGTTCCCGAGGCAGCCCGTAGGGTTCACGCAGATCCTTCACGACAATACGGTAGCGGTCATCTGTACCCACCCAGACCGTGATGATCAGATAACGTCCATCTTCAGAAACACTGAGCTGGAAACCCCAGTCGGGCTGATCCGGTCGCTCGTACACCAGCACGTCAGCTGACTGTGGCGTGCCGATCCGGTGGTAGTACACCTTCATGTCACGATTCAGTGACTGGAAGGCAGCGCCGTCCGCAGGTTCCGGATAGCGAGCATAGAAGAAACCGCGACTGTCCGGAGTCCATTCGGCACCGCTGAACTTCACCCAGCGGATCTCATCGTCCAGCACCCTGCGGGACTGGATATCCATCACTTTCCAGGTGTTCCAGTCGGAACCCGCCTGCTGTACTGCGTAGGCCACAAACCGTCCGTCGTCGCTGAAGGCCGTTCCGGAAAGAGCGGTGGTACCGTCCGCGGACCATGAATTCGGATCAAGGAGGACAGTCGGTTCCGACTGCAGCGTTTCCTGCATCCAGAGCACGTTCTGATTCTGCAAACCATCATTACGCGAGAAGTAGTAACGCCCGCCACGACGAAACGGTGCACCGATTTTTTCATAGTTCCACAATTCCGTCATTCGCTGACGGATGGTTTCCCGCTGCGGGATGGCTTTCAGGTAGTCGAATGTGACAGAGTTCTGCGCTTCCACCCACGCTGCCGAATCTTTCGAGACACGGACGTCATCCTCAAGCCAGCGATACGGATCAGCGACCTTCGTGCCATGGAATTCATCCACCTGGTCGACGGTTTTTGTAGCGGGGTACGTGATTTTCACATCCTGAGCCTTCAGGGGACTGCTGCAGGCCAGTTGACCGCAGATCAGGGCGAATGTCAGCAGGGCAGACGACAGCAGACGAAGCATTAAAAACTCTCCGGAATCCAGCAGAGGCGATCGGCAACCCGTGACAAACAGTTTGCCCGCAACCATTTCCGCGGTGCTGAAATCGTACCAAAAACGAGTCCTGATGGGAATTGCGGAGCGTACTTTTGACCAAACGCTCGATACTGAATGGAAGTTTGGTCTGGTCGCCTGCAGACCCATGTTTTATCATCCCGGCTTCACTTCCGAAGATTCAGGAAAACGAGCGGAGACGGTGCAATGACAGGTCTGCGACTGGTGCTGGTATACCTCTTCTGCCTGACGGGGTTGGCCGAGGGTGGTGACTGGCCACAGTTTCTGGGACCCAACCGCACCGGCACTTCCGCGGAAACCGGCCTGCTGCAAACCCTTCCTCAGGATGGTCCCCGGGTCGTCTGGAAGACTCCGCTGGGAACCAGCATGTCCGGAGTTGCCGTTTCTGGAAAACAGGCCCTGACGCTGTTCCAGGATGACACGCAGCAGTATGCGGTTTCACTGAACACTGAAAACGGTCAGATACTCTGGAAGACTGCCCTCGCCCCGGCTTTCGAAAACGGCATGGGCAACGGTCCCCGGGCCACTCCTGCTGTGGCTGAGGGCCGAGTGTTTGTCATGACCGGAGAAGGTCTGCTGGCCGCGCTGGACGCGGCCAGTGGAAAGCTGCTCTGGAAAGTCGATGTCCCGCAGCAGTTTGCAGGTCAGGCGGCTGAGTATGGAGTCGCCTGCTCACCACTGGTGTCTGGCGACCTCGTGATCGTGCAGGCCGGATCAGAAACCGCAGGCGTCGTCGCACTGCAGTGTGCTTCCGGCAAACTGGCATGGAAATCCCGCGGCGGACGCTCCGGATATGCTTCGCCAGTACTGATGACGCTGGCCGGTGCAGCACAGGTTGTGGTGTTCGATGCAGCAGGTGCCGGCGGACTCGATCCGCAGACCGGTGCGGAATTGTGGCAGTTTCCGTTTCCCACGGAATACGATTGCAACACGGCGTGTCCGGTCCAGGTCGGTGAACGCGAGGTACTGATCTCCGCAGGTGAAAACCATGGGGCGGTAATTCTGCAGCTGACGCGGTCCGGCGACGCATTCGCGGCAAAACCCGTCTGGAGCTCGCTGGGCAAAGACAGTCAATTGCGTGCGGAATGGCAGACACCCGTAGTACACAAGGGCCATTTGTACGCACTGGACAACAGTGGCAGTGCCGGGCCAATTACGAATCTGGTGTGCATTCGCCTCAGTGATCGCAAAACGGTCTGGCAGAAGCCACGCTTCGGAAAAAGCAATCTGATTCTGGCCGACGGTCGCCTGTGGATCACCACGATGAAGGGCGAACTGGTTCTCGTGGAAGCCTCGGACACGGAATATCGGGAACTGGGCCGCGCCGCGGTCCTCGAAACAACTCGCCAGGCACCTTCGCTGGCAGATGGTCGGCTCTATGTCCGGGATGACCAGCACGTGATCTGTCTGGACGTGCGTGGGTCACGCTGAGTTTCCCGGGCCTCGGTAAAATCCCGCTGTCACCCCCGAATTCTTCCGCCCCGCAGGGCGGCATCTGCTATGCTGCACGCCTGTTGGTTTTGTGCGGACCAGTGCTTCGGACGGGCTTCAGAACGGCAATCAGGACAATGACATCCTCTTTCCCACCTGTTGAGGAACAGCTGCGAGTGATTACTCGCGGCATCGAAAAGGTTGTGCCGCAGGACGAGCTGCGAAAGAAGCTGCAGCACAGTCGGGACACGGGAACGCCGCTGCGGGTGAAATACGGGATTGATCCAACGGGTATTGATGTGCATCTGGGGCACACGGTTCCGCTGCGGAAGATTCGCCAGTTTCAGGAGCTGGGTCATCAGGCGGTGATCATCATAGGAAACTACACGGCGCTGGTGGGTGACCCCAGTGGTCGAGACGAGGCACGCAGTCGTCGCCTGACTGCCGACGAGGTGGAGCACAATGCCCGCGACTATCTTGCTCAGGTGGGCAAGGTGGTGGACATGTCGCGGGCTGAGGTGCATCGAAATGGTGACTGGTTTGGCCGGATGTCGTTTGCGGACGTGCTTGGTCTGTGTGGTCGGGTCACGGTGGCTCAGTTGCTGACTCGCGAAGACTTTGCCAGGCGTTACCGTGAAGAGCGGGCAATTTTTCTGCATGAGTGCCTGTATCCTGTGATGCAGGCGTGGGACAGTGTGGAGATTCGAGCGGACGTTGAGCTGGGTGGTACCGAGCAGCTTTACAGTTTCATGCTGGCTCGTGATCTGCAGGCGCAGCAGGGGTTGTCGCAGCAGATTGCGGTCATGTCGCCGATTCTGGTGGGTCTGGATGGTGTCCGCCGCATGGGCAAAAGCCTTGGCAATTACATCGGCATCAGTGAGCCGGCGTATGAGATGATGAAGAAGTTCATGCAACTGCCGGACGGCGTGATGCGCATGTATTTCGAGCTGTTGACAGAGTTGCCGATGGACGAGGTTGATCGTCTGCTTGCGGGTCACCTGAAGGAAGCGAAGGTGGCCCTGGCGACGAACGTGATTTCACAGTATCACTCGGCTGAGGCTGCCGTTGCGGCCTGTCAGCGGTGGCAGGCGGAGATTGGCGGTGAAGCACTGCCCTCGGACATTCCGGATGTCGCCCTCGACGCTTCGTTGCTGACTTCCGGGACGTTAAGTGCGGTGCGGCTGCTGACGGCCCTTGGTCTGTGCACCAGCAACAGTGAGGCTCGACGGCTGATTGAAGGTGGCGGGGCTCGCACAGGCCCCGAGAAATCCCCCATAACGACTCATGACCAGCAGGTGTCGGTCAGTGATGGCCTGCTGGTGTGGGCAGGTCGTAAGAAGTACTGTCGTGTGCGAATTGGCTGAACAGGAAGTTGTCATGTCCGTCAGAACTCGCTTTGCCCCCAGTCCCACCGGTTATATGCATATCGGGGGTATGCGTACGGCCCTTTTCAACTGGCTGTGGGCGCGACGCAATCGCGGAACATTCATCCTGCGGATCGACGACACGGATCAGCAGCGGAACATGGACGAGGCGCTGGGGCCGATCCTGCAGGCATTTCGCTGGCTGGGACTGGACTGGGACGAGGGACCGGACCGACCAGGTCCGAATGGCCCCTGTTTTCAGTCACAGCGGCGGCATCTGTACGATGCGGCGCTGCAGAGACTGCTCACCAGCGGTCACGCATATCGGGACTTTGAGTCGCCCGCAGAGACTCAGCGGCAGCGTGAAGCGGCTGAGCAGCAGAAACTGGTGTACGTCAGCAGTCGAACATCTCTGCACCTGTCGGCAGACGAAATTCAGCAGAAGCTGGCAGCGGGAGAGCCCTGTGTGATTCGACTGCGGGTACCTCGCGAAGACCGCGTGGTGATTGATGATCACGTGCGTGGGCGTGTGGAGTGGGACTGCAGTCTGATGCCGGACCCGGTGATTGCTCGCAGCGACGGTTCACCGCTGTACAACTTTGCCACGGTGGTGGATGACGCTGCCATGGACATCACTCATGTGATTCGCGCCGAGGAACACCTTTCCAATACTCCGATCCAGGTATTGCTGCATCGTGCTCTCGGCAACAACACTCCCGAATGGGCCCATATTCCCTACGTAGCTGCACCGGGAAGCAAGGAAAAGATCAGCAAGCGAAAGATCGCGCAGTATCGAAAGAATCCACAGTTTCAGAAGCTGTTTGAACTGGGCGATGCGGTGCTGAGTCGTCTGGGTGTGGATGCTTCGTCCGATGCACTGTCTCCGGTAATGGTGGCGTATTATCAGCAGGTAGGATTCATTCCGGCGGGAGTGCTGAATGCACTTGTGCGAATCGGCTGGTCTTACGATGACCAGACGGAGATTCTGTCGCTGTCCGAAATGATCTCGAAGTTTTCGCTGGAGCGGGTGATCCGCAGTCCTGCCGGACTGGATCCTGACAAACTGATCAGCTTTCAGTCGCACTGGATGCATCAGTTGCCTGCCGAACAGAAGCTGGAGGGCTGTCTGCAGTGGCTGCAGCGAGCCGGGCTGATTGGGAATGTGACGGATTCTGCCGTGCGGGCGTATGTCGCGAGTGTGGTCGATCTGGCGGGGGACCGACTGCGAGTGTACGGCGACATTTTCAATGTGGACGAGTTCTTTGTTGCGGACGACGCGCTGCAGATGGATCAGAAGAACTTTGAGAAGCGGGTTCTGAAGGTTCCGGCGGTGGCGGATCTGCTGCGGCAGGTCCAGCAGCAATTCAGGGACACTGTCGATTTCACGTCCGGGCCGCTGCATGATCTGCTGCAGAATTTTCTCCAGCAGCATTCCCTGAAACCGGGTGATCTGTTTCCGGCACTGCGGTTGTGCATCAGTGGCAGAGCCCAGGGAGCCGACCTCTTCAGGACTCTGGAACTGCTGGGACGGGAGCGCGTGGACAATCGTCTGACAAGGGCATTGTCACACATTGCAGCGGGCAGCTGACTGATTTGGTACTGCGGAAAGCTTGTTGATCCACGGTCGGAGAATTCTGATGTCGCAGGTGGTACCGCCGTCCTTTCTGTTCCAGTATACCCTTCCGATGGTTCGCGCTGACCAGTTGCCGGGAAGTGCATCGGCTTCACTGCGTCTGCCGTCGGCGGCGACGGTATTCCTGCCGGCTCAGCTGAATTCCGCTGAAACTCCATGGACGCTGAAGGCGGCGTGGAACACGGAAGGACTGGGATTTGAAATCCGACTGAGAAAAAAGTCCTTTCCTCCTGCGGGTCGCTGGTCTGCTGTGCAATCGTCGGATCGTGTGATGATCCTGCTGGATACTCGACCTGCCGTGGGTCTGCAGCGGGCGACCGAATTCTGCAGCCTGCTGACGGTTCTGCCGCTGGACGATGACGCGGATGATCAGCCGTCGGCTCGTTTCATTGAGATTGCTCAGCAGCGAACAACACGCGTGGCCCAGGATCCGCGTCGCTGTCGGCTGGAAACGGTGCTGGTAAGTGATGGGTATACGCTGTCAGTGTGGATTCCTGGCAGCCAACTGCCTGGATTTGCCGAGCTCGCCGAAACTCGCGCACTGGGGTTGTACGTGATTGTCGAGGATTCTGAGCTGGGGCAGTTGCCGATGAGTATTGGCGGTGACTTCCCGATCGCCTGGAATCCCTCGCTCTGGACTCGCATGGAACTGGTCTGAATGCCGTTCACGATGACGGGGGATTCTGTATGAGTGTGTGCCGGGAAAAACTGTGGTTCGCGGTGATCGGACTGACCGTGATGGGATTTGGTTTGAATGACTGCATGGGACAGGTGAATGATGCGGCACCTGCCGGCGTGGTCGCAGTGGATCAGACCACTGCGGCTCCTGTCGTGATCGCCCATCGCGGTGCATCCGGGTATGTGCCCGAGCATACCACCGAGGCGGCAGTGCTGGCGCATGCCATGGGGGCGGACTACATCGAACAGGATGTGGTGCTGTCAAAGGACGGGGTAGCTGTCGTGCTGCATGATCTGACACTGAATGATGTGTCGGATGTGGCGCAGATATTTCCTGATCGTGTCAGGACGGATGGCCGCTGGTATGTGATGGATCTGACGCTGGCCGAGTTGCAGCGACTGACACTGACCGAGCGTCGTTCCGAGGGCCGTCCATGGAAGCAGGCAGGAACTCGATTTCCCCTCGATCAGGGGCGATTTCGCATTGCGACTCTGGAGGAACATCTGCGGCTGATTGACGGTCTGAACAGGTCGCTGGGAAGGACTGCGGGGGTCTATGTGGAAATCAAGGATCCGGCTCGTCATCGAGCTGCGGGTCTGGACAGTTCGGCTGAGATTCTGAAGGTACTGAAGTCGGCCGGTTATGATTCTGCATCAGCTCCGGTGTTTGTGCAGTGCTTCGACGAAGCGGAAGTCCGGAGGCTGCGGAGTGAGCTGAAGTGTCCATTACCGCTGATCTGGCTGACAGCAAAGATGCCGGATGAAACGAAGGTGCGGGAAGTTGCGGAATTCTGCGACGGCCTGGGGGTGACTCTGAACCTTGTTGTGGCTGACGTATCGCAGCAGGGACAGCCGACTATCACAACTCTGGTGGAGACAGCTCATCGATATGGCCTGCAGGTGCACGCGTGGACTTTTCGAGCTGATGCACTGCCTGCGGGTGTGCAGGATGCGGACCTGCTGCTGGAATGGCTGACGGTGCAGGGTGGAGTGGATGGCATTTTCGCTGATCAGCCGGATGTTGTGGTGAGGTGGCGAAACCAGCGGCTGGCGGCTGACGGCAAGGGTAACCCCTTCAGGCTGCTGAATGCCGGTCGACGCAGAACTCGGGGACCGCAGTCCGATTCCGCCAGGCCCTCTCAGCCGGAAAACCCTCAGAAATAATCGGATTCCCCGGAATTGCCCGAAAAACTCGACGGAACAGTGAACCGGCGGATTGTTTCGCCGTGTCGTGCTCCGTAGACTCTGGGTTTGACACATCCGATACATGTCCGGTACCAATTCTGATGACTGCTCCTGCTCGCCCCACAGACACCGTTGCTTCTCAGACTTCCGGCAATTCCGCTGCACCGCGGTCGCCGCAGTTGTACCAGGCCAGTCTGGCCAATGCACTGGCTGCAGCCCATATTGCAGATCAGTTGCGCGGTCAGAATATTGTCGTGCTGGACCTGACGGGCGTCACTGCGATTGTGGACTTTTTCATCATCGCCACCGGCACCAGCAGTCGGCAGATGCATGCAATTGCTGATGAAGTGAACCGCAAGCTGAAGCATGAGGACGGCAATCGCCGTGTCAGCATTGAGGGTTATCGAACCGAGGGTAACTGGATTCTGGTGGACTACGGTGACGTGGTACTGCACGTGTTCACCCCGGAAGGTCGCCAGTTGTACAATCTGGAACAGCTGTGGGCGGATGCGCCGCGGATTGACTGGAAGTCATTGACAGCGTCACCGCAGAATTGACATTCGTCGGCTGATCAGGTTTGCTGTGCAGCAGAAGCGTCGCGTGAGCCTGCGTTGTGTTGCGGGTTCTGACTGGGGCTCATTCTGCAATTCAGGAAACGACTCTCATGGCTCAGGCAATTCTGGCTCTGGATCAGGGTACGACCAGTTCGCGGGCGATTGTCTTTGGGGCGGGCGGTGAAATCCTGGCAGTAGCTCAGAAAGAGTTCAGGCAGCACTTTCCCCAGCCGGGATGGGTTGAACACGATGCGGACGAAATCTGGCAGACGCAGCTGTTCACAGCGCGACAGGCCCTGCGTCGGGCACAACTGACGGCCGCTGATATTGCAGCGATCGGAATCACAAATCAGCGTGAAACGACGATCATGTGGGATCGGCAGACCGGGCAGCCGATTCATCGGGCAATCGTCTGGCAGGACCGTCGTACAGCAGACGTCTGCCGTCGTCTCGCGGCCGGTCGCCATGCGGCGGAATTTCGCAATCGCACGGGACTGAAGATTGATGCGTATTTCTCCGGGACCAAGATCGCGTGGCTGCTGCAGAATGTTCCGGGTGCCAGGGAACTGGCGAAGGCCGGGCGACTGGCTTTCGGTACGGTCGATTCCTGGCTGCTGTGGAAACTGACCGGTGGTGCCGTCCATGCAACCGACGTGACCAACGCGTCGCGTACCATGGTCTGTAACATCCACGACTGCACATGGGACGCGGAACTGCTGAAAACGCTCAGGATTCCGGCCAGTGTGCTGCCTCAGATCCGCAGTTCCAGTGAGATCTACGGCGAGACAGTTGCGGAGCTGCTGGGAGGCTCGATCCCGGTAGCGGGGATTGCCGGTGATCAGCAGGCTGCACTGTTCGGTCAGTTGTGCCTGAAACCCGGAATGGTGAAGAACACCTACGGCACAGGCTGTTTCATGCTGATGAATACGGGGACTCGCCCCAAAGCTTCCACCCGGGAACTGCTCAGCACTGTGGCGTGGCGGATTGGCAATCGGACGGAGTATGCCCTTGAGGGCAGCGTCTTTGTTGCCGGGGCGGTTGTGCAGTGGCTGCGTGATGGTCTTGGGATCATTCGACGTTCAGCGGACGTCGAAGCGCTGGCACAGACGGTTCCGGATAATGGTGGCGTTGTGCTGGTGCCGGCATTTTCCGGACTGGGTGCACCACACTGGGATTCGTGGGCTCGAGGCCTGATTGCCGGACTGACTCGCGGCAGTACCTCCGGACACATCGCCAGGGCTGCACTGGAATCCATCGCGCTGCAGGTGGCGGATGTGCTGGACGCCATGAAAGCCGACTCCGGGATTCGAGTCACATCCCTGCGGGTCGATGGAGGAGCCTCGGTCAACAATACTCTGATGCAGCTGCAGGCTGACATTTCGGGCGTACCGGTGGTACGGCCAAAGGTCTTTGAGACCACCGCAATTGGTGCAGCCTTTCTGGCAGGGCTGGCAGTGGGCGTGTGGAAGACAACTGCGGATTTCTCAGGCAGTTGGCAGGCGGATCGCACTTTTGAGCCACAGATGAAGAAAGCAGACGTTGAACGTATTCGCGCGGGCTGGGCGAAAGCGCTGGAACGCGCGAAGGGCTGGGCTGAGTGAAGCTGTGGTGACCAGTGTTCGTCAGAGACGGGCGGGATGATTCGTAACCACCGCGTCACCAACGTCATGGTCATCGACCGGAAAATTGGCGAACTGCAGGGTGGAGTTGCGTTCGAACCAGTTGCGGATAATGGGAACCGCATCGGGATTCTGTTCGGGCACCGTCATGAATGTGCTGCCAAAGGGAACCGCCCGAATTTCGCCGTCATCGATGATCAGTTGTCCTCGTCGGAACACGTAGCGGGGAAATCGAAACATGGCTTCCAGATCATCCTGCCGACTGTAGACGCAGACATCTGCGTCAGCACCAGGTCCCAGATGACCCTTGGAGTGCAGGCCCAGCATGCGTGCCGGGGCCGCTCGAGTAATGATGGCGATTTCCGAGAGCGAGTATTCACGCGTCAGTTCAGGCAGGCAGCAGGCGTTCCGCAGTGCCGCCGGAAGCCGCTGCAGGTATTCGCGACGACGGGCACTGTCCATCAACAGGGCTATGATTTCAGGGTAGGCCAGGAACGAGCCACCGTTCGGATGATCGGTGCTCATGGCTATCCGCCACGGATCTTCCACCAGCAGATACCATTCCAGCCCGATCGCCCACTGCAGCGCATGGACAAAACTGCGGTCACGGTATGTGATCGGTACGATACCGCAGCCCCCTTCCAGCTCCACATCACCACTGAACCAGCGACGTCCGGTTACCCGGTGCAGGTAGTGCCCCAGCGGACCGTCACCCGTCATTGAAGTGGTTTCTCCGAACATCACCTGACCAACATCAACAGTCAGCCTCGGATTCGCGTTGATGTACTCGGCCAGCGCCGGTGTCTGTGAACAGAAGGTGCTCTGATCGCTGAGTCGGCCACCATAACTGTGGAACTGGATATGTGTCAGATGAGCACGAGCCCCTTCGAAGGACTTCATGGTTTCCAGTGTCGTGGTCCAGTTGCCGGGGATGCCCAGTTGATTGCAGTGCACGTGGACAGGATGTGGCAGCTGCAGCCGATCGGCAGACATCGCCAGCTCACGCAGAATCTGTCGCGGTGTTGTGCGGTACAACGGGACTTCATCATCCAGCCCGCAGTAGCCATCACCGCCGGACTTCCACATCTCCACCCCGCCGGGGTTGACCAGTTTGACGGCATAACCACCAGTGGACTTCAGCAGCCATGAAACGGCCCCGTCCAGAAGTTCCGATTGACCGGCATGCAGGCGTTCCATGATCAGATGGTTATTGCCCATCATCACATAGAACCCACGATCCAGTACGGGAGTATCCTGGAGTTCATCGTGAGCGTGTCGAGCAGCGATGGGTGGAACCGCAGCATCGAAGGCTGTTGTGTAACCCAGACCCGCATAAAGATACCCGGTGCTGAATGTGGATGGCACGGTCCCGAGTGTCCCGGAACGTGTCAGTCGGGTGCGGAGCATCGGCGGTGTCTTACGCCGCTGGTCGGGAAGCATCTTTCTCGCGGTGTTGACCTTGGGACCGGCGATATGGCAGTGCATGTCCACTCCGCCCGGCATGATCACCATCCCCGTCACATCGATGATCACTTCAGCATGGTCTGCAGGGTCTGCCGGAGCCGCAATGCAGCGACCATCCTGCATCCAGACGTCGCGCAGTTCACCGTTGATCCCGTTCCGGGGATCATACACCACTCCGCCCCTGAGGCAGGTTCGGCTCATTCGGAGTTCTCCGCAGAGGTTGTTCAGTCGGGGTGCAGACAGTGGACGGCAGAGTATCCTGAGCAGGTGCGGGCGGACCAGACCGATCACAGCTTTTTGCCGGTATCGTTAATTCCGGTTTTTTTCGGCGGATTGCCGGACTGACTGCGGGAAAGTAGCATCCGGTATGGTGTGTCGGACCGGTTTCATGGTTTTTTGTTCAGTCTGCTGTCGGAGTGCGTTATGAGTCTGGATGAACTGCTGCAGGAATATGAACGCGGTCCGGTTCTGCTGAAGGATGCCGTGATGCGCGTTGGACGGGATGGCTGGCGGGCCTGTCCGGTCCCGGGCAAATGGACAATTCAGCAGGTCGTCTGTCACATTGCCGACTTCGAAACCATCTATGCGGATCGCATCAAACGCGTGCTGGTGGAGGAAAACCCGACACTGTTTGGTGGTGACCCGGATCGGTTTGCTGCGGGTCTGCATTACGAGCAGCGTTCTGTGGAAGACGAGTTGCAGTTGATCAGTCTTGTTCGATCGCAGGTCGCTCGAATTCTGCGACAGACGGAACTTGAGGACTTTCAGCGAACCGGGGTGCACAGTGAAGCGGGTCCGCTGACGCTGGAGACGCTGCTGGAACGTGTGACAGCACACATTCCGCACCACCTCTCCTTCATCGACGAAAAAGTGCGTTTGCTCACGGCACACTGAAAATCAGGGTTCGAGGAAAGCGAGGCGTTGCATGGTCAATCTGCCGTCGGCGGAACTGCTTGAAAGCCAGCACAGTTTTCCCTGTGCATGGACGTTCAAGGTGATCGGCTATGCCGATTCCAATTTCACGGCCCGCGTGGTGTGGAGTGTTCGAGAGGAACTGGGGATGGAGATCGATCCACCCTACTCGCTCCGCAGCACAGCCCACGGTCGCCATGTGGCGGTCACTCTGGAACCGATCTGTCAGTCTTCGCAGCAGGTGCTGGCCGTCTATGCACGACTGTCCGGGCTGGATGGTCTGGTGATGCTGCTTTGATGCATCCGTTGAAAGTCAACCGGTATAAAGTTTTGCCATGACACTGCCATCGCTGATGCGAATGGGACGGTCGACCGGGTCCCGGTAGTGTCGAGCGGGATCAATACCCAGTGCGGCAAATATCGTGGCCGTGACATCCCAGGGCCCCCAGGCCTGTTCGGCTGGCCACGCACCTCGGTCATCCGAAGCACCAAGTACCGTTCCGCGACGAACTCCGGCACCCGCAAAGGCGATGGAGTACACAGAGCTCCAGTGTTTGCGACCAGGCAGTGCACCCGCAAAACGTGGTTCCAGTGCCACCAGCGGAGCGCGACCGAATTCCCCCATGCAGATTACGAGAGTTGTTTCCAGCAGCCCGCGCTGATCAAGGTCTTCGATCAGCGCCGAAAAACCCTGGTCAAAACGTGGCAGCAGGTGATGTCGCAGACCGTCGAAAATGTCATTGTGAGTATCCCAGCCCCAGAGATCCGTGTTGTCAGGTTCACGATCCTGCCCGCGGTTGCTGGGTGACCAGAATACCGTGATCAGCGGTACCTCAGCTTCTGCCAGACGACGAGCCAGCAGACAGGCCTGTCCCGACTGATTGCGTCCATAGCGATCTTTGACTGAGTCGGGTTCGGCGCTGAGATCGAAGGCTCCGCGAGCCGTGGGATTGGCCAGCATCTCAAATGCCTGGCGATACATCGCATGCTTTTCCAGCAGCATCTGATGCTGCTCCAGCAGCGGCATCTGCGATTCGATCTGCTGCAGCAGACCGCGACGAGCATCCAGCCTGATCTGTGGCAGATCGGGCTGCGGCAGCAGTGAAGGAATCGCGTTGAAGTCTCTGGAGACGTCACCGAGTGTGAGTGGATCAAATCCCCTGCCAAGTAATCCACCGTACTGACCCGGAGCCGGCAATTCGGGAACGACGGCAGGGCCATTCAGATGCACTGCCGTCTGCGGAGCTGTCAGTGATGGACGGATTCGCTGCAGTATCGAACTGCAGCAGGGCTGATCGTCGGAAGCCGGAGGCGGATTGCCGGACTTCCGCCGATGATAGCGCCCCGTCATCGCCAGATAAAATGCTGACCCATGGTCAAGGTCTTCGTGCGACATACTGCGAACGACCGTCAGACGATCCGCCACCCGGGCAATCTGCGGCATGTATTCACAGAATCGCAGCCCGGGAACGGCCGTCGCTATCGAATCAAACGCACCACGGATCTCGCGCGGCGCATCAGGCTTGGGGTCCCACATGTCCAGCTGACTTTGACCACCGCTGGCAAACACCACGATCACGGATTTCGCCCGACCAAAACCCGGTGTCCGCTCTGCCGTTAAAGTCTCCTCGGCTGATAATATGCTGCCACTGCGGAAGGACGACAGCGCCGCACAACCGAGGCCCAG
>CAITYU010000275.1 GCA_903896675.1 uncultured Planctomycetaceae bacterium
CGTCGCAGGCACATGACGTAACCGGTGATCAGCCGAGCCAGTTCCTCAGGTTCACTGCAGTGCTGACTGGCAAAGCGAACCAGATTGCGACTGTTATTGATCAGTGTGCCCCACAGGGTGCGGCCTTCCCACCAGCGGGTATTTGAGGCATTGATGCGGAATACGATCAGAAAGCCGATCAGTGATCCCAGCACTGCGTGCCCGGCCGGATCGATGCCCAGAAAGTACACTTCCGAAATCCAGCCGGCGTCAGCACCGTACTCGTACAGTGACTGAATCAGTATGGCGTAAAGCAGGAAGATCAGGACGCGGCTGAGTGCCAGAGGCAGGGCCGTGCCACGCCATGAGAATGTGGATTTCCACCAGCGATAGGGGTCGTATGCGATCATGAGGTGTCCGGGCAGCAGAGATGCAGCAGTCCGGAACCCCGGCGACAAACGCCGCGGGACCGGCACGCGAATTGTAAAACAGGAGCGGCCAACGGGCGAGTGCTGCGGGGTGGGATGCCTGCCCGCCGACTGATATACTGCCCGTCAGGTCACGGGATGTCTCCCGGGCAGCACCTGCGAAATACTCTGTCGGCAGCCGATTTTGCGTTCACATTTCTTCATTGATCGCCCCATTTTTGCGGCCGTGATTTCCATCGTGATTACGATGGTCGGCGCCATCGCGCTGACGCGTCTGCCACTGGCACAGTACCCCCAGATTGCTCCGCCCACAGTGGAAGTGCAGTGCAACTATCCCGGCGCCAGTGCTCAGACGGTCGCGGAAACCATCGCCGCCCCGATTGAACAGAAAGTGAACGGCGTTGAAGACATGCTGTACATGAATTCGTCCAGCACCAACGACGGCTCATACGCACTCACCGTCACCTTCAAGCCCGGTGTCGATCTGAATCTGGCACAGGTTCTGGTTCAGAATCGGGTCGGTCTGGCCCTGCCGACACTGCCGGAAGTTGTACGACGCACCGGAGTCATTACTCGCAAACGTTCGCCCGACATTCTGCTGCAGGTCAGCATCAACTGTCCCGACGGTCGGTATGACCAGTTGTATCTCAGCAATTACGCCCGTCTGCACCTGCAGGATGAGCTCAGCCGTGTGCCCGGGGTCAGTGAAGTGCGAGTGTTCGGGCAGCGGGATTACAGCATGCGAATCTGGCTGGATCCTGACAAGCTGGCCGTCCGCGGACTGACAGCCGCAGACGTGGCCAATGCCGTCCGCGAACAGAATGTGGAAGTGGCACTGGGACAACTGGGGCAGGGCCCCGTCGCCGGACAGCAGGCATGGCAGATTCCACTGACCGTGCCAGGTCGACTGGAATCCATTCCGGCCTTCGAAGACATCATCGTCCGCTCCCAGCCGGACGGTCGCATGCTGCGAGTTCGTGACGTGGGACGAGTGGAACTGGCTGCACGCGCTGAAGAAACCAACAACCGTTTCAACCAGAAACCCACCGTGGGACTGGCGATCTTTCAGTTGCCCGATGCCAACGCTCTGGAAACGGCAGACCTGATCAAGGCGCGAGTGACGGAACTGTCAAAGGACTTTCCCGAGGGTGTGATTGCTGAAGCGGGGTACGATACGACACCGTTCGTCCGAGAGTCGATTCGCGAGGTTTTTAAGTCACTGCGCGATGCTGTGATCCTGGTCGCACTTGTGGTGCTGTTGTTTCTGCAGGGCTGGCGACCGGCCATCATTCCGCTGATTGCCGTCCCCGTGGCCATCATTGGAACCTTCGCGGCACTGGCTCTGTTCGGTTTCAGCCTGAACAATCTGACCCTGTTCGGACTGGTGCTGGCCATCGGCATTGTGGTGGATGATGCGATCGTGGTGGTGGAGGCCGTGGAGCAGAATATTGAGCGGGGACTGGCCCCGAAGGAAGCCACGATGCGGGCCATGGAGGAAGTGACCGGGCCTGTCATTGCGGTGGGACTGGTACTTGCAGCCGTATTCATTCCCTGTGCCTTCGTGTCCGGTCTGGTGGGACAGTTTTTCCTGCAGTTCGCCATGACCATTTCCGTATCCACACTGATTTCCACCGTCAATTCGCTGACACTCAGCCCGGCACTGGCTGCTGTGCTGCTGCGACCGCGTCATGGGCCGCAGGACTGGCTGACCCGACTGCTCAACTTCAGTCTGGGCTGGCTGTTTCGCGGCTTCAACTCCGCCATGCGATTTTCGGTGACAGGGTATGAGTACGGAGTGGGGAAACTGCTGCGAGTTCCGCTGCTGGTGTTGACGGTGTATGGCGGGCTGCTGGTGCTGACGTGGTATGGATTCACATCACTGCCCAGCGGTTTCATTCCAACGCAGGATAAGGGCTATCTGGTGTGCAGTGTGCAGTTGCCGGATGCCGCATCGTCCGAACGCACTCTGAAAACACTGCAGAAGGTGGAACGCATCACTCTGGAAACTGCGGGCGTCCGAGCCGTCAATGCGATTGCCGGAAACTCGTTCCAGTTGGGTGCTCGAGCGTCAAACTTCTGTTCGATGTTCATCATTCTGGACGAGTTTGAGGAGCGGCAGACGGCAGAGCTGGGGGCATCAGCAATTCAGGAATCGCTGCTGAAACAATACGCCGCGGAGATTCCTGAAGCGACAGTCACCATCAATCCTCCACCGGCAGTTTCCGGAGTGGGACGTGCCGGCGGGCTGAAACTGATGGTGGAGGATCGCGGTGATCTGGGACTGAAGGGGCTGCAGGACCAGACGGACGCACTGGTTCGTGAGGCTGGCCAGTTGCCGCAGCTGCGCGGGCTGCTCAGTGTGTTCAATGTCAACGCGCCGCAACTGTTTGTGGATGTCAATCGTGATGCCTGCCTGTCGCTGGGCGTATCGATGGCTGAAGTGTTCGGCACGCTGCAGGGATATCTGGGTTCCCGTTATGTCAACGATTTCGGGCTGTTCGGGCGGACGTGGCAGGTGGTGGTCCAGGCGGATCGCGAATTCCGGGATCGCATCGAAGATGTGAAGAAGCTGCAGGTGCGAAATCGGGACGGGCAGATGATCCCGCTCGGGTCCGTCGCTTCCGTGCGGCGCATCGGCGGTCCGCTGATGGTAACTCGCTACAACATGTATCCGGCCGCAGCGATTACTGCAAACGCGTCGCCCGGTTTCAGCAGCGGTGAAGGCATCGCAGCACTGGAACAACTGGCTGCACGCGAACTGCCTCCGACCATGGCTGCCGAATGGACGGAACTGGCTTTTCTGGAACGCACGTCCGGCAGTACGGGAATGCTGCTGTTTGCCGGATCCGTGGCCTTCGTATTTCTGGTGCTCGCGGCTCTGTATGAAAGCTGGACACTGCCCCTCGCCGTGATTCTGGTGGTGCCCATGTGTGTGCTGTGTTCGCTGGCCGGAGTGGCTATGGCGGAAATGGACATCAACATCTTCACGCAGGTGGGCTTCGTGGTTCTGATCGGTCTGGCCTGCAAGAACGCGATTCTGATCGTGGAATATGCCAAACTGCGGCGTGACGAAGGTTACTCAGCCCAGGTCGCGGTGCTGGCGGCCTGCCGTCAGCGATTGCGGCCGATTCTGATGACGTCCTTCGCGTTCATACTGGGAGTTGTTCCGCTGGTGTTCGCGACCGGAGCGGGAGCAGAGATGCGGAAGGCCCTCGGGACCGCAGTGTTCAGCGGTATGCTGGGAGTAACCCTGTTCGGGATTTTCCTGACCCCTGTGTTCTATTATGTCGTGGATCGCCTGACGAGGCCCGCCGCAGAACCGGTTCGCAAATGAGGTTTCCGGCAGCGCGGGTACAGTGGCTGCCCACGCATCGGCAAGGCAGGCCACACGACGGCTCGCCGGCTGATCAGGGGCCCGGTCCGTTCGTGTGCAGTCGGGAGCCCGCATCCGCCATTGCGGATGCGGGGTTATCACGCGACTAACGCAGCAGTCCCTGGATCGCGGCAAAATCCGCTTTCAGCGAACGATACAACTGCTGATAGACGGGGAATGCTGCATTGTAAGTCTTCAACGCAGCAGCTTTGGGTTTGGTACGCGTGACCACCGAAATGGTCGCCCGACAGGCCTCTTCCACCGACTTGTAGGCTCCCGTGCCAGCCGCCGCCAGCAGGGCCACACCATATGCCGGACCTTCAGACGCATTGATTGTGACCACCTGCTGACCGTAGATGTCGGCCTGCATCTGCCGCCAGAACGGACTTCTCGCGCCACCACCTGACAGCCGAATCTCCTGCACCGGTATGTTCATCCCCCTCGCAATCTCCAGCGAATCCCGCATCGCATAGGTCGCTCCTTCCATGACCGATCGCGCCAGATGGCTCCTGCCATGTCGCAGACTCAGCCCGATCCAGCTTCCGCGAGCATGCGGGTCGGCGTGCGGAGTTCGCTCGCCTGTCAGATACGGCAGGAAAAACAGCCCTTCACTGCCCGCCGGAGCCGCAGCAGCCTCACTGGTAATCAATTCATAGGGATCAATCTTCTGCTTTTTCGCCAGCAACACCTCGGCGTGGCACAATTGATTGCGAAACCACTGCAGACTGCCCCCCGCCGAAAGCACGCAGCCCATCACATGCCACTTGCCCCGCACCGCATGACAGAATGTGTGCAGCCGTCCCTGCGGATCCACCTGCACCTCGTCACTGTGAGCAAACACGACACCACTGGTTCCCATCGTTGCCGAAACCACGCCCCGCCCCACAATGCCATTGCCAATCGCACTGGCCGCCTGATCACCGCCACCACCCACCACCGGAATCCCCGCTCGCAGCCCCATCTGCTTCGCCGCTGACTCCGTCAGAACTCCCGTCACATCCTCGCTCTCATAAACCCGCGGAAGCAGGCTGCCGCTGAGATCCAGCTTCTGCAGCAGCTCGGTCGACCAGCAGCGGTTCACAACGTCCAGCAGCAGTGTTCCCGAGGCATCGCTGACCTCCGTCGCAAACTCGCCCGTCAGACAGAATCGCACGTAGTCCTTGGGCAGCAGGACCTGCACAGTACGGTCAAAATTGCGTTTTTCCTGATTTCGCAGCCACAGAATCTTGGGAGCAGTGAACCCGGTCAAAGCCGGATTGGCCACCATCCGAATCAGCTCCGCACGGCCCCCAGCCCGACTTTCAATCTCAGCACACTCAGCCACAGTACGCTGATCATTCCACAGCAAAGCCGGGCGGATGACCTGATGCCTGCGGTCCAGAAAAACGCTGCCGTGCATCTGACCGCTGAGCCCGATACCGCCAATGTCTGCAGACTTCAGCTTCGCGACACGCAGCACCTTCTTCACGGAATCCACAACGGCCTGCCACCAGTCCGCCGGACTCTGCTCAGACCAGCCCGGTTTCGGATTGCTGAGCGGATATTCGGCCGTGGATGAACCCAGAATTTCTCCGTCCTCACGCATCGCCAGCGTCTTCGTACCACTTGTTCCGATGTCAACTCCAAGATAAACCGGCATGAGGACAGCTCCAGTGAATGGTCAGGCAGAAACCGCAGGGGCGGTATTCTTTAGCAGATACACGGTTTCTGTAAAGCCCGCAGTTTCAGTCCGCAACCGGTCCCCCGCGGAATGCACAGAATCGCCGGGCGACAGGCTCCCGCTACCCCCGGTCCGCAATCCGTGTCAGCTCACGCCACAGTTCTTCGCTGTGCTCACACACCGTCACGAGGGCACGACAACGCTGCGACAGAAATCCATGCACAACCATGTCGTCCATCATCCGCACCAGACCGTCATACAGTCCAGCGACATTCAGCAGCAGCACCGGACGCTCATGCAGCTCCAGTTGAGCCCACGTCACAGCTTCAAAAAATTCTTCCATCGTGCCAAAACCACCCGGAAGAATCACATACACGTCCGCCAGCGAATGCATCAAAGACTTTCTGGCATGCATATCGCGGGTAATTCGCATATCGGAAACACCGACATGCATCAGCTCCGGACGCGCCAGATGCTCGGTAATCACTCCTATCACACGGCCACCACCAATCAGGACCGCATCCGCCAGCAACCCCATAATCCCGGTGCTGCCGCCCCCATACACCAGTTGATGACCGTGCCTCGCCAGAGATCGCCCCAGCTCCTCAGCCGCTTCAGCGTACTCCGGACGATCACCGCTCTTCGAGCCACAAAAAACACAGATGCTCAGCATTTTCAGTTTTCAGTTTTCAGTTGGCAGTTGGCAGTTCGCGAAAAGGCCTCGAATCACAACCGAGGCTTTCCTGATGCCGTGGACAAAGGTCGGCTTGAGGTGTGATGCGGAGGTTCCGCGGTTGAGAAACCCCGTGTTTTCAGAGTCCCTCTGCAGGTAACTTGCCCGGGCTGAAGCCGAGGCTACGGTTTTCTCCATGGTGTCAGGAATGCCCGGCGACATTCCTGAAAAACACCGCTGTTTTGTCGGCATGAGTGCTGCCGGGAACCACCTGTCAATCTGCCTGCCGAGCATTCTCGGCTGCTTCAATCGCGTCCCTCACCCTGCGATACACACCACGCACATCCTCCTGTACCTCCAGATACGGCAGGCCCCCGTTCAGGTTGCGGCCCGCCATCCGGATCAACTGCTGCGCCATGGGGTTGGACACCGCACTGGCAGTAACAAGTGCTCCGAAGGACAGCACGCCCGAACCATCGCCGTGTTCCTGCAGCGAAATCGGCCCCAGTTGCGTCAGATCAAACCGCCGCACCATTCGCCTGCGACCGCCCGTAATCAACAGCAGACTGCGATCCGTCAGACCATAAAAAGTTCGTGCGCGACTGCGCGCGTCAAAGAAAAAACGACCGACCATGTTGTACAGTCCGACGAGGACAAACGGGATCCCCCAGAGCTTAAAGAAGATCGGAGCTCCGATGGCAAACGCCATCACCTCCCACGCAATCGCAAACCCTCCCCACATGAGACTGGCCGGTATCATCACAAAGTCACTGGTCTGCAGGCGCAGGCCCTGCCGTGGCTGACCGGCCCACAGCAGCCGCTCGCCCGGATCCAGCTCCTGTCGCAGTTCGTCCTCCGCAGTACTCCAGCCCATCGACATCGCTGACTCCAGCTCCCACTCACTCTTCGCTCGAAATCGTGCAGGCGGGCCACAAAGGAACAGAAATTGAGGAAACAGTCGAAGTGCACACCGACGAGCTCAGAACCGGGGATCCACAGCCAGGCCCAGCAGAATCCCCAAGGCTGAGCGTGAGCCACGGGGGCGGCTTGATTCAGTACCAGTCTGCATGCGGATCCATTCGCGTTTAAAACATATCAGTCAAACAGGAATTCGGACTCTGAGGTCACTGCTGAGCCCCGCTGGGCCCGGGAGTTGTTGCTGGATTTGCACCCGCCGGCAGACCGGGAATGCCAACCGGCCCGGTCGCGGGGCCGGCAGCGCCCGGACCACCGGGACTGCCGGGAGCACCGGCAGCAGGCTGAGCCGGCGGACGAGGCTCCCCGGGAAATTCAAATTCCTCCCACGGATTGAACGACAGTGGTTCAAGAACCTGCTGCGAGTCGCGATCGACCATCGAGTAATACACCAGTGCCAGTCCGCGCGAACGGGTTTCTCCGAACTCCGTCACAATCCGTTTCAGAATCGCCTTCGCACTCTCCAGATCGGCCGCTTCCAGCTTCACAATTGCCTGCATCAGCGCCAGATCCGCAAGCGGTTCATTCGATCCATTGATCTGCTGGGCCAGCAGGGTCGCATGTCGGAACGGCCAGACCGGCAGAGCTCCATTGATCTGGTAGTTGCTGTCCGCCACCAGCGGCAGCGAATAAATCGGCAGCGAATACACCGCCGATTTCGACAGCTCACGCTCCATATCGGCCATCTGCACGCCCCACGTGGCAGCCGCCGTCGTGTAGTCGCAGACTCCCAACTGGCTGATCGCCAGCGGTAATTGCCACTCCGTTCCGAAGAAAATCTCGGGCTGTTTCGACGCCTGCTCACTGATGCCCAGCAGCAGCAGATACGCCTCCTCCATTTCACCGGTTTCCAGCAACAACTGCCCCAGCAGCACGACCCCCATCGGCAGCTTGCGGATCATCGCGTTCTTCTCCTGCAGCACGTTCAGTGCCCTCAGAGGCCTGCCGGACCGATTCGCCACGGCGGCCGACATGATCGCTTCCCGCGCCTCTTCCGCATCTGCCAGCTCCGGATCCAGAGCCTGGTCCTTGCCTCCGGCTGTCGCCGCCTGCTGCTTCAGCGCTTCAGCATTCGCCGCAATCTGACGCTCAATCTCCTTGTCCAGCTGACTGTCAGACTCCGTAATCATGTCCTCCAACTCGCGCCGCTGGGCATAGCACTGAGTCCGGAATTCCTCGAACTTCTCCTGCTGCGAAGGCAGCACGGTCGTCGTTTCAGCCAGTGTCAGCCACTTGTCCAAAGCCTCCAGCAGCAGGTCCTGACGCTGCATCAACTGATAACTGTTCATCAGGCCTTCCCATGCCTGAATCCAGTTTGGATTGGTTTTCACCGCCTGCCGAAAGGCGGCGACGGCCTGGAAATAACGAGTCTGGCGGAGCCGTGGGCTGGGATCCGTGCCGCTGACAAGCGTCTCCAGATTGCTGAGGCGTACATATGCCTGTCCCAGCATCACCCACGCTTCCGTTTCATCCGGATTTCCCTGCAAGGACAGATTCAGACTGCGAATGGCCAGTGTCAGCAGAGCAATCCCGTTGGCCGCTTCCTGCAGATTCCCGGGGTTCGGGTTGGCCAGTGCC
>CAITYU010000276.1 GCA_903896675.1 uncultured Planctomycetaceae bacterium
GGCGTTGGATTTGGGGGCACAGGCGAGGAAGGTCACGGCCTGAGCAAGATTGATGCGGCATTCCGGCATGCCAACGGATTCGACCGCCTGCCATGCAGCGACGGCCAGCGGCAGCGCGCGGGGGTCGGCGTTACCGATGTCCTCTGACGCAGCAATGACGAGCCGGCGGGCGATGAAGCGCGGATCTTCGCCGGATTCCAGCATTCGTGCCAGCCAGTAGAGTGCGGCATCGGGGTCGCTGCCACGGATGCTTTTGATGAATGCGCTGGCCACGTCGTAATGTTCGTCGCCGGTCGGATCAAACCGGATGACTCGTCGCTGCAGTGATTCCTGAACAACGGCCTGATCCACCAGTTTTGTGGTGCGGGCGACGGACAGGACGGCTATTTCCAGAGCGGTCAGAGCGCGGCGCGCGTCGCCGTCGCTGAGCCGGGCAAGGCAGGCGAGTGCATCGGGTTCAACGGCTACCTGGTGGGTGGCCAGCCCGCGGCGTGAATCCGTCAGCGCCCGCTGCAGCAGGCTTTCCAGATCAGCCTGTGTGAGTTCTTTGAATTCGAAGACCTGGCTGCGACTGATCAGCGGGGCCACAAGCGAAAAGAACGGGTTGGCGGTGGTGGCGCCGATCAGCGAGATCGTACCGTTTTCGACATCCGGGAGCAGAATGTCCTGCTGACTGCGAGAAAACCGATGGAGTTCGTCAATAAACAGCACCGTCTGTGTCCCGTCGGCGGCAAGTCGGTCGCCGGCTGCACTGAGCAGTTCGCGGACGTCTTTGACACCGGCGGTGGTGGCGTTGAGCCGTTCGAAGCGGCGGCGAGTATGGCGGGCGATGAGCTCAGCCAGTGTCGTCTTGCCAGTGCCTGGCGGGCCATAGAAGATCATCGAACCGATGCGATCGGCATCGAGCATTCGGCGGAGCAGTTTGCCGTCGCCAAGGATGTGTTGCTGCCCGCAGAATTCAGCGAGTGCTTGCGGCCGCATGCGGGCTGCAAGCGGTCGGGCGGAGTCACGATTCTGCTGTTCGGCTGCGGCAAAGAGATTCATTGCGGAAGACAGAGCCCTGTGGAAGAGGAAGCTGCGGCGTGTTGTCCAAATTCTGACGATTTCATGCGGAATTGTCATCCAATCCGGAACTTGTCCCGGCACCGCTGATCGTTTGCATTTTTTTCATCGACAGCGAATATCCTGCAGCTATCCAGCAGTTGTCGATCCCCCGAACCAAACTCCGTCAACAGGAGCTGACTCCGTGCCTGCAATCCGTCATTCAATCCATGTTGCCCCAGTGCATCTGGTAATTGCCGTCTGCTTCTGGGCCATCTGTGCCAACCTCGCATCTGCTCAGGATGCCGTCACTCAACCGCTGCAACGTATTTCCTTCGGTTCCTGCGCCAGACAGGACAAGCCGCAGCCCATCTGGGATGCCGTCGTGGCTGGCAAGCCTCAGCTGTTTATCCTGCTGGGCGACAATATCTATGGCGATACCAACGACATGCAGCTGCTGCGAAGGAAATATCGGCAGCTGGAAGAGCAGCCTGGGTTTGCGAAGCTGCGTCAGCAGTGCCCGGTAATAGCGACGTGGGATGACCATGACTTCGGCCGGGATGATGCGGGCGCAGAATTTGAATTCCGGCGTGAATCGCAACAGGTGTTTCTGGATTTCATTCAGGCTGACGCGAAGGACGCGCGGCGACACCGCGAAGGGATCTATTCGTCGCAAACCTATGGTCCCCCAGGCCAGCGTGTGCAGGTGATCCTCCTTGATGCCCGTTATTTCCGCAGTCCCCTGAAGAAAGGCTTCGATGCGCGAGAACCTGGTGAAGGCTATCGCGGCCGCTATCTGCCCAACGACGACGCTGACGCCACGGTACTCGGTGAAGCGCA
This sequence comes from uncultured Planctomycetaceae bacterium, assembly GCA_903896675.1. Lineage (GTDB taxonomy): Bacteria > Planctomycetota > Planctomycetia > Planctomycetales > Planctomycetaceae > SXXK01. The sequence goes on from CAITYU010000276.1 coordinate 1,882, forward strand.
ATGGACCTGGCTGGCTGAACAGCTGCGGCAGCCCGCCGAACTGCGGATCATCGGTTCCAGCTACCAGGTGCTTTCCAATCAGCATGGCTGGGAAATGTGGGGCAATTTTCCGCGGGAACGCGAACGGCTGTTTGGGTTGATCAAAAGCACTGCTGCGAAGGGAGTGCTGCTGATCAGCGGCGACCGGCATCTGGCCGAACTGGCTGCTCTGCCTGCCACCGGTCCCGAAGGTGTTGGCTACCCACTTTATGAAGCCACAAGCAGCAGTCTGAATCAGCCGTCAGGCAACTTCACTAAAACCGGAGTCCGATTTGCCAATGAAATCAACCCTTATCGCCTTGGATTGACATGGTTTGATGTGAATTTTGGCAACATCCTGATAGATTGGAAAGAACCCGATCCGGTGATTCGCATGCAGATTTGTGACGAACAGGGTGCGGTGGTGTTGCAGCAGCGCATGCAGCTCAGCGAGCTGGCCCCTCAATAGCCCTGTACTGTCCACGTTTCCGTGTGCAGTACTTCGCTGTTTGCAGCCGCTGTGACAGTCAGCTTCCACTGCAAAACCCCAAATGGTCGGTCTTCACAAAACAGAACATCGCAGCGCTGCACACACTTGCCCAGCAGCCGATCCGTGAACGCCACTCGCAATGCCCCGCGTTCCGTTTTCCACGCAGTCTGCGGATTGCTCAATGAAGGCAAATACAGAGTTCCGCCGGCTGTATACGGTCTGCCGGCGGGTATGAATCCAAAGATTCGCCGCACTGCAGCCACTGCCTGAGCTTCCGCTGTGGCTGCAATCGGCGAATCCGGGTGCAGCGGAATACCGGGGTCTGACAGAACCACCGGGCCTGGTACAGAGGATGACGGAATCAACACGCCACCACCAATCTTCGCAGCCACTATCCGCACAACTGCGGCGCCGCTGGCATCAGTCGTGGCCTCGAAAGTCACCTGATCCCCGCGGCTGCTGACAAATGTTTCTGTCTCGCCAGGCCTCGGGGTTTTTGCAAACAGGGATTCACGAGGCGGTGCAAACGGCGGACGTGGACTGCGGTAGTTAATCCAGCCAGCCGCTTCCATGCGTTCATACAGCCACGAAGGCCGCCACGGACGCTGCTGTGACCACTGCGCGCTGCCAACCGAAAGCAGCAGCAGACA
>CAITYU010000277.1 GCA_903896675.1 uncultured Planctomycetaceae bacterium
CCGGTATCGACCCGTGGGGACTCCCCTTCGAACAGTACGACGCCTCAGGACGCAGACGCACGGATCCTGTCGATGCCGCTTCTGCACTGCCTGACGGAACTGCTGTCGACGGAGTCGACAGCCTGAAACAATACCTCGCCAACGATCGCGTCGATCAGATCACCTTCAACCTGATCAAACATCTCGCCACATGGGCCAACGGACGCTCTCTCGCATGGACCGAACTAGAACTGCTGCAGACGTATTCACGCCAGCTCACACCCACACACAGAACCTGCCGCCGCATACTGCATGACCTGATTGACAGCCCCCTGTTTCTCACCAAATAAGTCGGCCACACAGCACTCACTCAATCTGAAATTCCGTCAGAACCGGTCGATGATCCGATCCGTTCCCCGACAGGATCCGCCGACCCGCACACCTCACACCATCCGTGTGCAGCACATGATCCAGAACAAGACCGTACAGAAAACCAGGCCGCTGATACCACGTCGGCTCCAAACCGCCACCCGCTGTCGCACTCCACAATCCACCACGCTCCTGAAACCGTCCATACGTCGGTGACCACGGAGTCACATTCAGGTCGCCCACCACAATCACCGGCAAACCACCAGCACCGCGCAACTCAGCCACCCGATCCCCCAGCACTCCCAGATGCTCGTTCCGCATACGATGCTGCCACGCATCCATCGGCGGACGCGGATGAGTCGCAATCAGCTGCACCACACCACCACCCGGTAACTCCAGCTCAGCTTCAATCGATGGCACCGATGGCAATCGATAATTCACAATCGCCGAACTCCGAATCGGCAGCCTCGACAACAGCCCGATTCCAAAATGACCGGGCTCCCGCTCCTCCCACAGAAAATACGGATGCGACTCAGCAAACTCGCCCGACAGACGAATCCGCAATGCCCGCGTCAGCTCCAGCACCGCGATCACATCCGCATCACAGGCACGCAGCGAGCCCACCACTGACGCCACATCCGGATTATCCGCCTGCACATTCGCCACACACACCGTCAGCCTCTCAGCAGGCAGGGTCAGATCCGCCGACGGACCCTCGGCCCGCCACGCCGTTCGCAGCCACCACAGATGCCAGCACAGCAGCAGCACCGCACACAGCCGCCACCACCGCGACATCCGAGCCACCATCGACAGCAGTAACACAGGCACCAGCACACACACCTGCTGCACACGCAGACTCACCAGCAGCTCCGCCACCCACCATCGCTCTGCCCACAGTCCCGCAACCGCCACCACACACAGGGCCAGCAGAAACACTCGCAGGACACCAGCGACGACAGTCATTCGCCTCACTCGTCCCGGTCAGCACCAAAACGCTTCACCTCACGTGAACGTCGCTCGCGACGACGGAATGCATCAAATCCCTCCAGCTGATACTCCGGAAGCACCGTGTTGATACGCTTCTCGATGTTCGTCAGCTCGCCGCCCTGGGCCAGCGTCACAAAGGTCACTGCGCGGCCATTCTGGTCCGAAGACAGTCGACCCGTTCGACCTACACGGTGCACATAGTCGTCACAGTATTCCGGAATGTCGTAGTTGATAATGTGCGAAATTCCGCTCACGTCAATCCCACGCCCCACCACGTCCGTCGCAATCAGCAGCCGCAACTCTCCGGCACGCAGCGCCTTGATCACACGGTCTCGCTTGCTCTGCGGCATGTCTCCATGAATACACGCAATTCTGCTCGACTTCAGACGACGCGAAAATACATCGTACAGCTTGTCCGCACCACGCTTTGTCCGAGTAAACACAATGACCTGCGATGGCTTTTCATGAGCCAGAATTCGCAGCAGCAGCGGCAGCTTCCGATCCTCATCCACCGTCGCATAGAACTGCTCAATCGTGTCCACCACAACCCGGTCTTCGGACAAATCCACAGACTCCGGTTCCACCATGTACCGCTGAGCCAGCTTCATCACGTCAGGTGGCATCGTCGCCGACAGCAGCAGCGTCTGACGGTCCTTCGGACAAGCCCGCAGAATGCGCTCAATGTCCGGACGAAATCCTATGTCCAGCATCCGGTCCGCTTCGTCCAGCACCGCAATGAACAGCTCCTCAAAACGCAGATGACCACGCTTCATCAGGTCCTGCACACGCCCCGGAGTCCCAATGACAATCTGAGCCCCCCTGCGCAGGTCATCAATCTGCCGACCCATCGGACGGCCGCCCACCGCCAGTGCAAAATTCAGCGGCATGTTGCCCGCCAGCTTGCGAGACTCCAGATACACCTGCTCACTCAGCTCCCGCGTCGGAGCAAGCACCAGCACCTGCACCACACCCCGCTCACTGTCCACCTGCTCAAGTGTCGGCAGCATGAATGCCGCCGTCTTACCAGTGCCCGTACGAGCCTGACCGATGCAGTCACGACCCGTCAGAGCAATCGGAATCAATGCTGCCTGTATCGGACTGGGCTGATCATACCCGATCTTCGCCAGCAGCCTTAAAGTCGGGGCACTCAGCCCAAGCTGGTCAAAACTAACCGTATTTTCCAAAGATTCGTCCAAGGTTTTTTCCGAGTCTATGCAGCGTCGGCTTTGCAGGTTTTACTCAGGCTCTGTTCATACAGCCTGAATCTATGCCGAAAACTGCCCCCGGTCAACCTGCACGCCCACAGCAAACGAACTTGGTACCGTACGGGAATACGGCCCGATTCTGCCGTCAGATGCACTCAGGACCACTTCCTGCTCTAATCCACCCACACACCCCCGCGTCCGCACCAACGCAGCTCCAACACCCCTGAAACATGAAATTCACCGCAAAAAAACGCCTGCTGCTGCTCGCCTCTGTCGCCAGCCTCGCCCTCCTGATACCTCTCCTGCGGACCCGCCAGTCACCGGCAGATCTGTACAGGTCCGGCCGAGCAGCCGTTCTGAAAGCAGACTGGAAATCTGCCACCGCCGCCGCAGACCAGCTCCAGAGTCTCCCCGCATGGAAGGCCCACGCCGGACTCCTGCGCGGATTCGTCGCCCGCGGGCGCGGTCAACTCCGCGAAGCACTCCTGCTGTTCAGCGCCGCCAACCATAACCCCAAAACTCGCACCGAAGCCTACTTCCAGGCAGGCTCCATCTGCTACCAGCTGCAGCAATACTCCCAGGCCACACTCCTCCTCCGACAGGTCCTCGAATGGCAACCGGATCACCCCGATGCACTCCGACTCCTCGCCGCCTCATGGTATGACATCGGAGCCATGGAAAAGGCCATCCAGACACTGCGCGAAGTCTCCCGCATCGCGCCCGCTGACTACCGCCCCATCTACATGCAGGCCACCATCCTCCGCGACTTCGAACGCTTCGAAGATGCTGCCCTCGCTTTCGTGGAAGCCGCCGAAAAAGCCCCGGCCAACTCCACCGTCGCCCGCGAAATACACGCCGAATGGGGCGACTGCCTCATCCAGCTCAGACGCTGGGAACAGGCACTCGCTGTACTGCAGAAAGCCGGTGACTGGCCCGACGTCCTCGCACTCCGGGCACAGGCCATGTTCAGCCTCCGCCGCTTCGATGAAGCCAGCGCCCTCGCCAATCAGGCACTCACCCACGATCCCACACAACCCGATGCAGCACTCGTCGCAGCCGCTGCCAGCGAACGCCGAAATCAGATCGACAACGGACTCCAGCTCCTCAACAGATGCCTGCAGAAACACCCCTTCGACCTGCGACTGCACAATCGCACGGCAGAACTACTCGCAGCAGTCAATCGCACAGCCGAAGCCGAACAGTTCCGCAGACAGGCCGCAGAGATCGCCAGACTCCGCGCACAACTGTCCTCCACACAGCAGGAACTTGTTCGAGATTCCTCAAATGTCGAAAAACGACTCGAAATCGCCGCCGTCGCCGAACAACTGGGCGAACTCAAAACCGCCGAACAATGGCTCCGCGCCGCCGTCGGTATGGCACCAGAACTGCCCGCAGCAAACGCAGCACTCCAGCAGTTCCTGCAAAAACATCCCCCCACAACAGACAACAACGCCACACCCGGGAACACCGTCACAAACTCACCCGTCACCAATGCCACAGAATTCTGAACACAACGCCCCCCCCAACCACCAGCTGCCACCCAACACCAGCTCGGGGACGCCAACCCACCAACCCGCGGCTCGGCAGGAGCCTCGCCCTCCCAAGGGGAACTTCACTGAAAACTGATCACTGACAACTGACCACTGACCACTGACAACTGACCACTGACCACTGACCACTGACCACTGACAACTGACCCCGGCTCGCCTCAGCCACGCCCCCCGCCAAAAATCCCTTTTTTCGTGTCTTTCGTGTCTTTCGTGGTTTACAAAACTCTGCCCCCAGACCCCTGCATTTCTCCGTGTCCCTCCGTGTCCTCCGTGGTCAAAAAACGCGACAATACCACCACCCGTCAGCTTACCCTGACGGCTCACCCAAGCCCCCCC
>CAITYU010000278.1 GCA_903896675.1 uncultured Planctomycetaceae bacterium
ACCAGGTGCTGACGCACCTGGCTTTGCTGAGATCGGCCCTTCAGGCCTTTGGGGGGCCGTTGCGGCGTGTGCTTGGTTCGTGCCGTGCGTGTGTTGCGATTCAGGCCCGAAGAGCTGTTTTCCAGTAGTCCAGGGCGCAGCCCTCGCTATGCCCGCTTTTGCAGCGGTGATGGCTCATCGGAGCATGCCGCACCCCGCCCCGAAGTTGGCCAACGGCCACGCACAACGTTGCCTCGGGCATCGCCCGATGGACTCGGGTCAGAGGTCCCAACTATGTTCCTGAAATCACAGCCAATGCATTCGACGATCACGATTGGCGGATGAGAGCGGTTTCAATTTGCAGGCCGAAAAGTCTGAATTCTCTGGGATGCAGCGGCGGAAATGCATCGCAGACACCCGATTTTATGGGTAATGACAAGGCTTTAGCCCGGGCGACCTTTTTGTCCATGAAGTCCTCGCTGACGCCGGGGACGAAGGTTGGTCAGGGGCGTGAGTCGCAGGTTCAGCGGTTGAAAAACCGCGTTTTCAGTGGACACGGTCAGTGACTTTCCCGGGCTAAAGCCCAGGCTACGGAATTTGTCCCGTGGCGTTACGAATGCCTGGGCTACCTGTTTGTCCATGAAGTCCTCGCTGAGGCCTGCGGCGGAATCCCAGACACCCCAGTTATCCCAGCCATCCGATTTGTGACGAAAAGCGGCCTGTGAAATGGCAAAAATGACCCCTGAATTTTCCGTCTTGACCTGTTCTGCCGGTTTCCTCTAACCTCTGAATCACTCAAGCCACGGTTCCTGTGGCTTAAAGCTCCTCTCAAGTCTCTCCTCTCATCCGCCAGTTTCGGATCGGTTTTCCTGGTCTGATCCTGAGCACTCACCATCCCGCCAGCTGTTGGTTCCCGACAGCGTCACGGAGGATTCTCTCATGTCTCGTCTGTTCAATCTGGCCGCTGGTCTGTTCGTCGTGTCTGCTCTGAGTGGTTGCTGCCTGATGGGTGGCTATTCTCCTTATGGCGGGTGTGCTCCCTGCGGCACCAATGCCTGTGGGATGAATGGTGGCGGTTATCCGTCAGCCGGCATGTACAATCCGAATGTGCCGCAGACAGCTTATCTGCTGCCGGCCGCCGCTGGTCCTCAGACGGTCGCCGTGGACCCCCTGAAGACTCACTGACCCTGTCCGGTCGGTGTTGAATTCGCGAAAACCTGCAGAAAACCCGTCGTTTCACCGCGGTTTTTCCCTGCAGTGTCGCTGATTCAGGCTATATTCCTGCTGCCGCGTACAACTACGCGCCTGTGGCAGGACGTTTGCCGCAGTTCGGTACTGCCATGGATGTGCCCAGCAGGTGTCTCCATGAGCATTCCCGCTGCCCTGACTGTCGGTCCGTTTTCATCTGGTCGCCTGCTGTCGCTGCGGCTGCTGTGCCTGACTGCGCTGCTGATCTCAGCGTATCTGGCGTGGTCAGCCATTCAGATGCAGCCTGTGATCGGCTGCAGTGGCTCGGATCTGATCGACTGCGAACATGTGCTGAACAGTCACTGGTCGAAGGTCGTGGAGATTCCGGTCAGTATTCCGGCGGTTGGTCTGTATGCAACATTGCTGGGTCTGCTGGCCTTTGCCGGGCGACCTGCGCCACCGGCTTTCCAGCGACTGCTGTGTCTGGTGCTGTCGGTGGGATTTCTGACGGCCGGGTGGGCTGCACTGTGGTTTATCGGGTTGCAGGTGCTGGTGTTGCGGCATCTCTGCCCGTGGTGCCTCGCGGCTCATGCCTGTGGCCTGCTGTTGTCCATGCTGGCTCTGACTTCCTCCGTGCGTCCGTTGGGGCGAGTGCCGGTGGCCGGGTTGGGGCTGTTGCTGGCTGGTGGTTTGGCGACCGTGCAGTGGTTGTCTCCGGTAGCTGCCACTTTCGAAGTCATCGTTCCGGACTATGCCCGGGTGCCAGCCGGCGGCGAGGCCACGGAAGAATTTGCTCCGCCCGGGACTGAAGAATTTACTCCGCCGGACAGCATCCTGGCTGCTCCGGCTGAGGCGGTACCGGCAGCAGCACCGGACGCCACGCCGGCCACTCAAGGGACACCTGCGGCCGAGCAGTTTGAGCCCCCGACGGTGCAGGGAGGGTTTCGGGGTCCTGTTCTTCGACCTCTGTCACCACTGGCCCTGTCTGCGACTCTGAGGCCGGCATGGAGCTCGCTGCTGCTGCTGCCGCCGGTCGTACCGGGGGACGAGCCGGAGACTCGCAAAGTGACGATTCCGGGCACAGCAAAACCGATCGAGCTGGATCCGGCGGTGTGGCCGCTGCTGGGTTCGACGGAAGCGAAGTTTATTTTTGTGGAGATGTTTGACTACACGTGTCCGTATTGTCGTGAGACGAATCAGTCGGTCCGGGGTGCCTTTGAACGATTCGGGGATGAGATCGCGGTGATTGCATTACCGGTACCATTGGAGCAGAAGTGCAACAGGGCGGCGTCCGGCAGCGGTCATGCGGGCTCCTGTGAACTCAGCCGTCTGGCGGTGGCGGTGTGGCGGTGTGACCGTGGGAAATTTCGCGAGTATCACGACTGGCTGTTCGACCGAAATCGGACTGTCGCAGCGGCTCGCAGGCAGGCAGAGGACCTGGTGGGCCGGGACCGTCTGAGGACAGAAATGGATTCCGGTGCACCGGGCAAGTACATCGAGCGACATGTGGATCTGTACGTGAAAGTCGGCTCGGGCACAGTCCCGAAACTGCTGTTTTCCGGCAGATCTGTAGTTGGTGCAGTACAAAAGGAAGCGCTGTGTTCTATGATCAGTCGGGAAATGGGCCAGACGCCGGCAAAATAGTTCGCTGGAGATGTGCTGAAGACCATGGCTGATCGCTGGGATTTGATACGCGTTTCTCTGGCTCGCCGGTTTTATCTGGCGACGCTGGCTCAGGCTGCGGTGGTTGTCCTTTCGGCGGTGCTGTTGGGGCTGCTGTTCGGCCGCCAGGCTCCGGCGGAAAAACTGCGGCTGCCGTGGGCTTTTCTGATCAGTACTGTGCTGCTGGCGACAGGCAGCTGGTACATGGAGCAGGCGCGGTTTTTTGTCCGCCGCGAGAAGCAGGCTGAGTTTCGGGGTGCCCTGCTGCGGGCGCTGATTTCCGCCATGATGTTTGTCTCTGTGCAGGGTTATGGCCTGTGGGCCATCGACAAGGGTCTGCGAACTTCAGAGAATTCGCAGTTGGGCGTGCACAGCTTTGTCTTTATGTTCACAGCTCTGCACGGAATGCACTTTCTGGTGGCTCAGTCGGTCCTGCTGTGGGTCACGCTGTCGGCTTTTGCCGATCGCTATGACCACGAGTATTCGTGGGGCGTCACGTTTGCCTCAGCGTTCTGGCACATCCTGGGAATTGTGTGGCTGTGCATACTGTTTGTGTTTGTGACGGCGAACGTGGGGTAGTGCGACGGCGGTTGTTGCCGGTGGTTCTGGGTATCGCCGCTGCGTTCATCGGGGTTGTCGGCAAGGCCTTTTCCCAGCAGTCATTTCCCGAGCAGCGCAGCGTGGTGGCTGATCTGCAGGTGCCGCGGGCCGAATCCGGTGCAGTCGGTGCGGGTCGTCGCATCCTGTTTGCTCCTGATCCGGAGCGGCCGCAGCTGCGATGTGCGCTCTGGCTGCCAACCGACTGGTCGTCCGCCCGGCGCTGGCCGGTGTTTGTGGAGCTGCCGGGGAACGGCGGTTACCGTGATGCGCGCGGCGACGAATGTTCCGGGCTCCCTGAAGACTGCAATCTGGGATATGGCCTGACGGAAGGGCGGGGCTGGATCTGGTTGTGTCTGCCGTTTCTGAATGCTGCCGGCGATCAGCCCGCACTGACGTGGTGGGGCGACGCCCCTCAGCATCGCCCGGAAGCCACGGTGCAATTCTGGCAACTGGCAGTGCAGAGCATCTGCCAGCAGTTTCAGGGATCTGCCGAGTGTGTGGTTCTGGCGGGTTTTTCGCGCGGGGCGATTGCCTGCAACGCCCTTGGCCTGCACGACGATCGGACTGCGGGGTTATGGACTGCGTTTCTGCCCTGCAGTCATTATGACGGGGTGCGTCAGTGGCCGTTTCCTGGCAGTGACCGGCCGTCGGCAGCCCAGCGAATACGGCGTCTGAACGGACGACCGCAGTTGATTCTGGGTGAGGGTTCGCAGACTGTTGAGACGGAGCGGTATCTGCGAACTGTGCTGAGCGGTGAACCGGGGGACTGCGGGATCAGGCTGCATTCGACGGGCTTTATCAACCATTCGGACGGCTGGTCGCTGCGTCCCTGCAAGGCCAGGGAAACCGCCCGCCGCTGGCTGGGAGAAATCGCGGCGAGGGGGGGTTAGTTTTCAGTTTTCAGTTTTCAGTTGGCAGTTGGCAGTTGGCAGTGTTCAGTTTTCAGTTTTCAGTTGGCAGTTTTCAGTTGGCAGTGTTCAGTTGGCAGTTGGCAGGGGCGCGTTTTTGGGCTCAACGTAACATGAAGTACGCGGTGTGAAGAACCAGTTTCACCACGAAAGGCCCCTATTGCAGAGGCCTCCAAAGGCGAGCCGTTGGCGGAAGCCATTGGGCGTTATCCCGCAGGCGATCACCGATCTGGTGCTCGGTGGTTCCCCCTGGGA
>CAITYU010000279.1 GCA_903896675.1 uncultured Planctomycetaceae bacterium
CATATGGTTGCCGGGAGTTTTGCCTTTGTAGAGGGTTTTCAGGGTTTCCTCTTTCAGCGGGTTGGTTTTGAGAGCATCGACGGCATCGCCGGTCAGTTTGCCGCGGTTGACGAAGATGCGGCCAGTGGTGCCTTCCAGCAGCAGTCCGTTATCGAAGCCGAGGTCATTGGCGGAGTCGCGGATGTGCAGGACGGCGCCATTTTTGAAGGTGGCGGTGACGTGAAACTGTGTGGCGGTGTTGTACTGTGACGGGTCGGTGGGCATACCGTCTTTGAAGGCCACGGGGTGCACAGCGGAGACCGGTTCGACTTTGACGGGACCGGTATTTTCGAGGTTGAACGCCCAGGCGGCGATATCGACGTGGTGGGCGCCCCAGTCGGTCATTTTTCCGCCCGAGTATTCGTACCACCAGCGGAATTCGTAGTGGCAGCGAGAGTTGCCGTAGCGGCCACTGGTGGCTTTGAAGCGGTAGTCTGTGAGTGGGGCCTGTCCGAGCCACATATCCCAGTTGAGTTCTTTGGGGATTTCGGCGACGGGGATTTCGCCGCTGGAGGGGGCCCCTCCGATGGCGCAGGTGACGGTTTTCAGTTCGCCGATGCGTCCTTCGCGGACCATGGCGACGGCGTGAAGGAAGCGAAGAGCCATTTCGGAGCGCTGCTGAGTGCCGACCTGGAAGACGCGTTTGGTTTCTTCCAGCACTTTGCGGATTTGTTTGCCTTCGTCGATGGTGAGAGTGAGTGGTTTTTCGCAGTAGACATCTTTGCCGGCGCGGAGTGCTTCGATGGCGATTTTGGAGTGCCAGTGATCGGGTGTGACGATGGTGACGACGTCGATATCTTTGCGATCGAGCAGTTTGCGGTAATCTTCGAACATTTCGACGGTGCGTTCAGCGCCTGGTCTGGACTGTTTTTTGAGGGCAGTTTCGCGTCCTTTTTCGACGTGGTTGCGATCGACGTCGCAGACGGCGGCGCAGTCGCTGAAGTTCATGGCCTGGGGCCCGACGGCATTCCAGCGATCGCCGGTACCGATGCATCCGAGCACGGGTCGGTCATTGGGGCTGCGGAACGGTGCGGCCATGGACGAGGGTGCAAACCAGTACGGCGCGGCTGCCGTGGCCAGCGAAGCGAGACTGGCGGACTGGAGGAAAGTGCGGCGGGTGGGGGTGGGCATTGGAAATGTTCCTTTGTGCGTTGGAAGAAGGGGGGGCACGGCAGTAGTTTACCTGTGCGACATGGACTTGCAAATGCTGAGTGGCTTCCGATGTGACGGAGCAGCGCGTGCCTGATTCAGGCCTGTCAGTTGCTTGTAACGCCTTCCCTCGGGGGCGTGGTCACGCCTCAGAGCGATGGAGTTTTACAGCTTGTGAATCTCGGTCAAACTGGGAGGCTGCAAGAAAAACTCCGGAAGAGCCTTTGATGGTCTGCGATTAACATGGATGAAGGCGAACGAGTCGGGGGCGGGCAGTGTCTGCAGGTCGTCTGCCATATGTATGCCGCAGGTTCAAAGGCGTGCCGGGTGCATCATAGCAGGCAATGTCAGATATGAAGGCGGGATTGTCGGATATTCAGGGCTGCCTTTCACGTGGGAGAGGCCATCAGGTTAGTCACCGACGGGCTGGACTGTCGCAGCACAAGCAGATTGTGTTGCCGGCGTACTGCTGTGAGTCTCAGCAGGTAACAACGATGGATTTCTCACAATACTGCGCCGGGAATTCGCGTTTGCGCCGGGGCGCCGGATGCTGTACCATCAGTCGTGAGGCGACGGTGGTGAGTTCGCGCCTGCTGATTCCAAAGACAACGGAGATGCCGTGTCGAAGGCTGTCGAATCGATGGGGAGGCGACAGCTGGCTGCGATTCAGCTTGCTGGATGGAAACCATGAATCATGCGATCGGCGACCAGCTAAAGCGGCAGTCCAGACCGCCAGCGGCGGAATGTCGCTGGTGAAATACGCTGCTGTTGCCGAACATACCGATCGTTAGAGGGGACCGCGGGTGAGGACCAAAGCGTTCTGCCGTCACGAGATCCTCGCCAGCGTCCCCGGTGTGAACTGTGATTTGCCCTCCGCAACGGTTCGGTTGAAAAAGTTCAAACCTATCAAGTTGTGAGGGACGCAGTGCAATGGCTGTGCTGCACGGTTGCAATGGTTGTGCGTGAGGATGGTGACGACGTCGATATCTTTGCGATCGAGCAGTTTGCGGTAATCTTCGAACATTTCGACGGTGCGTTCAACCCATGGTTTGAACTGTTTTTTTAGAGCAGTTTCACGTCCTTTTTCGACGTGGTTGCGAGTGACGTCGCAGCCGGCGGAGCAATCGCTGAAGTTCATGGCCTCGGGCCCAACGGCATGCCAGCGATCGCCGGGGCCGATGCATCCGAGCACGGAGCGGTCTTGGGGCTGCGGAGGGGTGCGGCCGTGGACGAGTGTGCAAACCAGTACGGCGCGGCCGCCGTGGCCAGTGAAGCGGGCTGGCGGACTGGAGGAAACTGCGGCGGGTGGGGGCATTGGTTCGGCTCCGTGGTGCAGACGATTGTTTCGAAGTGGCACGAGGATCGTGTGAAGATGTCTGAAAAAAACAACTTACCCCGGATTACCGGAAATCACCACGTATCGCAATGAAAACAAAGGTGATTGACTGCGGGGGGGGGGCGAATTGCTGCCAATAGTCCTCGTGTTTTTGGTCGTCTGCGTTGCATGGTGTGTTTTTGAGTTTGGTTAAGATTGACAAGCAGGGGGGGGGCGGTATTCTGTGTTCGACGTGCTTGGGGGTTTCCTTTGATGGCTCTTACTGACTGGAGTTACAATGTCTTGTCGCAAAATTTCGATGCCATTTTTGTTCGCTATCGCATTTTTGGCACCGACAGTGGGTTTGGTGGATTCCTGTATCGCGGATGAGAACTTGCTCGTTACTGTGAATATCGAGGGAGGTAGGGTTACCTGTGAATTACAAGGCAAATATTGTGTCTGCACCAAGATGGAGGACACGAAGACCGGTACGGGCAGTGACCGCCTTAAAGCTGAAGCGTGCAAGAAGGCATTGGACGACTTGAAGAGAAAAATTGACGCCGCCGATCCTCCGGGGCCAGGAAAGGGGTACTATATTACGTCGGACGAAAACGGGTGTTGCAGCAGCTACCCCCGGCTGTGCCCTAAAGATCCGGAATGTCCAAAGTTCGATGCCGCGTCAGGTGTTAATCGCAGGACATCAACTGGTTGTGGAAAATACGAGGTGAGAGTGTCATGCTGCAGGTGTGATAACGGGCGGGAGGTGTCCATCACTTATCAAACAGATCATCCCTATATTGACGCCATTCGCATGCGACACGCGCTCCGTGAATTTCTGAAGGAAGAATGCACGAAGTGCAGTGGCAGGATTGTGACAAAGATTGAAAAGATTTATTCCTGTGGTTGCCATTAAGTTTCAATCATTGTAGGCAAAAGGTCACAATCTCGAGACAGTTGTGACCTTTTGTCTTAGTATTCCTCACTGAAGTCTCTCCAGTTTTCGGCTGCGGACGAAGGTCTGCAGGTTGCGGGGCCAGCGTTCAACAGTATGATTGGTGACGTGCAGCAGCCATTCCGTACTTGCCTGCGGAATCTCGAATTCATCTGCGGGTGGGCTCCGTGAAATGCTGCCATGGTCTTTTGTGTGGATGCGGAAGCGTTGACCTGCGTTCTCATTCTGTTGATTCATTGAAAACACGATAAGTCCCTGATCGGTTACAGCCACAACTTCGTTGGCAGTGGCCCCCAAATTGGCTCGAATTGCGCCGCGTTCCATTATGGCCTGATAGCTTACGAGTGGATTTCCTTGTGCCTGCAGTTCGCGTGGCAGATAGATGCCTCCGGACATTGTCACCACACCTGGTGGTGTCCGACTGTTGCATGAAAAAAGTGAATACGGCTGCGTTGGCTCGGCGATGGTGCTTGTGGTTAGTCGTTCTGTGTCGAGGCTGGTGAGTACGGGCGAGGCAGAGGATTCTGAACGCGTGATCAGGAACAATTTGGTCGCGTCATCTTGCCAGCATGCCTGCAGGACAGTGGTGTCTGGCAGCAATTCGCGAACGCCCGGTTGGTCGTCAAGGTTCTCCCAGAGAGTGAGTCCGTTGCCTGAAAAGATCACTGCTTTTTTGTGATTTGGAGAGATCCTGATTTTGCTGGGCGGTGAATTTGCGGCTTTTGGAGTCATGTTTGTGAACAAAATCTTCCCGTTTAGAAAAACGGTGGTGTGACCGGAATTGTCAGCGGCGAGGACCAATGAACCATCCATCGAGATGTCGCAGGTCGAAATCTGAGTTGATACGGGAAGTTTGGTCACGGTGTCGTGTTTTGCCGTCACGTCCCAGGTCACCACTGTTCCGTCAGTGGAGACGACTTTGAACTCCGGGGAACCTGCGCAGAATCGGCTGGCGACTATGGGGGCAGGCATCAGTAAAACGGAGGCAGTTCTGCGCTTGTCTGTGAGATTCCAGATTCTCGCGGGCCACTGAGTTTTGCCAACGATTGCGATAGTTCTGTCAAGGTTAACGTGGAGCGACTGGGGTTGGCCGTCGACTTCAACGGACCTGTTTGGGCTGAGACTTTTGCTGTCCCGCAGTACCAATCGCGTTGTAGTTGCGGCGAACTCAGCGAGTGAGGAGGTGTTGTCAGTAGATGACGGGAATGGCAGTTTTTCAAGTGTCAATAATGCATCGGGAAGCCGTTCGACTCCATAGATCGCATTACGGGAGAGAGCACGGATGGAGTTTGGATTATTGAAAGTAGCTACAAAAAGACCTTTGAGGGTTCCAGCAGCAACAGTCCCGCTGTTGTCGATGAAGTCGCAGCGGGCATTCTCTCCATCCACGTCGATGAAGACGGCTGTGTATTCAAGCAGCGACACGACGGCTAACGGGTGATTTCCGTTGCTTTCCCAACAGATGGCGAATTTGCCGTCATCGGACAGTTTGATGCTGTCAAATTCAGCGGTGGATGACAGAGTGACAGACCGTACATCATTTGATGATGCAGTGTCAGATTGCACCACGTAAAGCACATCATTTTGATCAGTAAAGCACACCAGGTCGTCCGCTGAATTGACGGCAACTGCCGTCACCGGAGAGAAATTCTGCGTGGCAAATTCTTTCGAAGTGGCGGTCTTCAGGTTGATGATGCGGCAACGACCATTTGACAGTCCGACAGCGATGGTGTCTGTGTCTGCCTTGAACTGCAGGCAAATTGCACGTTCGCCAGGCGACAGCAATTGCTTTTCGACACCAGTAGAAATACTACGAGTGAAAACTCGCTGATCGTTTGCAAAAATGCAAAGGTCTTCCGAGTTATTCCAGGTATATACGGAGTGTGCATCGGTGTTCAGGTAGGTTGTGGTAGTCGACAGACTTCCCCCCTGCATCAGGCAGGCATGAGAGTTCCTCAGCGAATTTGTGCAGATCCACTCCCTGGACTGATATCCAGGAGGCAATAACCCGCTGAGAGTGATATTTGCTGGTTTGAAATCGGCGACGGAGTATGCGATTGAGGAGTCGACGGGTTGCTCCAGTATGGATATAAAGTTCGCATCTGCACTTTGCTGGACTGGTGGTGAGTTTGTGGTTGCCACTGCAGCAGACAGAGAAAAGTCTGCTGCAATTGAAGTGTTTGTCCAGACTATTAGGTGACCGTCAGTGGAGAGCAGGAGGTAGTTGCCATTACCGATGAAAACGGGGGGCAATGCAGTTTCGGGAAGATGCGGCAGTTCCTCGCTGCGGTTGGTGGAGCACGTCGAGGCGGAACTGTTTTCGTTGTTGGGGTGATGGACCAGACAGCGCTGGTTGCGGGGTTCAAATATCAGCGCTTCAACAATCCCAGGAAACAACTCGCCCTCCGCGGCAAGACTGGTGCCATTTCGCAAGATGACACGGTCTCCGTATCCCCATGTCGCAAAGCTTTTTCTGTCGGCTGCAAAAGTGAATTTGCGTTCGGGCCAGATTGAATCATGCTGCATTCTGCCGTCTTCGAGTGAGATGACGCAGGAACCTGAGTCGGTTCCGATGATCAGGCGTGAGGAACTAAGAAAAGCGGCATCAAATTCGGAATCTGCATGGGTTTGTTGGGGAAGCCTGTACTGGCGGTCTGCGGATTTCCACGTTGCCGTGTTGATCAACTGAAGTTGGCCGTCGTCGGTGATTACTGCTATCTGATCCGAATCCGGATCTTTAGCAATTGAGCGTACTCTGGAGTTGGATTCAAGGCTTGGTGGTCTGCCGTGGAGTTCCCCGGTGGGAATGGAGAATATCAGAGCTCCGTGGTCAGGATCGCCAAGGATGAGCGAGTCGGAACGGCTGTTAAAGGCGAGCGGCCATTTACCCCTGAGGGATGCGAGGTAGGATAGTTCTGCGGAAGTTTCGGTCAACAGAGTACTGTCGTCTGTGCCGTGGCGACGCAGAAACACCGAAAGTTTGGCGGAAGTGTCGGTTACGGCGGGGCTGGCTTCGATGGTGACTAGTTGTGTTCCATCGGGGCTCCACGCTGCGAAGATAACAACTCCGTTCTGGCCGTATTGGGCGATAACCTGCCCAGTTCGTATGTCGGACTCTATCGCAGGGAGGTTTTTCTTACGGGTGATTTCCGCGGCACTTGCGGTGACCAGTACTGTCTGCCGATTAGGGTGCACAACGATGGCTGCTTCATTTGCCGGGATATCTCTGATTTTCCAACTGATGGGCTCATGATTTTCGCGGAGTGCAAGAGCGAGTGCTGTGTATCCTTCGGCCGTGTATTTTGTGTCCAGCGATTTGATAGCCAGCTTTGTAGAGCGGGCCGGGTCGGAGAGGCGTGACTCCTGAGATAGAGCGATGTATCGGGCGGCCTCTGCAGCGGCTAATTTTTCGTTTGCAGCTTTGGCGTCCTGTGTGGCGAGGGCTTCTCTGTGTTGCGCCTGGGAGCGGCTACCATTTACCACAACCAGCAGCAGTCCGAGGATGACGAGCAGGAGTGCGGCGGAGGCGGCGAGTGAGGCGGCCAGTTTCTGTTCGCGTTCGACCCACAGGGAGAAGCGTTTGAGGAGGCCGGCGGGTTTGGCGTGAATCGGTTCGCGACGCTGGAAGCGGCGGAGGTCCGCGGCAAATTCCTGCATCGTCTGATAGCGGTCTTTGGGACGGTAGGCTATCGCACGGTGAATGATGGTTTCCAGGTCGCGGGGGACGGCGGGGTTGCGCTGCCGCAGAGGGATGGGGTCGCCAAAGGCAACCTGGTTGCGAACCTCGTGACGGTCCTTGCCATCGCGGGCGGGCTGCAGGCAGAGCAGCTCGTACAGGGTGACTCCGAGGGAATAAATATCGGTCAGGCTGTCCACAATGACTCGACCGCCCATCAGCTGCTCAGGACTCATGTAACGCCACGTTCCAAGGACCTCGCCCTCCATCGTCAGTGCGGCACCGTCATCCACCTGCGCCAGTCCAAAGTCGGCAACCCAGACTCGCCCGGTCACGTCCAGCAGCAGATTGGCGGGCTTCAGGTCGCGGTGTGTGACCCCCGAGCCGTGCGCATAGTGCAGCGCTTCGGCTACGTCGATGCCAATCTGCACCACGGCGTCAGTGGCACGGCGGTTTTCCGAGGATGTGCGGCGGCCCAGGAATGTCTGGAGGAAGTCTGAGCTGGGGTAGATGATCGCACCTTCGGGCGGCTGCGGGGTGCTGCCCGATCCGCCGTCCGCCCGCTGTCCGCTGTGCGAGGTGTTTTGCTGCTGAGTACTGAGGCTGGCGACCGGCGGAGTGACGGCTGCCGCACCGGCTTTGCGGGCAGTGATCTGGTCCGAGGCCGCCCGGATCAGGGCCGCCAGGTTCTGCCCGCGAATGTAATCCATGGAATAGAAGTACACGCCATCCCGCTGCCCGCTCTCATGCACCTGCACGATGTTCTGATGTCGCAGGCGACCCAGCGCGTAGATCTCATTGTCGAATCGCTCCTGCGCACGTTTGTCCGACAGCCTTTCCGGAGGCAGCACTTTCAGGGCGACCTGACGACGATGGTGATCCACCGCCCGATACACCACTCCCATGCCCCCCTTCCCCAGCTGTTCATACAACTGAAAGCCCTTGATCTGCGGCTTCCACTCATCCCGGGAACCGGCATGTCGAGTCATCACCGGTCCCGAATCTGCGAGCTGTCCGGGATCTGCCGGCAGTGTGCGGTCATCTGCCGCCACACCCGCACCCACCTGCGCCGGCGAAAGAACGTCCGCAATCACATCCGAGTCATGCGGAAAACGACGCTGCAGATCGTCAGCCGACGGATGCTGGCCTCGCTTCTGCAGGTATTCCAGTTCTTCGCGCAGCAGTTCCCGCAACAGTTCCTGTCGCGGCAGATCACTGTGCTGCGACAGCAGGGCTTCGATCGAGATGGCAGAATTGCCAGCCGCAGTCGAACGCAGCTCCCGCGCAAAGCGAGCACAGACCGCGTCAATACGTTCCAGAAAATCCGATTCGTCACTGAGCATATTCATTACTGATTCTCGGCTTTCATTTTTGCCAGCTTCTGTCGCAGAATGCGGAGTCTGCGTTCGACTGTCGCCAGTCCGACGCTGGCCCGGTCGGCGATTTCCTGCTGCGTGAATCCTGTCAGCCAGTCGGCGGCAATACTGCGAAACTCGCCGTCCGGCAGGTCCTGCAGGAACCTGCGAAGAGTTTCAGCCAGCACAGCAGCGTCCTCAGGAGATGGTTCGCTGCCTGCGAATCGGCTGAATGGGAGTGCCACCGAGTCATTCCCAACGAGAGCCGATTCTCCGACAACTTCACCTCCGCCTCGTTTCTCTGCCTGCTGCCGACGTCTCCAGGCTGTGGCACGACGTTCGGACAGCATGACCAGCACCTGCCACAGGTCCCGACGATCCTGCAGCTTCTGAAAGCGCCCCTCCTGCAGACCCCGGTTCAGCTCGACAAAAACTTCGGCTGCGATGTCGTCGCCATCAACGACCGGTTTCAGCCTGGCAGGAAGTCTGAAGGTGGCCAGGCGAGTCACCTGCTGCAGGTAACGTTCAAACAGAAATGCAAAAGCCTCAGGATCCGATGCCAGCTGCGCCTGCTGCAGCCATTCGGTCACGGAATCGGACGAACGATTGTGTCTGCCCGAGTGATCTGGATTCTGAGGCGAATTGCCCATTTGAACTCCGCTGCTCAAGTGCGATCTGCAGGCACCCTGTTGCCACCCCAGTATAGGTGGCGTGGTGGTGATCCGCCAGATACGTGTCATGTGTGTCGGGCCAGGATGTGACGCAGTGAGACGATCTCCCAGCGGGCGGCTCCGTTTTCACCGCGGCTGAGGTACTGATCGGCGTTCTGCAGGTGCCGGGCCGCTCGCCCCTTAACCTCCAGTGAGACGTCGACGGAGTGCAGGAGGGTGCGAGCGTGTTCGATGGATCGGCGGGATCGGTCCGGGCAGTGAATCTGTCGCAGAATTCCGCTTACACACAGGGTCAGTTCCTGCAGCCGGGCCAGCGGTCGATGACCGGTTTCCAAGTCCATGCGGCGAACAGTGCGGTCCACGGAAAACATTTTTGCCTGGTATGCCATCTCTGATTCTCCTTCAGATTGTGTCGGACATCAGCAGACATTCTGCTGACGACGATTATGGTTTACTGTTTCTGTTTGCCGCGGCGTCCCGCATCAGCGGGCATATATTACTACTGGCCAACCGTCCCAAAATCCCCTCAGGTTTCTTTCAAAAAGTCCGGGGAATATGGAAAGTCGTGTTTTTTCAGCGTTTTGGAGCACTGGCAAATGTGTGGTCGCTACACCTTAAAAACGTCGCCGCAGCAGCTGATGAGTCTGTTTCAGGTGCCGCTGCTGCCTGAGATTGCTCCGCGATACAATATTGCTCCGACGCAGCAGGTGCTGGTCTTTCGGGCGGCGGATGAGGCGGACGCGGGGAATACGGGGCAGTTTCCGGGCGAGAATACAGTGGCGACTCCTGCGGCAGAAGCTGCGGGGGCAGCGCGGCAGGCGACACTGATGCGGTGGGGGCTGGTGCCGTCATGGGCAAAGGACTTAACCATCGGTTCGCAAATGATCAATGCCCGGTCGGAAACGGCGGCGGAGAAACCGTCGTTTCGGTCGGCTTTTGTGCGTCGCCGCTGTCTGATTCCGGCAGATGGCTTTTACGAGTGGCAGAAGCTGGCGGACGGTCGGAAGCAGCCGTGGTGGATTCATCCGGCGGATGGTGGCGTGCTGGCGTTTGCGGGGTTGTGGGAGATCTGGTCAGGTGGTGGCCAGGTGGCTCCGGTGGTGACCTGCACGATCCTGACGACTGCGGCGGGTCCTGATGTGCAGGGGCTGCATGATCGGATGCCGGTGATTTTGTCGCCGGAGGACTGGGGGTTGTGGCTGAGTGGGGCGGCATCGAAGACGCAGCTGCAGTCGCTGATGCAGCCACTGCCGGCCGGCCGTCTGCAACTGCAGAAGGTATCGACTGTGGTGAACCGGCCCGCAGTGGACAGTCCGGCGTGTCTGGAGCCGCTTTCGGATTGACTTTCCCAAAACAAGATCTGCCTGTCTTCCGACGTCTCTGCAGTTGGAGACAGTGTACGGCGGGGGGTATGATGGAGGCATCCTGTATCCCGCCGCCAGTGTCCCGGGGCAACCGGGTCGTGGTTCATCCTGCCTCTTTTGTGGCCTCAGCAGTCATGCCCGGAACTGTGGCACTTCCCTCATTTGATTTTCAGCAGCGAACCCGTCTGATTTACGGTCCGGGGACTTTGCAGACTCAGCTGGTCCCTGCGGTGCGTGAGCTGAATTGCGGGAAGGCGTTGCTGGTAACGGATGCCGGTCTGCGTCAGGCTGGCCATGCAACGTGTGCCGAGCGTCTGCTGCGTGATGCCGGTCTGCAGTGTCATGTGTATGATGATGTGCACGAGAATCCGACAGCGGATGATGTGGATGCCTGTACAGAATTCGCCAGGTCCTGCGGCGCGGACGTGCTGATCGGCCTGGGTGGTGGCAGCAGCATGGACTGCGCCAAGGGGGCCAACTTTCTGCTGACGAACGGTGGTCGGATTCACGACTACAAGGGTGTGGGAAAGGCGCGTTTGCCGATGCTGCCGATGATCGCGGTACCGACGACATCGGGGACCGGCAGTGAGGCTCAGTCGTTTGCCGTGATTGCGGATGCGCAGACGCATCTGAAGATGGCCTGTGGTGATGTGAAGGCGGCCTGTCGTGTGGCGATACTGGATCCATTGCTGACGCTGACGATGCCGCTGTCGGTGACGGCGGCAACGGGCATTGACGCCATGACTCATGCGATCGAGAGTTTCGTGACAGTCCGTCGCAACACGATTTCGGGGATGTTTGCCGGTCAGGCGTGGGAGTTGCTGTCGCGGGCATTTCCGCGTGTGCTGTCGGATCCTGCCGACGTGGATGCTCGCGGGTGCATGCAGGTGGGTGCATTTCTGGCGGGGGCAGCGATTGAAAACAGCATGCTGGGTGCGGCGCATGCGGCTGCCAATCCTCTGACTGCTCAATTTGGCACGACTCATGGTCATGCGGTGGGGCTGATGATGCCGCATGTGATTCGCTGCAATGCGGAGCTGCCAGAGATTGCCCCGCTGTATGCACAATTGGTGCAGCGAGCCGGCTGGGGCGGGGCTGTTGCCGGTGAGTCTGCTGCGGGGGCTGGTGAGCTTTTGGCGGCGGGTTTTGTGGGACTGTTGGAACTGGCGGGTTTGCCGACAACGCTGCCGGAAGCGGTTGGTGAGGTTCCGGATCCGCAGCTGATTCAGCGACTGGCTGCGGATGCTGCTCAGCAGTGGACGGGGACATTCAATCCGCGTCCGCTGGAGGCAGCAGATTTTGCGGCACTGTACACAAAGGCCCTGTTGTGATTTCTGTTTCGCGTCACGGGTTGTCGTTGTGCGGGTAGTTTTCTGAAGCGAGCGAGCCGGCATGGCGCTGATTGAACTGCGGGAAGTCTGCAAGACGTATGATTTGGGCGAGGTGCAGGTGCATGCGCTGCGTCCGACGACGCTGAATATCGAACGCGGCGAATATGTGGCGCTGCTGGGCCCGTCAGGTTCCGGCAAATCCACTCTGATGAATACTCTGGGGTGTCTGGACCGTCCCACGTCGGGCAGTTATCGGCTGGATGGTGAGGAGATTGCGACGATGTCCCGGAACGCGCGAGCGGGGATTCGCAATCGGCACATTGGCTTTGTGTTTCAGAACTTCAATCTGCTGGCCAGGACATCAGCGCTGGAGAATGTGGAGCTGCCACTGCTGTACGGTCCGGGGATTTCGGCCCGGCTGCGGCACAAGCGGGCGAAGGAAATGCTGGATATGGTGGGGCTGGGTTCGCGTCTGGACCACCATCCCGGGCAGCTGTCGGGCGGTCAGCAGCAGCGAGTGGCCATTGCGCGGGCGCTGGTGACTGAGCCATCAATTCTGATGGGGGACGAGCCGACGGGAAATCTGGATTCAAAGACCAGCCGTGAGGTGATTGAGCTGTTTCGGCAGCTGAATGAGCAGCGGGGGATTACGGTCATCCTGGTGACTCATGATCTGAATGTGGCAAAAAATGCGCGTCGGATCCTGGTGCTGCGGGACGGCAGCATTGTGGCGGACACGACAAAGTTTGAGGAGGCGTTCAACTTTCTCCATTCTACCGGATCGATACATCCGGAAGATCAGTCACCACAGGAATGATCTCTACAACCTGAATTCGTGTTTTTCCGCATGTGGCCGGTCCGATTTTTGTTGACATGAGCCAGGGAAAGCTGATCAGGGTGGTGAGTGCGTTGAGTCTGGTGGCCGGTCTGGCTGC
>CAITYU010000280.1 GCA_903896675.1 uncultured Planctomycetaceae bacterium
GGGGGTGAGGGCAGGAATTGGGCTGACTGTGCAAATTGGTTGCCGGCAGGCAACGGGTGCTGGGGCAGGCCGTGGTAAGTCTGTCGTAAAGTCTGGATTGGAATGCTGTTAGGGCTTTCCGGTGCTGCTGCGGTGCGGTGCAGCGGTGCGGGATTGCGGCAGCATGTGAACGGTTGTGCTGGGCGTTGGCGGTGGTGGCAGAGGCTGTGGTGATTTGTGATATCTGCGGGGCGCAGGGTGATTTGGGTGGCTGGAGTATTCTGGGGTTTTGGGGTGCTGTGGGGTTCCTTCACACTTTTCTGTCAGCCTGAAATTGAGAACTCAGTGTTTCCTTCCCAATCTCTTCGGAATTGCGCTGTGAAGTTGCAAATAATCCGCGTTTTGCGATAGGGTGAATGTGGGCAATTCTTCGAACGACTTCGTCACGGGCTGACGTGACCTGATAGACATCAATGACTGTAGCAGACGGAATAGTGCTGGCTTTGATTGTGCTGATGCTGCCTTTGCTGGCGGCGCGGGTGGGTCGCGGTCTGCAGCGTGAGGAAGACTATTTCACGGGTGGCCAGCGGACGAATCTGTTTCAGTTGGTGTTTTTCATGTTTGGTTCGGGGACGGCGACGGATTCGACATCGACGGTGATGTCGGGAGTATGGCGTTCCGGGATTGCGGGTGTCTGGTGGCAGTTGGTGTGGGTGCTGGTGACACCGGTGTTCTGGGTGTTGGCGCCGATGCTGCGTCGGCTGCGGGCGATTACGACGGCCGAGTTCTTTTCGATTCGATTTGGAACCAGCACATCGATCCTGTATTCGCTGTACGGGATGGCGATTTGTGTGGTGTTGATGGCGGGAGTGCTGTATGGGTCATCGCGTCTGCTCAATACTCTGACGGACCCCCTGTTTGATAACGTGGCGGACCGTCTGGGTCTGCAGTTTCCGGTGCTGAGTCCGCAGACGGTGTTTATGGGTCCGGGGTATGGGCAGCAGCCTCTGTTATTTTTCCGTCCTCTGAAGGGGGATGCGCTGGCGGGAATTTTCCTGTCGATCCTGCTGGTGGGTTGTGGTTTGCTGGGCGGGCTGCGGGCGGGGATTCTGATTGACTGTGTGCAGGGAGTGATGCGAGTTGGTCTGACGCTGGTGCTGTTGCCGCTGGTGATCTGGAAGGCGGGTGGTTTCGGTGTGGTGCACAGGTCTGCCGAACTGAAAACGGGCATGCTGGATTTTGTGGCCAGCAATGATGCCGGTCTGGATCGTCTGAGCGAACCGTTTACTCCGTTTTATCTGCTGATGCTGTCGATCGCGGGTTTGTGCGGGATCATTGTGCAGCCGCATATTATGGTGTTATGCGGGGCCGGTCGTCGCGAGCGTGATGCGCGGCTCGGGTTTACCGTGGGTAACCTGCTGAAGCGTGTGATGGGAATTCTGTGGGCGTTTCTGGCGCTGGGCTGTGTGGTGTGGTATCTGGGCCCTGACAGTCCGTTGCAGCAACCGGGTGCTCCGGTGGAGGACGTGCGTCTGCTGCAGGATCTGCGTCAGGCGGCAAGTGGTGATCTGGAATCGCTGACTGCGCAGGAGGTGTATCGACTGAACAAGGAGAATTCGCAGTTTGCGGATCGTTTATTCGGTCGGGCTCTGCGTGACCTGCTGGATGGTTTGCCACCGGGTCTGGTGGGTCTGGTGGCGGCGATGATTGTGGCTGCTGCGGTCAGTCACTGCGGGACTCAGATGGTCGTTGGCAGTGGTCTGTTTTCGGCGCATCTGTGTCGATTTTATCTGATGCCCGAGCGTGAGCCGCGGGAGCTGGTGAATGTTGGTCGTGTGTGTGGCGTGGTGATGGTGGCGGCGGCCCTGATTCTGCAGATGTCGTTTCGCAACATCACGGACATACCGATTCTGTTCATCAAGACGACATCGATTATCGGCGTCAGTATGTGGATGGGCCTGATCTGGACTCGCTGGAACACCGTATCTGTCTGGGCGGCGACAGTTGCGGGGGCGATTATGGGTGTTTTGTGCGGTTATCTTCCAGGCGAGGTGGAGCGATTGATACCCAGTCTTGCGGATCAGATGTTCGCAGAGACTCCGAATGGTCGCGTGATTCTGGATTCGTGGAAGATTCTGCTGATTCTGTCATCCACTTTTACGGCAGGTGTGGTGGCGACGCTGGTGACTGAGATGTCTCAGGACGATCAGTTGGAGTTCTTTTATCGGGTGATGCGGACGAAGGTCCGGCCGGGCGAGGTGGGTTCTGACATCACGAGTTTTGAGATTCGGGATGACGACGAGCTGGTGCCATGCATCTCGATGTTTGGTTTTCAGTTCCCCGGAGCAACTCGCGAGGGCACTCTGGGTTTTGTGCTCGCGTGGGTTTCGGTTGTGGTACTGATCCTGGGGACTCGGCTGCTGCTGTTTGTGATCTGAGTCGGTGCCTTTGGGAGGGCGAAGCTCCTGCTGAGCCGCAGCGTTTGGGAGGTCGGGGTTGGGA
>CAITYU010000281.1 GCA_903896675.1 uncultured Planctomycetaceae bacterium
AAACTGAACACTGAAAACTGAACACTGAAAACTGAACACTGAAAACTGAACACTGAAAACTGAACACTGAAAACTGAACACTGAAAACTGAACACTGAAAACTGAACACTGAAAAATGCCTCTTTTTCGCCGCCTTGTCTGGTCTCTGCTGCCCCTGCTGCTGCTGACTGTTGTCGCGGAAGTTGCGCTCCGCTGCGTCTACTATCAGCGCCGCGCCCGCAATAGTCTCGCGCTGCTTGAAGGCTGGCAGACCCTGCAGTCCAGACTGCTGGCACAGCGAGTTCAGGCGCGGCGTGGTGAGATTCGCATCACCTACGACGAAGCCTGGGATCAGCTCTTCCGCAGTCCGGATCCGACTGTCCTCGATCGCGCTAAAGCCCGCTACTCCCAATACTTCGCGAGCTTCGTGGCAGCTGCCAAAGATGCAGATACCCGGCTGCTGGTCGTGTACCTGCCCTCCACAGAACCCGGGACCGAAAAACACGTCTCTGAAGCCGCAAATCGCCGGTTCTATCGCGAACTCACCAGCCAGCACAATGTACCCTTCCATGACCTGACAGAACCCCTGAGACAACACGAGTGGCGAGACATCACTCTGCTGCCTCAGGACGGACACCTGTCCCGCTTCGGAAATCGCATCGTCGCTCGCGAACTGAATCAGATCCTGCAACAGTATGCCGAAACTCGCACGTCTGCGCGGATGCTGCGGGAAGATCAGGTCTACGGTGACCTCAAGCCAAACCTTGACGAAGTCGCCATGCCGGATCGCTATCAGCCCTACCGGCTTATCACCAATCGCCAGGGCTTTCGCAATATCAACAGTCTGCTGCTGAAAAACACTCGGCAACGGATTCTGGCAATCGGCGATTCCTTCACCTACGGACTGCACATCGATAATCATGAAACATGGCCCGCCATCCTCGAATTGCAGAATCCGGAACGAGAAATCGTCAATGCCGGGATACCTGGCCACACCATCACTCATGAACTCGATCTGTTTGTCAACCGCGCTCGACTCATTGCACCGGATATCACCATCCTGCAGGTCCTGGATAATGATCTGCTGGGAGTCCATCTGAACGAGTGATTGCAAAGGCCCACACTTATGCCCATGGAGCGTCCGGTTGCGTACTGTGCGGCCCGGCTGGCGCTGCTGTTCGGTTTTGCTGCCGTCATCAGCCCGGCACTGCAGGCCGACGAAAAAACACCCCGACTGCAGATCACACATCCGCTGCCGTGGCAGGTACTGCAGCGCGATATCACTCCGGCAGAACTTGCTCGAAAAACTTCCGCACAACTCGGCTCCGCTCAGGTTGAAGTCCATCTGAGTACCACAGACGAGCACGCAAAGGGTGTACCAAACGCAGAAATCGGCGGCGAATTTCGGATCGTGCCAGTGTCCGTCACAGATCCCGCTGTTGAAACCACTGCACAGCCTGCAGATCCGCCATGGCAGCCGGTGAAACTCCGGTCCGCCCCTGCTCAAACCACGCCACAACGCCCCCACTTCACCGCCACACTGACGATCCCGGCCGGTGGCTGGTATCGTCTTGATGTCCGCTTGCTGCTGCCCGACAGGACCCCGCTGCTGGCTACCGTTGAACCTGTGGCAGTCGGCGAGGTGTTCCTGGTGGCCGGGCAGTCCTACGCCACCAATACCAACGATGAAGTGCTGCAGGTCAGAGATCGTCAATTGCGAGTCTCGGCGTTTCACTGGGAAACTGGCCAATGGCAACTGGCCAACGATCCACAACCAGCCCCCGATCGCAGCACTGGTGGCTCGATCTGGCCACCAGTCGGTGATCTGCTGGCTCAGCACCTCCATGTCCCCATTGGCTTCGCCAACGTGGCGGTCGGCGGTACCTCCACCCGCCAGTGGCTCCCCGCAGAACCGCTGTCCGTGCGACTGCAGCAGATCGGAAAGAAACTGGGAACCTTTCGAGCTGTGTTGTGGCAGCAGGGCGAATCGGATGTCATCGAAAACACCTCGACCGCCGACTATGTCAGCCGCATGCAGCAGA
>CAITYU010000282.1 GCA_903896675.1 uncultured Planctomycetaceae bacterium
TCCGGCTCGGCAGGAGCCTCGCCCTCCCAGGGGGCACCACTGACCTTTTCTCTCGCCGTCGAATGCGAGGGCTCTGCGACTTTCGTTTTCCTGTACCACTGGCCTAGAATTCCGCCGAGGCCACTGCGGGGTCGCCGCACCGCAGTCGACTTCTCTGAATCCCGATTCTCCTCCGTTTCGCAGCGGCCTTTTCGAGCATTGTTTCATGTCGGATTTCCAGACCGTCGCCAAAGTCGGCGATATCCCCGAAGGCGAGGGCCGTTCGTTCCCCGTGAATGGCACCATGGTCGGGGTCTTCCTGTCGGCAGGACGCTACCTCGCCATCAACGACTTCTGCCCCCACATGGGAGCATCGCTGGCTGAGGGACATGTCGAGGACAAT
The DNA here is from genome assembly GCA_903896675.1 of uncultured Planctomycetaceae bacterium. GTDB lineage: Bacteria > Planctomycetota > Planctomycetia > Planctomycetales > Planctomycetaceae > SXXK01. The sequence goes on from CAITYU010000282.1 coordinate 383, forward strand.
GCTGTCATGTGCCCATGGCACGCGTGGCGATTCAGCCTGCAGGACGGCACGTGGCTGGATAACTCACGCAGCGGCATTCGCACCGCGTGCTATGAAGTGCGAGTGGAAGGCGATGCGATCCAGGTTCGCATCCCGCCGTCTCCCACCGCCACAGCCAACCCCACTCCCTCACCAGCCGCCTCCTGCCAGCCCCCCAGCACACATGCCGGATGACACCTTCGACTTCAGTCCACCCCAGGCACTGCCTGCCGACCAGCTGCTGAAGATCTTTCAGCAACTGGTCGGTGACGGTTCCTGGCAGCGATATTCCGGACAACACGGCACAGCCCTGCAGCAGACGCTGTTGCACAGGCATCAGCGGCAGCACTGCCACCTGTGCTGCAGTGGCACCGCCGCCATGGAACTGGCACTGCGGGCGGCTGCAGTCGAGGCTGGCCATGAAGTCATTCTCAGCGCCTACGACTTCAAATCCAACTTCATCAACGTACTGATGCTGGGAGCACGGCCGGTGCTGGTCGACACTGTTCCCGACCAGCCAGTACTCGACCCTGCCGCAGTCGCTGCCGCCATCACTCCGGCAACTCGCGCTGTTATCGCATCCCACCTGCACGGACTGGCCGCACCGCTGTCTGCACTCTCTGCGATCACTCGCAATCATCGCATCACCCTCATCGAGGACGCCTGTCAGAACCCGGGAGCCTGCCTTGACGGACAGCCCGCAGGTGCCCGGGGAGACGTGGCGATCCTGAGTTTCGGTGGCAGCAAACTGCTCACGGCCGGTCGCGGCGGTGCAGTACTCACGAACAATCCTCAGTTCGCACAACGAATCACACTGTGCACACAACGTGGTAATGATGCGTGGCCACTGTCAGAGCTGCAGTCCGCAGTCCTGTTGCCTCAACTGCAGCAACTGGATCATCAGAATCGCCTCCGCGCCGCCGCAGTTGAGCAACTGCAGACAGCACTCGCAGGCAGCTCCGCCATTTCTCTGCTGCTCTCCCCCGAATTCAGCAGCACCCCCGTCAATGCCGAAGGAATTGCCACCGCCGCTTTCTATAAAGTCGCCCTGCTGCTGCACGCCGGTCGGACAGCCCGTGATGAACTGTCGGCGGCCTGCATCCGGACGGGCATCCCGCTGCACCCCGGCTTTACCGCACTGCACACCACACATGCGAAGTCCCGCTTTCGCACCTGTGGCACACTGCAAAATGCCACTCGCGTGGCAGACCAGTTGCTGGTCCTGCACCACTCCGCCCTGCTGCGGCCGCCCGCAGAACTGCGGCAGATGGCGGAACACATTCGCAGGCTGGCCGAACTGCGACACACGGCCGCGTGGTAACGGCCATCGCACAGCAGGCCGTTCCAGCCAGACAGCCTACTGCTGAGCGGGATAGGTCGCCCGATACCGCTGCTGTCGCTGCTCACGCTCTGCAGCAGATACGCTGCCCACAGAATCCATGCGGAACAGCATCACCGCTGAATCCTCAGCCGGGATTCCCACGTCCGTGGGATGACCACCTCGCAGCACCACTGCTGCCGCCAAAGCCGCATCCTGCAGTTGCACCTGAAATCCGGATGGTCGTTCACCGGCCGCCGCAGCCGCAATGCCCCGGACAGGCCAGATCAGCGAAGTTGACGAGAACTTCGATTCCAGCAGCCCGACATCCTGCCGACTGTCGAGGACCGCCAGACACATGCAGGCATAGTACAGTTGCGGTCCCCGCGCATTGGACTGCAGCACACGCACCGCCAGCTCTCGCCCAGCCGGCAACCGATGCTGAATCGCAAACAACAGCGGACGATCGGCACTGATCCCCGCACGCAGCAGCCACCCCGAAGCCACTCCACGAACACTTGATGCATGCACCCCGTCAGTTACCAGTTCGCTGAACCGCGGATCTTCAAAGGCCCGCGAGATACAGGCCGAAGTCGCGCGGATCAGACGAACCGACGAATCACTGCCCAGCAGCATCAGTGCCAGTCCACTGGCAGCAGAAAACGGACGATCCTGCCGACCATCACAACTTTCCGCAAACAGTTGCGCTCGGACTTCCAGCAGAGCGGACAGTGCTGCCGGATCAAAGGCTCTGGCTGTGAACAATTCCGGCTCAGCCTGCACCAACTGGATGAACAGTCCCTGCAGTCGCTGCTGCTGCTGTGGGGAAACCGGAGGCTCACCGGTCAGTTGCAGAAAACGCGGCCAGTCGGGCCAGTCTGCCACCGATACCGATGCATCAGCCTGCAGCCGCTGCAGTCGCACCTGAAACCAGCGCTGTGTCAGCCTTTGCAGCACCTGCTGCAATCGCTCGAGCGTTTCCCCGGTGGCTGTAGTGCGAGCCTGATTCAGGGCCGTCAGAGCAGATTCATCCAGACGCAGAAGCGCCGCCGTGGCCTGTTGCCGCACTGCAAAGGCATCAGCCCCCAGATCGGCAACAAGCTGTAACACCGCGACTGAATCAGGGCCCCCCGCCACAGACTCCGCAGCCGCAGACTGCTGCCCGTAAGCCCAGCGCGACTGGCTCAGCACAGCACACAGCAGCGTACAGAACAGCAGTTTCCGAAGCCCCGGAGAAAACATCGCCAGAAGGTCCTGCAAGAAATCCGTCAGCGGTCAACAGCACCCATTCGACAGACGATCTCCTCGAAAAATCCTATCAGTCCAGCGTTATACACCGTTGGTTTCCTGCCAAAATCCTCCGTAAACCAACCACAACGCTTGCAAAAACCGGCAAAACCTGCCGAATTTTCCCAAAACGCCAGCTTCGCCGAGCAATTTCACTTTCGCCCGCGATCCACCTTCGTTAGCTTCTCTCTCCCCCTGGATTTCACTCGCTGTGCAGGGAATCCACAGTTCAGGCAGTTGAGAAACCAGCAAATTCCGACTACAGTCTCGGACTGCGCTGATTCTGCAGGAAATTCGCCGTGCCAGGTTCACTGCCGCGCCGATAACGTCTGCGACATTCTCACAGCGCACAACGGTCCTTTGCGTTTTTTGTTTATCGGAGTGTTTCTGTGTCTCTGGATAAGACCCTCAAGATTCGTCTCGGCAGCAGCCGCACCCGCAATGTCCTGACTCGTGGCGAACGGATCGCCCGCCTGCAGGAAGAAGACCGCTTCACCCCGGGACGCAGCCCGCTGGGCCTGCCCAAGGTCCGCGTGCAGAAGGCTCTGTCCGGCAAGAAAAAGAAGAAGACAGCCGAAGAAGGCGCCGCTGCTGCTGCCGCTGCACCTGCCAAAGGCAAGAAATAGCCTGTCGGCGGAATCAGTTCCGCCCCAAACGCGGTGTTGCCGAGTCGCAACTCCCGGACGCGCACTCAAGGTCCAACAATCTCCACCACGGTCTCTGTCACGAGACCGTGGTTGTTTGCTTTACAGACCCACGACTCAGACAATACACCGCAGGTACTGCGCCCCGGACAGCAACCAGACGTCGTTCACCGTCCCCAGCAGCTTCTGCAACTCCGCTTCGCTGCTCAGCGGAATCATCCCCAGCTCCTCAACCACATCTGCCGGCAGTCGACTCAGCAGATACACACGCGCCCGGCGACAGGCCTCAATCACCGCCACCGCTTGTCGACTGTCCTCCAGCGGCTCACGCTGCAGCGGTCGCACCAGATTTTCAGGATCCTGAGTCCTGCGCAACATCTGCATGGCCGGCCCTTCCGGCAACTCCACATCCGCTACCAGAATCACACGCCCGCCCTGCTCAACAACCTCCGACAGATTTTCCAGCGCTCGCCCCAGCGCCAGCCAGCCGCAGGGCCCGCCATCCACCGCTGACAGCACAGTTTCCGCCGGCGCTTCCGGTTCCAGCTCCCAGACCTCTTCACACAATAATCGCCCACGCTCGAGAACCTGCTCCGGACTGCCTGCCAGGACCTGCAGCACTGCCCCAGGTCCCGGCACTGCCTGCACGGTAAACTGCGTCCCGGTCAACCAGCCCAGTTCATCAATCAACCCGCGACGCAGTTGCGGACTGACGTCGGCCAGCCGGCCCGGAACAAAACCGGTCCGCTGCTGAGTTTCATTGTCCGACAGCCCGGGAAACAACGCACTGGACGTGCCACGCAGCCCCAGCTCACTGTCAAAACAGACCACGCCCACCGTGACAATCGTATCCGCCTCAGACACCTGCCGATTCAGATACAACCGTTCCCCGCCCTCTGAGCTGGCCACATATCCCGACTGATTCCTGTCTGCCGGATCATGGTGATGCACCTGCACCCGCTGCATCAGAGCCACCGGCAGTTTCTCCAGCAGCCAGCCCCACTGCCTGCCGGCAGGATCCGGAGACAGCACCAGCAGAATACTGGCCGTGCCCTCCGCAGCCTGCTGCAACTGCTGCAGCACCACCGTCAGCAGTTCGGCCAGCGCCGGAGTCTCCGGGTCGGGCACCACAGCCACAGTGTCCCCGGGAAAGATGCATCGCGATAACTCGGGGTATCCCAGCGGTTCCCGCAGTGCCGCCTCGCACAACTCTGCCACGGATGCGTCCGCAGACTGCACAGGGCAGGGCAGCAGAAATCGCCCTGCAACCTGCACTGTCAGCCCACCACTGCTCAACACTGCTGTACCGATTGACTTCATGATTCTCTGTCCACCTGGCCATCCACAATCCAACTCAGCCACTGACCGCCGACGATTCGGCTTTCAGTGGCCTGTTCATCAGGTCCATCGCCGCTTCCAGCGCCGATTTGCCCTCGAACAGCACGGCACACACCTGATCCACGATCGGCATCTCAATCTGACGCTGCACCGCCAGCTGCTGTACACTTCGAGTCGTCAGGACGCCTTCCGCCACGGCCTGCATCGACTGCTCAATCTGCTGCAGAGAACGCCCCCGCCCCAACTGCTCACCAACATGCCGATTTCGGCTGTGACCGCTGGTACAGGTTGCCACCAGATCACCAATGCCGGCCAATCCGAAAAACGTGGCCGGCTCAGCCCCCAGCGCCATCCCGAAACGCACCATTTCTGTGAGCCCGCGAGTAATCACGGCGGCGCGTGCGTTGTCACCAAAACCGAGGCCGTCACAGATTCCTGCAGCGATGGCAATCACATTCTTCAGCGCCCCGCCCAGTTCCACACCCAGCAGATCAGGATTGGCGTAAATCCGGAGAAACTCAGTCGCCAGCCGCTGCTGAATGCACTCGGCTGCAGCCTTGTCCTCGGAGGCTGCAACGATTGTCGTCGGCATCCGCTGTACAAGTTCCTCTGCATGACAGGGACCACCCAGCACCACAATGGGCTGCTGCGGAAAGAACTGCCTGAGCAGACTGCTGGGACGCTGCAGCGTCCCGTTCTCGATACCCTTGATCGTACTGACCAGAATCGCTGAACCGGGCACCGCGGACTGCAGCTGCTGACTGGCCTGCCGCAGTCCACGCATCGGTATACACACCAGCACGACCTGGGCATCGGCCAGTGCTGCCCCCGGATCCGCTGTCACCAGCACCTCGGCCGGTAATTTCACCTGCGGCAGCAGACGGTCGTTGCGGCGAGTTTCCGCGATGGTGCTGGCATGATCCGGGTTGCGCGCCCACAGTGTGACCTGCGTATTGTGGCGCTGGGCCGCCAGCCATGCACAGGCTGTTCCCATCGCTCCCGCACCCAGCACCGCCGTTCGAGCCATGACAAAGTTTCCCGCACCACCCAACACCTGACTTGCCGCTGCACCAGTGATTCACGGCACAACGCACCTAGATCGCCCTGCAGTATAACAGACATGCCGCTGAACACCCTGCCGTAACACCAGGGATTTCGCCGGGAATCCCGGCAATCACTTCGACTTCCCGCGAAATATTCGTTACCGTGTCACCCCAACATTCGTCGGCCCGCCTGCCACACCCGGCCGTCCACGACGCCCACCTCTGGAAGACTCCGCAGCCATGTCCACCGACCGCTCCGCTGAAAACTCGACGGTCTCAGAACAGCCCGATTACCCGGACCATCTCGGCTGGGCCGGGGTGGGATTCGCCATCTTTGCCGCTGTGCTCTACGTGGCACTCCGACAAATGCTGATCCAGTTGCCGACAACCCGGGCAGAACTCAACGAACTCTCCACAAACGCCCCGGTTCTGTCGCGCCTGATGATCGTGGCCGCCAGCGCCGCCCTGAATAACATTGTCGCCCTCGTGCTCAGCCTCATCAGCTATGTGTCCGAACGCCGATCCCATACACTGGCAGTCGTCGGCATCGTCATCTCCACAGCCATGCTGCTGGGCTTCTTCTCAATCGTGTTTGTCAGCCTGCTGTTCCCCTGATCCCGCAGCCCTGTTCAGTTTTCCCGCCATCCCGCCCTGCGGCCTTGCCACCCCGCTTGCCATTGCCAGCCGGCTCAGGTGCCCCCGCATAGGGTGGCAGATCAAATACACATGGCTCGGTCGTCACCCGTGGATCGCCCGATTCACGCAGAATGCGAGTCAGCCGTTCGCCGTGTTCCCGCAGAATCCCGGCATAGTCCGCAGCGCCGGCCACGTTGTGGATCTGCTCGGGATCACGTCGCAGATCGTACAGTTCTTCCGCCGGTCGTTTCGCGAACGCCCGCTCGAAAAACACGCGATACTCGGACTGCTTCAATCCCTGCTCAATCACCCAGCTTTTGGTGGGGCTGGCGTCCATATCGGCAAAGGCCACAAATGTGCTGCTGGCCAGCCGATCCGCATCAGGCCAGGGCCCCGCGGGCGCCCCGTATCCTGGCCCCACACCCATGGGCCAGCGATCAGGAGCAAAATTGCGAATGTAGAGGAACTCGGCGGTGCGCAGGGCCCGCTGCGGATAGGGCAGGAAGTCCGGACGAGCCCCCGCAACATGCCGTTCACGCCCAATCACCACGTGATCTCGCGTCGCATCCACAAGACCCGCTCCCGACGACTGCAGCAGCGGCAGCAAACCACGCCCCGTCATGACCTCCGGAACTGCCACACCCGCAGCCTGCAGTACCGTGGGCGCGAGATCGGGCAGACTGACGAAATCATCCACCACTCGGCCCGCCGGTACCGCCGCGGGCCACGAAACTGCCAGGGACACGCGCGTGCCCGTGTCATACAGATTGCATTTACCGCCAGGCACGCCGGGCATGCCATGATCGCCGCTGACAATCACCAGCGTATTTTCACGCTGGCCCGTTTCTTCCAGCACCTCAAGGACTGCTCCCAGCCCGGCATCAACAGCCTGCACCTCGCCCAGATAATCGGCCACATCCTCCCGCACTTCCGGTACATCCGGCAAATGCCCGGGCAGCCTGCCTCGCAATCGCTCCGGATCGATGTTCCACAGTCGTTTTCCAGACCCCCTGACCCATGTACGGTGCGTTGTCGTCGGCCCCCACCAGTACAGAAACGGAGTTTCCGGCTGGCGTGCCTGCAGAAATGTGCGAAAACTGGCCCGCACTTCACCCAGCAACTGCTCGCCGGCTGCTGCCGGATCCTCGCTGGCACTCAGTGCTTCGGAATAGTCATTGAACCGACCACCAACGCCCTTCACTGCCGTACGACCAGCTCCGATCGGAGCATTTGCGGGACTGCCGGGACTCCAGACCTTCGCTGTATGCCCGATCTGATATCCCGACTTTTCCAGCAGCAGCGGGAATGCCGGGATCTGTTCGTCCCAGACCGCTCCCTGCAGAATCGCACCACGCCCGGTCCTCCAGAAGTACTGGCCCGAGAGCAGCGAGCTGCGACAGGGGGTACAGGACGGCGCATTCACAAAGGCTCGTGTAAACAGCACGCCGGATGCCGCCAGCCGGTCAAAATTCGGAGTCTGCACAATGTCGGACAGCCCGCCCGGCTCCAGTCGGCCGTAAGCACTGGCATAACGGCCCCAGTCGTCGGCAAATACCACAACAACATTGGGACGCACTGCGGTCTGAGCAGCAGCGGGCAATGTGCACAGAGCCAGACAGATTCCGAATCGCAGAACAGCAATCGACATTTGCCAGAGAAAACTCACAATCCGATCCTCCGGTTCACTGCAGCAGACAACGGCAAACACCGCGTAGCATCGCAGCAAATGCTGTGGCGGTGAAGTGAGCGACAGGCCATTTTGCGATCTCTTCGCCCAGCCCGCAGCCAGCAACTCCCGCCTTCCTGCGCTCGTCGTGTTGTTTTTCTCAGTTTTTCAGACAAGAATGCGGTTTCAGAAGACTCCTGCTGTTCGCACCGTCCCTGTAGCCGTTCACCAACCACAACCGCCCCAGGACTTCGTCCCTGAAAGCCAGCTGCAATCCATGCCTGCGATCACTCGCGATACTGTACCGGCCATTTCAGTCAGTGGGCTGTCGCACGCCTTTCGCGGCCACCAGGCACTCAGCAATGTGTCATTCTGTGTGCTGCCACAGACACTGCACGGATTTGTCGGCCCGAATGGTGCCGGCAAGACCACCACGATGCGAATGATCTGCACGCTGCTGCAGCCGAACAGAGGTGAAGTCGAGATTTTCGGCAGCAATGTCAGGCAGAATGCCCCTGCTGTGCGCCGACGAATTGGCTACATGCCCGATCACTTCAGCATGTATCGCCAGATGACCGTCGCGGAATACCTCGATTTCTTCGGCACAGCCTATGGGCTGACGCAGCAGCAGCGGGATCGTGTCATCGGCGATGTGCTGACCCTCACCGATATGGAAGGTCGACGCAATGATCTGATCTCGGGGCTGTCCCGAGGTATGCAGCAGCGAGTCAGTCTGGCACGTGTGCTTGTGCATGACCCTGACCTGCTGTTGCTGGACGAACCAGCCAGTGGCCTGGATCCCCGTGCCCGCATCGAACTGATGGAAATCCTTCGCGAGCTGCGGCGGATCGGCAAGACCGTCTTCATCAGTTCTCATATTCTCAGTGAACTTGCCGATCTGTGCGACGCCGTCACAGTGATCGATCGCGGTCAGGTGCGTTACAGTGGCCCGATGGACCTGCTGCTGGACAGCACCGATCAGCAGCCGCTCTGGAACCTGCGACTGACAACTGTGCTGCCCGGAATCATCGAAAAAATCAAAGCCCTGCCCGGTGTGGCGGAAGTGACGGAACCGGAATTCAGCAGCGGACGTGATTTCATCATTCGACCGGCGGAAGGTCTGACGGGAAATGACCTGCTCCGAGAAATGCTGTCGCTTGATCTGCCGCTGGCCTCCTTCGGCCTGCAGCGTCGCCACCTGAATGATGCCTTCATGGACCTGACAACCCGCGGAGTCCCGGCATGATTTCGGGAACCACAGCGCTGTTTGTGTGGACACTGCGAGCCGACAATCGATCCGTCTGGCCCCACGTGGTACGCGGTGCCTTTGCCTTCATGATGCTGTTCACCCTGGCGCTGGCATGGACCGATGCCTTCGGCACCACACGCATCGGACTGCGATTCTTCGAAACCATCTGCGGCCTGAACATACTCATCATCTCTGTTGCCGGTATCAGTTACTTTTCAACGGCCGTGACTGAGGAAAAAGATGCCGGGACGCTGGCTCTGCTGCAACTGGCAGGCATGTCGCCACTGGCCATCACACTCGGAAAATCCACCTCCCGACTGGTCAGTTCACTGATGCTGCTGGCCGTTCAGGTGCCGTTTTCCTTTCTGGCCGTCACACTGGGTGGAGTTCTGTGGCAGCAGTTGCTGGCCGCATGGTGTGCGCTGGCAGCATGGCTGATTCTTGTGGCCAATGCTGCACTGCTGTGCAGCGCCCGCTGCGCCACGTCCGGACGCGCGGCGGCCGTCGCCGGATCTTCGGCGATCCTGTTCTTTCTGCTGCCGGCTGTCACTCGCACAACCACCGCAGCCATTCCTCCCGGTCTCCTGCCAAACGCTGTCCTGACCATCCTGACCAACCTGCCAGGCGCACTTGAAATTGTTTCCCCCTATCGGCGGATCGACCAGATTCTGAACGACTGGCAGAACACGGGATTCTTCAGCAGTCAGTTCACTCTCAGTTTGCTGTTGGCAGCCACCTGCTTTGCCGTCAGCACACTGCGATTGACCGCATGGGCACGCAATGCCAGTGATACCGACAGCCAGTCCGGTCCGGCCAAACGCAGACTGCCCGTGGAACGCTGCTGGAAGCTGCCACTGACGTGGCGGGATTTTCACTTCTACACCGGGGGCTGGCCGTTTTTCACAATGAAGTTTCTTGCAGGAATTGCTGTCTACGCCGCATTCGTGGCCATTCAGCAGGTCAGCACCGGCCGCTGGAACATTGTGCTGGAAAATGATTTCGGGTGGACTGCCATGCTGGTCTACGCCTCTGTGCTGACGGTCGAAGTGCTGCTGTATGCATCCGGATCACTGTTTTCGGAACTGCGGCAGTCAACACAGTCCACCATCGCCATGACTCCGTGCTCCGCTGTGTCCATTCTGCTGCAGAAAGCGGCCGGCTGCCTGATCGCCGTGCTGCCAGCAGTCTTCTGGTCGATGTTCACTCTGGCGGTTTCCCACACCAGCGTCACCACACTGGTCGACATGGATACGATTGTGGTCTGGGGACTGATGCTGATCTTCAGCAGCCACGTTGCGGCGCTGTTTTCTCTGTACACGCGCTGGGCGGCACTCCCGCTGACGGTGCTGGTGTCGTTCTTCGCTTTTTTTGTGATTGCCGGACCGGTGCTGACAATTCCGGATGTGGTTGATCGTATCGCCATCACTCACAACTATCGCCCCAGCCGGCTCTTTGCGTGGACAATCACCGCCTTCTGGACATGGCTTTTTACCCTGCTGCCCCTGCAGTTGTGGATTCGTGATCAATGGATCAAACTGAGTCGCCAGTAAGACACAGCCCGGCTGCCCGGCTGCACGCAGTCATGCTGCTGATTTCACTCTGCCTGCCCCCCGGGCTGCAGGGTTGCGGCAGCCCACCGCCAGGTGCGTCTGCAGACACCGCTCCGAAGCAGTCGTCAGCCTCGCCACAGAACGAGGCTGCTGCGAAGGATCTGCTGACTTCCGCCGGTTCTGCAGATACTGCCGGCCCCGCGTCACGCATCCGCTTCACACCGCTGCCCGCAGACCGCTTTCCGGAAATCATTCCGCGTCGCGGAGAGGAAGCCGGGTACGCCACAATTCTGGAATCTCTCGGATCCGGAGCCGCAGCGGCAGACCTCGATCGGGATGGACTGCCGGACGCTCTGGTCGCCGGTGGTGGCAGCTTCGAGGGAAAACAGCCCATCGGCAAACCCGTCTATGTGCTCCGCAACCGCCGCAGTCACTTCAGCGATCACACACTCACAGCCGGACTCGCAGAAATCAGCCTGTATCACCATGGGCTGGCCGTTGCTGATGCCGATAACGACGGCTTTCCCGACCTGCTGGTCTCGGGGTATGGCGGTGTGCTGTATTTTCGCAATCAGGGCGACGGCACGTTTATCGATGAAACCGCAGCTGCGGGTCTTCGCTGTCCCACATGGTGTTCCTCAGCCGCGTGGGCCGACTTCAACCGCGATGGCAGTCTTGATCTTTACGTGGCAGGCTACGTGGACTGGTCCTTCGAAAATGACCCTCCCTGCTTCGCCGCCGATGCTGTCACGCGGGACAACTGCTCCCCAAAACTGTTCAATCCCTGCCCGGATTTTCTGCTGATCAGCCAGGCTGACGGGACGTGGCAGGATCAGACGCAGGCGTGGGGCGTACGCCCCGATGGGAAAGCACTGGGAGTCGTGGCAGCCGATCTGGATCGCGACGGCTGGACCGATCTCTACGTCGGCAATGATGTGATGATCAACTTCCTGTATCGCAATGCAGGCGGTCAACAGTTTGAAGATCGATCCATTTCCAGCGGGGCAGGAGTCAGCAGCCGCGGCTCACCGGATGCCAGTATGGGTGTCGATGCGGCGGATTACGACAACGATGGTCGCTTCGATCTGTGGGCCGCCAATTTCGAAATGGAAAGCTTTGCTCTGTATCGCAATCAGGGCAGCATGATGTTCCGACATATCAGTGACGAGGCCGGAATCGCTGCTGTCGGAGCCCACTATGTGGGCTGGGGAACCGGCTTTGGCGACTTCGACCTGGACGGAGACGAAGATCTGGCTGTCTGCAACGGAAATGTCGTTCGCTTCCCACAGCACTCACCCGCAAAACAGCGGATGCTGCTGCTGGAGAACATCGAACAGGCGTGGTTTCGGGAAGCCACTGCCACTGCCGGACAATCCCTGATGCAGCAGGTCAATGGCCGCGGACTGGCACTGCTCGACTGGAATCTTGATGGCCGACTCGACCTGCTTACCACTCCCGTTGAATCTCCCGCAGTTCTGCTGCAGAACGAAACTCCAAATCAGGGACAATGGCTCACTTTGATACTGTCCGGCACCAGTTCTCCCCGACACCCAGTCGGCTGCATCGTCGAACTGCGGACCGATCAGCGCACCCTGCTGCGGCAGCTGAAGGGCGGAGGCAGCTACGCATCAACTCACCTGCCGTGGCTGCACTTCGGACTGCTGGCCGACGAGCAACCCCTGGAACTTACCATTCACTGGCCATCCGGTCAGAGACAAACACTTGACGCCGGTGACATCAACTCCGTCAGGTCCATCCAGGAGCCCGCTGCCGACGGCCGCAACGAGGGAATCGCCCGCAAAATCCAGAAAAATCATAATTTCGATTGATTTTACCAGCATTCCCAGACGGAATTTCATGGAAAACCCTGATTGGATACCCCATTCTTTGGGTAATAACCCGGATGTGGTGAAGAATAGGACAGACAATGAGCCTCGGCCAGTGCCGTGGTGGTTGTCTTCAGCGGGGTTTGTCGATGTTTGCCACGGGTCGCTTTCCGATTTTTGTTCTGCTGGCCGCACATGCACCACTGTTGCTCAGATTTGTGTGGGACCGACTGCAGGACATTTTTTACTGGCCGGCATTCGCCGGGATCGGGATTGCCCTGTTTTTCGCAATTCGTACGCCCTCATCGAAGGCTCGCTGGACTGCACGTGGATCCCTGCTGGTTGCTGTCGATCTGCTCTTACTGACGGCCGCCATCATTACCGACTCTGACTGGGTGTGCGCTGCAGCAGTCTTCTGTCTGGTGGCAGCACTGGCCTTGTCCTGCGTCAACAGCAAAGAAACGGGTGACTTCAGCTACCTGCTGACCTACCCGCTGATGCTGCTTTCACTGCCTGCGTCAGCCTCTCAGGCAATCTGGCCGCGTCTGCTCAATCTGCAGACTTCAATGACCAGCTATTCAGCCACTCGGCAGGGCTTGCACCATTTCCAGCAGGACAATCAACTGTCTGTCCTGACAGGATCTGTTGATATGGAGCGAATCACGGGGGGGATTTTTTCCTGGCAGGCACTCGCTCTGATCGTTTTATTCTGGGGCAGTCTGCAGCGTCGTTCGTGCATTCAGGCCGCACTGATGATGCCAGTGGTGCTGGTCACGGGATTCGCCGCGAATATGGCTTCGGGCATCGTACTACTGGCAGTGCTGGGCGGGCCGGGTGGTTCGCCACCATCAAGTGCCATGTACTTTCTGACCACTTTCACGATGCTGTTCCCCGCCTTGTTCTTTCTGCTCAGCGCTGAAGCCGCCATGGTTGGACTGACAGCGCCGATCCCGCTGCAGGAGCCGGCGGATTCCGACGAGGGCCGTTCACCGTCACTGCGCAGTCTCTGCAGCCCGCTTGTCTACTGGTGGAATTCCCTCGTCTCCAGCATGCCGATGGATCCATTACCCTGTGAGCCTCGCACCGATTTTCGAATTCCTCGTCCGTTGCAGGCCATTTGCCTGTGGCTGTCTCCGGTTGTGGTCACTGCTCAGTGCATCCGGTTGATTTTCTGAACCTCACAACTGGATACACCGCATGCAGACTCCACACGACAACAGCACTGAGCTGGATGAAGAATGGGAAGCCTCATTCAGCGACGAAGTACGTTTTGGCGATCAGCCAAGCGAACAGTTCTTTCGCGAAAGGGTGGAGCGTCAGGAACAGCGTGAAACATCGCCACTGGTGCTGCTCCGTCCGGCAGTTCTGATTCCGCTGCTGACAAACTGGATTGAAGAGTGGTTTCTCAGTCGCAATCCCTTTCTGGTAGCCAGCGGAATACCATTTCTCGCGCTGGCCGCATGGCTGGGAATTCAGATCTTCGGTCGAAGTGCGGATCGTCAGACCTCTGCGGATGCGTATCGCACGATCCTGGCCGGGGCCGAGCGAGCGGCCGACGCGCAAACAAGTGAACTGTGCATTCGCGCCCTGATCGGCCTGAAGCCGGATGATCTGACGGCCCGGATGCAATTGGCAGAACTGTTCTGGAAAACGGGGCGTCAGCAGGAAGCGTGGCAGGAATTCCTCGCACTCACTCAGGTCGGCGATCATGGCTTTCCGAACGCCCACATGTGGATCGTCAATAACTCGCGGTCTGAAACCCCATTCAAAAAACTCACGGCCAACGATCTGATGCACCATCTGCAGCAGGTGCTCGCAGTGCAGCCACGCAACTCGGAGGCCCATGGGTCGCTGGCCGAACTTTACACGAATGACCGCGAGTGGCTGCTGGCAGAACAGCATCTGCAGTCGGCGGCCGAGATCGCTGATGAGTGGCTGATCCCCCTCGTTGAACTGCAGCGGATGCTTGGAAAACAGCAGACTGCCATCGACCGCCTCCTGGAATACGAGCAGAAGCTGACCGCCGGACTTGCCCGTGATCCCGGCGATATTCCGCTCCGCCTGAAACTGGCCCAGACCATGGCGCTGCAGAACCGTGCTGCCGAAGCGGTGCTGCTGATTGAAAAACAGCGCGAGATTGCGGACAGCAGCGATCTGCAGCGTTATCACAGCGAACTGCTGCTGGCGCAGGCGAGGCAACTGCTGAACACCGGCACCATCAACCGTGACAGATCTCTCAGCCTCGTCATGCAGTCACTGCAGCTCAACCCTGACAATCTGAATGCACTGCACCTCGCGGTCGACCTCGAAGAGATGGGAGCAATCTGTCCTCCCGCGCAATCTGCAGAACTGCTGGCCCACTGGAAAAAAACTGTGCCCGATCAGCAGGCACAACCCGACCAGCAACTGGGACTGGCCCTTGCCGCAGCACTCGACGGACAATACTCCGAAGCTGCTGACAGGTTGCTGTCACTCAGTCAGCAGCGACCGGACGAAAAAGCCCGAGTGATCTTCTGGCTGATGCAGGCTGGACGCAGCAGTGAAGCGGCGGCTGCAGCAGCCAGCATCGCCGATAATGTGCCGATCGAAAACATGACTGAGACCGATCAAGCACTGGCAGCCCAATGCCTGCTGGCAGCCGGGCAGTACGCCAGAGTTCGCACACTGCTGGCTGCTGACGGTGAGCGACCGTCAGGAGAGCAACTCGAACGTCTATACGGCAGCGCCTGCATTCGTGAATTCGACGAAGCGGTCAATCGCCCGCCCAGAAACCCGGCTGTCCCCAGCCAGTGGCTGCCTGAAATGCCCGGGGGCAACGAAGATGTTCGTCTGCTGATTCTGCTGCGCACTGCTGCCTCCATTCCGGTCACTCGAATGGAAGCCATTGATCGTCTCGCCAGAGTCAGCCTGCTCAGTGGAAGCGTTGCCCAGCGCGCCCAGGACTTCCTGCTGCAACTCAGATCCTCAGGCACAGATGCCGAAAGCGTGCTCGTCGTCATGGGCACCACTGCGATGCTCAACGAGCGCTGGGAGATCGCCATCGACTCGCTGCAGCAGGCTAATTCGCTCAGCATGGCTCGCAACCCCGTCATTCTGAATAACCTCGCCCTGGCCACGGTCCGCGGTCCCGGCTCAGCAACGCAGAACGCGCTCACACTCATCAATCAGGCTCTTGAACTGGTGCCGAACAACCCCGAGCTGCTGTCAACTCGCGGAGAAATCTTCGTCGCCATGCAGCGCTGGACCGATGCCCGCCGCGACCTCGAAGAATCCATCCGAATTCGTGGCGGTCGCCCCAAAGTTCACAGACTGCTTGCACAGGTCTGGAATGGACTCAATAACCCGGAACAGGCCGAGGCACAGCGTCAACTGGCAGAGCAGCAGGAAAATGCCGCCACCCCCTGAGCCCCCGGGCTAGCACTGTACAAATCCCGACGCCAGCAGGCTGCGCTCCAGCCGATTCAGCGAATCCGGATCCGTATGGTCCAGCCTCAAAGCATCCTCGCAGCGCAACAGATGATTGTACTTCACTGCGGCCCCCGTGTTGAACAGGACAATCGTCTCATCAGATCGCAGCCAACCTGAATCACGCAGCTGCACCGCCGCCCGCCAGACCGCGCCACCCTCCGGCGCTCCGTGCACACCCTGCAGACGGGCTAACTCATAAACTCCCTGCATCAGTTCCTCATCACTGATCGTGATCGCCGTCCCACCACTCTTCCGCAGAATGTCCAGCATCAGAAAATCACCCACCGCCGCCGGAACACGCAGACCCGAAGCCGCCGTCCGGGCGTTGGGGAACATTGGAGCAAACGTTGCACCCTGCTCGAAAGCCCGCACAATCGGCGCACATCCCTCTGCCTGCACCACCACCATCCGCGGTCGCTCCGGACCAATCCAGCCAAGCTGCTCCATCTCGTCGAATGCCTTCCACATGCCAATCAGACCCGTACCACCACCAGTCGGATACAGAATCACATCCGGCAACTGCAGACGATCCGTTCCACGAACGTCCGCAAGGTCAAAGGCCAGCTCGTAACCCATCGTCTTCTTACCCTCCAGACGAAACGGCTCCTTCAGCGTCGACAGGTCAAACCAGCCGAATCTGTCACAGGCCGCCCGACAAAGACGCCCGCAATCGCTGATCAGACCATTCACAAGCACAACCTGAGCCCCACCACAGGCAGACTCCAGAATGTTTGCAGGCGGAGTGTCCTCGGGCACAAATATCACACAACGAATCCCCGCCCTCGCCGCATAAGCCGTTGCCGCACCTGCGGCATTCCCCGCCGAGGGCAGGGCCACCGTCTGAACGCCAAAGGTCGCCGCCCGAGTCATCGCGGCCGACATCCCCCGCGCCTTGAAACTCTGCGTCGGATTGAATCCCTCATCCTTCAGCCACAAATCGCCAAACCCCGCAAATACCCCACGCTCCACACACTTCAGAAACGGTGTCAGCCCCTCACCCAGACTCACAGCCTCCGACAGCCCGTTGACCGGCAGAACCTCGTGAAATCTCCACATCGACCGCTCACGACGGGCGCGTACAACAGCCGGAGTCCAGTCCCTCAATGAAGCCAGGTCGTAACGGGCAAGCAGCGGCTTTCCGGCACGGCTGAGCCCCTGCAGACAGCCCGCATCGTGGATTTCTCCGGTCAATGAACATTCCAGCGCCGTATGCATCCCGCTGCTTCCTTCGGTCTTGAGACAAAAACCGGGTTTCAGATAAAAAACGGACGAATCCTGCCAGACAGGCTTCGACCTGTCCAATCTCCGGCTTGCCTTCTTACTCTGCCCAAAAGACTTTCACGGCAAGGATGCCACGCGAGTGATGACTTTCAGATCCGCAGTTTCCACGATCCGCAGCTCACGTCCGCTCCTGCATCACGCTGCCTCCGTTTCAGCCGTGGTGCTGCTGGGGTACCAGACCGTCGCACTCTGGCTTTCCGTCTGCGGAAACAGCCTTCCCTCGCTCCTCGCACTGATCGGTGCCATGCTGGTCGCCCTGACCATCGCCACTCTGCTGCGACCACTCACCGGATCGCAGGGCAGACTACCGTCATTCACCCTGCCAGCCGCGCTGCTCCTCCTGACAGTCGCCGCATTTTCTGTGCTGCCTGCCGTACTCACGGAAGCTCTCGATGCAGCAGCCCGGTCACTTTCATCAGCTTCCATCGTCGGTGATGCATGCCGGTTTCTTATGCCAGCCGCCACTGTCGCCATTGCCCTCGTTGCACCCGGAATCTGGCTGCAGCAAACCTGTGACGAAAACCGTCACTCACAAAATCCGCACCTCGCCTGCGCACTCGCCGGTCTGCTCACCGTCATCGGCTGCCTGCTCTTTGGGAACCCCGCTGTCGCCGCCACTGTGTGTGGTCTGCTGACGGCAGTCACATGCGTCTTCAGACGAACCGCACATCCCTCACCCGCTGAACCATCTCCACCGCAGAGCACCGCTCAGATCTGGTTCAGCAGCAGCATCACAGGCAGTGTCGCTGCCTCCGCCCTCATTGCCGGCAGTACCTTCTCACAGCCATCTTTGCCTTTGCTGTTCATCGAAACCGGACTGACGCTGTTCATCGTCTCTGTCGTCAGCATGCTGACACACATCCTCCCGGGACCTCGGCTCCTGCTGAAACTGATCGCCCCCATCTTTCTGATCGTGATTCCAGCAGCCTTTCCAGCAATCGTTCACGCCAGCCTCCGCTGGGACTCCACCGACCAGCGAAACTGGCTGCAGATTCTGCAGATCACGGGACTTTTGTCTGTCGCCTGCACCCCACTCGCAATTGCTGTGTCCGGTTACAGGCGGCAACCGAAACAATCCACCGGGATGATTATCACGGCCGGCATGGCCTGTGGATCAGCCGTGGCCCTGCTTACGGCCCAACTGGTGACCCCTTTCCTGCAGCTTCAGCTTTCCGCCGTGCTGCTGGCCAGCCTGACACTGTTCAACCGACCGGAAATCACGACTGACCTGACTTCCCTGTCGCCAGTTCGTAAACGCCCCCTGCCGCGCATGCATCTGGCCGTTATCACGGCCACGATTGTCATCGCTGCCACACTCGGCACGCCAGAATCAGCACCGCTTTCCCGCCTGATGTTCTCCGAACGCACCAGAATCGCACTGCAACGCGATATCGCTCCCGAAATGATTTCTCAGTCCGCACCCGCCAGACTGCTTGAAGCACAGACCACCTCTGTCGGGGAAGTCGCCGTCTGGAAGCTGAGTGGGAACATCGTGGAATTCCGCCGCAACGGAATTGCTCAGGGAGCAGCCAGCTCCAGCCCCGAAATCACTCCGCAACCCCCGCAGGATGTGCTCCCACTCATCCTTGCACTCTGCAATCATCCACAGCCCGGCAATGTCCTGCTCCTCGGAGACGACTCGGGCGCAGCACTCCGCAGTTGCACACACTTTCCAATCCTGCACATCACCGCCGTGCGACAGGACGAACACATCACGAAACTGGCAGCAGCACACATCTGGAGGCATGGCACTCAAAACCCCGCCGATGACAATCGAGTCCGCATCACTCACCAGCCCATCGAACTGGCAGTCCGCAGCACTCGGCCTGCCAGCATGGACGCCATCGTCTGCAATGGTCCGCCCGCCTCTTCCATCGCAGCAGCCGCACTCTGCACACAGGAGTTCTACACGGCCGTCCGATCAGCTCTCACCAGCAACGGCGTCTTCGCCCAGCGATTCCGCAGCTCCGATTTCGGTCCGGAACCTCTCCGCCAGTGCCTCGCTACTCTCAGTCAGGTCTTTCCCGCCAGTGGAGCGATTCAAACCGTCCCCGGAGAAATTGTCCTGCTCGCTACCACCTCGGACAAAGGACTGATCAGCCCAGGGATGCTCGACAGACTGCAGAAAGACCACGTGCGAACCGAACTTGCCATGTGTGGCTGGGACTGGGCACAGGTTGCCGTTCTGCCCCTCGCCGATGCCGCCGACCCCGTCGGACTGTTCAGTAACACCCCGCGTCCAGCCTGTCTTTCCGTGGCCTCCGCGCAAATCGCCCTGAACTGGCCCCTCGAAGCCTCACGCAATGCCGACAAGGCCCGCGAGCTGCGCGAAGCCTTCGCACCGTGGCAGAAACAACTGGCTTCGGCTCTGCCCGTAACAGAAGCCCATCATGAGGCCAAACGACGTCTGTCCTCGCTCGCACAACAGATCGAAATCCTCGCCGGGATGCCCGACCAGCCATGGACCTACCGCCGATCGCTTCGCATGGAAATGCAGCAGCACCCGCGACCACCCCTCGAAAAAGTCGAAAATGGACGCATCATCCGCATCTCACACCCGCTTGATCAGCAGCGGCAGGAGTACTTTCAGTCGCTCGGAAATGCCCTGATGGCGGCCGCCCGCAACGAACAGAACGCCCTCGGACTGGTGCGTCGACTGATCAGCTTTGCCCGTTCCGGCGATCCCCTCATGGGACACTTCTCGCACTACGAAATCGTACGCCTGCACGAACTGCTCCGCCATCCGGCCCCCACAGAAGAACTGCAGCATCGCCTGCATATCGTGTTCTTCGCCAACCCCTCAGATGCTTCTGTCAGACCCGTCATCTCGGCACTCGACCAACTGGTGCGACAGCCCGAGCTGATCAGTGAGCCCGCCGAGCGATTTGACCAGTTGAACGCCTTGCTGCAGAAGCTGATTGAACGCTGGGAAGCACGGACCGCATGGGAACCAAAATCAGCAACGCGAGTTCAGAATGACGTTGATCAATCCGTCCGCATCAGCAATCTGGCCCTCGATCAGATGCAGGAACTGGCGAATACAGCCGGCGTCAGCAGCCACGACTTTCAGAATCGTCGTCGTTACATCAATCAGGCACTGATCGTGCCCCTGCGGGACTACCGGGATCAGGTGCTGGCACATCGCATGAAAAACACTCCCGCTGCAGCAGATGGCGAAGATCCCGACGATCAGCCTCTGCTGATTCCAGCCACTCAGCCCCTCACCACAAACTGATCCCTGCCACCATACCCACCGTAGTGCTCAGGCTGCCGCAGGATTCGCCGGAGCAGCAGGCTCTGCCGGGGCAGCAGGCTCTGCCGGGGCGGCAGGAGCAGGAGCCGTCGGCTCCGGGGCAGCAGGTGGCTCTGCTGGAGTTGGCGATTCCGGTACAACACCGGGAGCAGGCGCAGGAGGTTCCGGTGCACCGGAAGTTTCCGCAGGAGCCACAGCAGCCTGCGGAGTTTCGGTGACCGGCGTCACGGGCTCCGCCGGAGCTTCCAGCACTCGCTCACGCAGCGCACCGCCCAGTACCAGCTTCCAGATTCCCGCCTGATCCTTCAGCCGTACATGTCGTGCTGTAATCTCAGTAATCTCCGCTGCAATCTCCGAAATACGCACAGTTTCACCGACTTTGAGCTTCAGCGTCACTCCCGTCCCGCGATTACGCAGCCACGCAAACCAGGTGCCATCCCGCGAAACCGTTCCGGTCAGCGTCGTCATGGCCGCATAGTCGTCCTGAACATCCAGAGCAATCTTCGCTGAAGCAGACTTCGCATCACGACCACCATCCGTCACATTGACCGTAATGTCGTATTTACCCGGAGTAAACGAGCGGGCCGGCATCCATTTCAATAACCCCGTCCGCGCGTCAATCCCCAGGCCCTCAGGAGCACCACCACCAAGACTGTACTTCAGGGACTCAGCCGGACCATCATCCGTTGCCGTCGCCTGCAGCGAAAACTCACGCCCCAACACCACCGTGGCAGCCGATTGCACTGTGATCTTCGGAGCCACATTCTGCTCCTGAATCGTAATCGTCAGCTTCGAACTGATCTTCTGATCCGGCTTGCCCGACTGCACCGCTGCCACGACCGCCGAGTATTTTCCGGGCTCGAGGGACTCGACCGGAGTCCACGTGAACTGGCCAGTAGAAGCATCAATGGACATCCCCTCCGCGGCATCCTCAAGAGCAAAGGACGCCGTACCCAGTTCAGGATCTGCATTGTCCAGCTTCGCCGTCAGACTGACCGGTTCACCCGGACGAATCGTCCTGTCTGAAACTCCAGCCAGCTTCGGACTCCACGTCTTCGGTGCCGCCGGCAGCACAAATGGCGATGACGACACCAATGCCTGATAATCCTCCAGCCGTTTCTCACGACGATCCCACAGCACAGGAAACAACTCCACAGTCGCCTCATCGGCATGCACCGCAGATTTTGTACCAGCATAACCACGCACAACCTTCCAGCCCGCGTCACTGACCTCCACCACCTGCAACAGTTCACGATCCAATCGCACCAGAAACGGTTCAAAACCCTCAGGCTGCACGGGAAACATTTCGTTCGGCAGCGCCTTCAGCAACTGCACCTTATCGTCAATCCCACCTGCCAAACGCGTACGCGGCAGCAACTCAGCACGATTCTCCGTGCCCGTGACACTCATCCCCTCAACGGTCAAAGTCACTGCCAGACGCGGGTTTCCCTGAGCCCCCGGGCTGTCCACCTTCATCCCGGTGATTCTGTGCAGAAGTGCCGACTGATCAAACAGATACAGAAATCGCGCCAGCCCCTGCAGATCCACTTCCGCCTTCTTGATCTCCACCGCGACCGTACTGTACTCCTTCTGAGCAGATCGCGCGCCGGGAACCACCTCGAAACCCGATCCCGAAAAACCACACTGCCGTGCCAGATCGAAAATCCACTCACGATACAGTCGCTGAGCACTGTCCAGATCACCCGGCAGACTGATCGCTTTCCAGTCCTTCAGATTCCGCTGCGCCACATTCAGCTGAATCTCCTGATCCGCCAGCTTCTCCGCCTGCGATTCCGCAGTGGCAACCTTCCGTTCCAGGTCCCGAATCGGCCCCATGACCCAGTTGGTCACAATCGAGCGACCAAAATAGACTGCCACGACTGCACCCAGCCCGGCTGCCAGCAACTTTGTGCGTTTCTGATCGTCCATCGCCCCAGACTTTCCCGCTTAACCCAGTAATTCAGAACACCCCGGACACCAGCACATCCAACTGCTTCAGGATGCACTCTCCGCACCAATACCCGCTTCACGCCCCTCCGGCAGCACCAGCTCCATCTTCACCTTGATCTGATACTCCTGCGACACAGCAGCCGGACGGACATCCGTTTCATAGGGCTTCACCCGATATCCTGCCTCGGCCAGTCGGCGGCTCAGGTCATTGATTTCCGCCTCCGTCTTTGCCCACGCGTCAAATGTCATCAAACCCACACCACCCTGCTGCACCGTCGTAAACGAAAAATTGTCCACAAACATCCGATCCGTGCCGGGCATCAACTTCCGCAATCGATCCACTTCGTCCAGCCACTCCAGATCCCGATCCACCCAGCGACCAATCTTCTCAGCCCACTCCAGATCCTTGCCACCGGCCTCCACCAACTCCCGAATTTCAGTATTCTCAGCGTCCAGACGTCCCTTTTTACCAGTCAGCTCCGCAATCCTCCCCTGCCGGTAGGTCCACACACCCGCAAACACCACAACGGCCGCCAGTGCACCCCCCAGAACCTTCACCCGACGAAGATCACGCTTCGGCGGAGTCTTCCGGGGATTTGCAAAGTCAATCGCCTGCACACTACTGCCCTGACCGGACAGCAGCGCACCGGCAGCAGCCACCATCTCCACAGCCAGTCCTGCTCCAACAGCGTTCACAAGCACCGCAGGATCCACCCGCTCAATCACCGCACCGTCAAATCGAGCCGACAACTGATCCGTGACCGTCGCTGTGATTTCCGGAGCACCCATGAGCACAATGCGGTCGATCTTCTGATCACCCACAACATCCGCAGCCGACATCCTCGCCCGAGAAAGCTCGGCCCGCAGTGTCCTCTCAATGGCATCTTCAGCGGTCCACGAAGCCCCGCTGTGAGAAAACAGGACGGTCCTTCCCCGCAGAAATGTCAGCTCAAGAAAATCACGACGCATCACCGCCACGACGTCCACACCACGCCCGTCCGCCCCATCACGCAACAGACCGGCCGATTCCAGCAACTGAGCCACGCAGTAGCCACTCACGCGAGCCTCAGCCAGATCCAGACCCGCGTCACCCAGCGTGCGACGCACCAAAGTCAATTGATCGTTGGGCACAGTCACCAGCAGGACGTCCCGAGTCGCTGCGCCGGGTTGCAGCGGCAGCGGAGTAAAATCCATCGAGACCGTTTCCACCGGCACCGTCAGCTTCAATGCCGCCTGCAGCCGCAGCAAGTCCGGTACGTCAGCATCCGCGACCGGCGGCAGCTGCACTCGATGCACAGTGACCTGCTGTCGAGGAAACACAACCGTCGCCGGCAGACGCCGCTTCTCACCACCACCCGGAAACAACTGCCTCAGATGCTGCACAATGTCCAGGGTATCCCCGGAGTTCTCACTGCGCGGCAATTCCTCCGCCAGACTCAGCTCCACTCGCTGACCGACGCCCCGGCCCCGCACGACCAGCAGACGCTCACGATCCCACTCTATCACGATCTCGGCCATGGTCGTCACTCTGCCAAAATGCACTCAGAACTTAAACACCACTCAATTCAACACCAACTACCAGCCACCAGTACCGCACATCAGAAAAATCCGACTGCTCCATGAAAGCACAGATTCATTCTGCATCGATTACACTGAATCTGGCGATCACGCCGCCCCTCGTCACCACACACTCATTTCGACCTGTCAGCCCCACACCTGACTTCACTGATCCACTTTTCCATCCAGCAGGTCCGGCGAAAATCCTCGCCCCAGCCCCGTTAAATCCCGCTGAAACGTAATCCGCGGCGGTTTTTTTGTCCCGTCCACCATCGCTTCCAGTCGAGTCGTCGGGCCACCCTGATCAAAATGCCCGAGGACCTGAAACGAATACACATCTCCCGTTGTTGTCAGCCACGGACCCAGACGCTTGAACGTCGGCACATCCACCAGACCCTCCGTCAGCAGCCACACCGGTGACCGCCGCATCGACATCACCTGAGCCGCCTGAGCAGAGTCCTCGCCCGCAGGAGGCCGCGCACCAAGAATCGCATCCGCTATCGCCTCCGTCATATCCGGAATCGCCAGCAACACCTCCCGCGGTGCAATGTTCACATTGATTCGACCATCAATGAACTCGTCATTCAGCCACGTCAGCTTCTCCTCAAGCACCAGCATCTGCTCCATTAACCCGGCCGGATCCGTCGATGTCCACGGGCTGTTCAGAGTCTGATCGGCTCCGTTCACGGTCACAGCCACCTGGGCATCAATCAGGTCGTAAATCGAACGAAAGGATGCCTGCGGAGGATTCGACAGATCCATGCCACCGCGAGTCACCTTGCCCAGCTCGCCATTCGCCAGATTCTTCGCAATCCAGTCCACCAGCTGCTGCTGCTCAATCGTCAGCTTGCCCTGCGCCTGCGAGTCCGCCAGTTGATCACCAGTCAGTCGATATCCGGTCAAAAATGTGGCTGTCTCCGTATCAAACGATTCCTCAAGAAAGTCAAACATCTCAGCCACAATCCCGTTGTTCACATTGATCTTCTTTTCCCCGGTCGTCTGAACATTGCGTTCCCGACTGGAAACCGTCAGATAATCCCGCAGTCCAAAATCCAGCGTCCCGTCCTGGTCGTCAGTCGGAGGACTTTCCGCCCCGTCGTCCTCGTTCGGATCCATCCGCCCATTGCGGTTGGCATCCTCACCGTAAAACAGCTGCGGCGTCACACCCTGCACCTGCAGCAGTTCGTCAATCGACTGCATCGGAGCATTCCTGGCAGAGTACGGCACAGCCAGCGCCTCATACGTCGATGACTCAGCCCCACCAGCCCGCGCTTCCTCATCCGAATCGATCCAGTCCAGAATCGCATTGCAGATGTCCTCAGACATATTC
This sequence comes from uncultured Planctomycetaceae bacterium, assembly GCA_903896675.1. GTDB lineage: Bacteria > Planctomycetota > Planctomycetia > Planctomycetales > Planctomycetaceae > SXXK01. The sequence continues at coordinate 25,797 of CAITYU010000282.1, forward strand.
GGAATGAAACTCACAGCCGTATACGGATCCGTCGTATCGTCCACATCGTTTTCCAGCTCAAGCAGCCGATTGACGTTGAACTTCGCCGTCTCCGTGGTCAGCCCCGCTCGCGGCAGCGAATCCAACGACCCCACCATGCCCGGACTCAGCACGGAAAATCGCACCTGCCCCCGAGCCTCGCCACCCCCACCCATCGGCTGACGACTGAACATTGACGAATCGTCATACAGATCCAGTGTCGCATCCGTCTGCCGCAGTGCAATCTGCGCGGCCACATACTCCACTCCGGACTCCGCCGCCATCCGCGCTTCCACATCACGGCCAAACATCGATGCCGCACGATTCTCCGTATCCATTTCGCCCAGATAACTGTACGCCGCCAGTGACAGCAGGATCACCACCACAGTCACCACCAGCAGCACGAAACCACGACGCTGACCGGACACACGGTTTGCAGATGCACGTCTCACAGTACCTGCTCCGCAATAATGGGTTCCGCCACCGGCAAAGGCACAACAACACGATGAGTCGTGGCAGGCAGAGCATAGGGGTCCGGCTCGTCCAGAAATGAAGCATTCGACGCTTCCGCCTCATCACGTACCGTCAGCACAATCTCAATCGCCTTCGGCAATGAATTCAACGCCGTACTGTCCCACTCCTCCTGCCACGCAATCCCGTCAAAATAACGAAACTGCACCCCCGAAACTTCCCGCGCCAGCAACTTCGCCGCCGCCAACTGCGGACTGTCCTCGGAATTCTCCACCGCCGTGCTGAGCCCGTACAGATCGCCTGCCATACGAGCCAGCCCGACAGGCCCCTCGTCCCGACCTGGTGCCTCCCGGTCTGCAATCTCCGAACCCAGACCCGATCCCTGCTTGTCCGCCATCAGATATCGAATAATCACCAGGTCCCCGGTCCGCTGGTCCAGCGTCGATAATTCCTGCGATGAGACATACGCGAGATTCGGATCCGGACGACTGACAAACAACTGCAGATCCGTCGCTGTCCCAACCAGCCCGCTGGTATACGTCGTCGAAACAGTCTCCGGATCAATCATCGATTCGCCATAAGCATTGCCGTCAAGCTCCCCGGATGTCGACATACCGCCGGACGACGCACTGCTGCCACCAGACGTCGCTGTACCCGCACCAGACCCCGTCGTGCCGGAACTCAATCCCGATGTCCCACTGCCCGATAACCCGCTGGTACCACCTCCACTCAGCCCCGAAGTGCCGGACCCGGAAGATCCACTGCCACCTGTCGAACCCTCTTCGTCTTCAGGCAGGACCTCCTGCTTTGCAAATACCACCGACTGAATATCCCTCGTCATCTGCCGCAGAACAGCACGAGCCACCTGCTGGCGAGCAATCTCTTCGTGGCTGTCCAGTTGCAACTCAAAATACGTGCTCATCGCTGAATACAGTGCCGCCATCAGCAGCGACGTCAGCCCAACCGCAATCAGCAGCTCAAACAGAGTAAAGCCGGTACGCCGGACAGCCGGGACAGAGCAGGGCAGAGACATCACTGGCTACCCCCTTCTATCGCCGCATCCAGAAACAACTGCGGATCACGCATATAACGCACCAGACTGAAGGCCGCATTCGGTTCCCCGGTCATCTCCGGACGATGTTCCACAACCACAGTCACCTGCAACAACCCACTGGCACCGCCCGCTGTCACATCTGCTGACCAGTACCACGTCCCCGTTTCATCATCCAGAAACGGATTATCATCCGATGACACCGCTTCAGACACACCCGCTACAATCTCACCCATCACGGATTCACATCGCAACACAGCCTCTGACTGCAGTCGGGCTGACACCTCGGCCCGCTGACCGACATTCAGAGCGAACATGATGGCGGTCATCGCCCCCATGAAGACCGCCACCGAGATCAATACCTCCAGCAGCGACAACCCACGCCGCCCCAACTGAGCGCTAATACCGCGAAACTCACTGCTGCCGCGGACAAGCCTCATCACTCGTCCTCCAGCTCAAAGACCTGCGAGACCCGAATCGCGCCTGTCAGACCACGAACCGTGATTTCCGCCGTACGCCCCACCTCGTCCACCACCCGAATCACTCGATCCTCTGCCGTCCCGTCAAATCGAAACAGAATCGGCTTCGACCACGTCTTCCCCGCCAGCTCTCCCGCATTCGGCAGATCATTGAACGCCAATGGCTCCAGTGATTCCCCACCAGCGTCCGCATCGTTCGCCGGACGCAGATACAGGTTCTCATCCAGCTCGCCAGCCTCAAGCACCACACGCATGTCGTTCTCATCGCCCGAATAGCTGTTCGCAAGCGTCGGGTCCGGCTCAGCCGGGATAGCCACAAACGCCGGTCCGTTCAGCTCAAAGCGAAAATGATAGTCCACACCACCATCGATCGCGTAACGCCGAGCATTCCCCAGAACCTCACGAACCGACTCCGCCGCGTCCTGCACACGACCGGACTGCAGTCGGTCCATCAGCGGCGGCACAGCAATCGCCGACACAGCCACCAGTACCGCCAGCGCAAGCAGCAACTCCAGCAGCGAAAAACCCGCTGCTGAAACGCCTGTCTGCCGTCGCTGATGACACCGAATCATGACTCGCTCTGCCACACAGAATTCAACCTTCAAACCACACCGAATCAGCACTCACGGGTGCTGCAGACTGCCTGGATCGGCCATTTCAGCCGACACACCAGACAACCCCAGCACCCGCAGCATTGACAACCGCCACGCAACGCACCACGTCATTCAGTGGCTGCCAGCGTCTTCCAACTGGGGATATCGTCGCCTTCTCCGCCCTCATCCTGACCATTCGAACCCATGGACCAGATGGCCGGCTTCAGAGCATTCTGCTTCTTGCTGTGTCCGTCTCCGTTCCACTCATACTGCAAAGGACGCCCCCACGCATCCAGCGGCGGCTCTTCGATGTACGGACGCAGCTTGCGTCCCTTGTACGCCTGAGGATTCATCATCTGCTGCCACGCCTCCTGACCACTGGCCTTCAGATACGAACCATCATGGTCAGCCGCCCACGTACCAACAGGATTCTTCTCGATGCTCTTGATCGTCGCCAGAGTCACATCCTCGTTGGCCTTCTGCTGACTGCCAATCAGGTTGGGTACCACCATGGCAGCGATCACCACGATGATCGCCAGCACGATCAGCAGTTCCAGCAGAGTAAAACCGGCACGACGAGACCGTCGGTTCAGACCACAATCCCGCTTTTCACAATTCAGTCTTCTCATGATTGCACACTTCCACCGTTTCAACAGACACAGAAACCAGACTTCAGCAACACAGAACTATTCGCAACAGACAGCATTTTCCTGGACGACTTTTTCACTTCACCTGTTGGATGACATGTTCAGTACCGGCAGCAGCAGAGCCGCGATCACAAAGGTTACCACAGTTGCCATCACCAGCAGCAGCATCGGTTCCAGCAGACGCACCACCATGTCAATCCGACGGCTGGTCCGCTTCTCCATGTTATCCGCCACGTTGATCAGCACATTCTCCAGATTATTCGCTTCCTCGCCAACAGCAATCATCTCGATCAAATCACGGGAAAACTGGCCACTGGCCCGCAAAGGCACCGCCAGCGACTGTCCACTGCTGACGTTGTCCGCAGCATTTCCAATCGCCTCAGCCAGAATCACATTGCCACTGGCATCCTTGGCAATTCTCAGCGACTGCAGAATCGGAACCCCGTTCTTCAACAGCGTCCCCAGCATACGACAGAATCGCGCCACCGCCAGACTCTGCAGAATCCCCCCCAGACCGGGCAGCCGCAGCTTCAGTCGGTCCAGATTGCGCGAACCCTCAGGAGTCCGTATGTAGTAAACGATGCCGAACACCACACCACCCAGCCCCGCCAGCAACAACAAACCCCGCTGCTGGATCAGATCACTGATCGAAAGCAGCGTCGTCGTCGCCCATGGCAATGTCCCCTGATCCTGCATCCGATCAAACATCGAAGCAAATTCCGGCACGAACCAGATCATCATCACCGTGACAATCGCCAGCCCCACCGTCATCAAAAACATCGGATACACCATCGCACCAGTCACTCGACCCCGCAACTCCTCCTGATGCTCATTAAACACCGCAATCCGGCTCAACACCTCTTCCAGAAATCCCCCCTCCTCACCAGCCTTCACCATGCTGATCGACAGGAAGTTGAAAGTCTTCGGATGCCGCCGCATCGCATCGTTCAGCCGAGTCCCATCAGCGACCTGCTCGCGAATATCCTGAACCACCGACCGCAGCACAGGGTTCGACGTCTGATCCTCCAGCAGCTGCAGCGATCTCAGCAACGGCACACCGGATTTCAACAGGTCAGACAGCTGATTGTAAAAAACGGTCAGATACCGAGTCGGTACACGCCTTGAACCCGCAGACGCCTGCTGCTTCGACTGCTCAGTCAAAGATACACTCATCGGGAACAGACTGCGCGCCGCCAGAATCGACAGGGCGTCCTTTTCACTGGTCGCCGTCAGAACTCCGGATACCTGCTTCCCGGAAAGCTCTCTTGCCTGATACCTGAAATCCGGCATGCTGCCACTGTCACCCGAAAAATCTGCTCACAAATCAGCCTACGATGTCACCACGAGTCAACCGGACGACCTCGTCAATGCTGGTCACGCCCGCCGCCACCTGCTCCCAGCCACTGCTCCGCAGCGTCGTCATGCCCGCCTTCAGTGCATAATCGCGGATCTCCGTGCTGCTTCGCTGCTCCACACACATCCGCTGCACCATCGGATCCGTCCGCAACAGCTCAAACACACCAATTCGACCCGCAAATCCCGTGTCACGACACTCACGACACCCCTTCGGCTCGTACACAACGTCACACAGATCGCGAGGAAAATCGGCCGGCAGATCAGCTTTCGAAATCGGCACCGGCACCCGGCAGTGCTGACACAGCCTGCGCACCAGTCGCTGAGCCAGAATCCCCTCCACCGTACTGGCCACCAGATACGGCTCAACACCCATGTCCACCAGTCGAGTAAACGCGCTGGGCGCGTCGTTGGTGTGCAGAGTACTGAAGACAAGGTGACCCGTCAGAGATGCCTGAATGGCCGCCTGAGCCGTCTCGCCGTCTCGAATTTCTCCGATCAGCACCACGTCCGGGTCATGACGCAGAATACTTCGCAAACCAGCCGCAAACGTCAGCCCAATCCTGCTGTGTACCTGAATCTGACTGATCCCGTCCATCTGATACTCAACGGGATCCTCAACCGTGATGATCTTCACCGTCGGATCCTTGATCTCATTCAAGGCACTGTACAGTGTCGTCGACTTACCGCTGCCAGTCGGACCCGTCACCAGAATGATCCCGTGAGGCAGATCAATCAGCTGACGAAAGATCTTCATCACCGTCGGCGGCATACCCACATTGCGCAGGTCAAACGTCATCCGCGCCTTGTCCAGAAGACGCATCACCACGCCTTCCCCATGCAGCATCGGAATGATCGACACGCGAACGTCCACCTCACGCCCCGAAACTCGCAGCTTGATACGCCCGTCCTGCGGCAGCCGCTTCTCGGCAATGTTCAGATGCGACATGATCTTCAGTCGCGTCACAATCGCATTGTAGAACTGCGCAATTTCAGGAGGCGTCGGCTGGATCCGCAGCATCCCGTCAAGACGGAAACGCACACGCATGCCACTCTCCTGCGGCTCAATGTGCACGTCGCTGGTCTGCAGCTTCACCGCCTCCATCAGCAGCTCATTCACCAGCTTGATCACGGATGGCGCCTGAGCCCCTTCGGCCAGCTCGCCAAAGTCCTCGTTGATCTCCTCCAGAAGCTCAATGCCCTCGTCCGCCTTGCGACGCACCAGCTCATTGATCGTGTCACCACCTACACCCAGCAGCTCGTGGATCCGACTGCCCAGCTCGCCACTGCGAGTCAGAACAGGGGACAATCGAAAACCACTGACAGTACTGAGTTCGTCCAGACCCTCCAGATTCAAGGGATCCGAAGTGGCCACGACCACATGACCGTTCTGGCGATACAACGGCAGCAACGAATGGCGGTAAATGGACGACGTCGGAAATTTCGCCAGCAGGTCAGTGTCAACCTGCACGTTCTTCAGGTCCACATACGGAATTCCAAACTCGCTGGAAAGCGTCTGCAGCAGCCTGTCTTCCGTCACCACTCCCATCCGAATCAGCGCCTGATCAATGCGCGAACCGGCATGGGCCTCACGAGCCGCAGTGATCTGCTCGCGAGTCGCCAGACCTTCACTGATAAGCAGCTGTCCAAGTTCCATAGCAGCTCACACACCCCGTTCCGACCGATGAATCAAAACCAATCAACGACCACCACCGCCACCACGGCCACCAAAACCACCGCCACCAAAACCCCCGCGGCCGCCAAAACCACCCCCGCCAAATGGACTGCCACCACCACCAAATGGGCTGCCACCACCACCAAACGGGCTGAATCCACCACGTCCTCCACCGCCCGTGTCCCCACCCCGCTGCCGCATCCGATCCATCATCATCTGCTGGAAAGGATCCTGCGACTGCTGACCGGGACTGCCCGGAGTATTCGAGCCCGAACCACCTGCGCCACCCTGTGAAGAGGAAGAGGATGATGAGGATGAGGATGGACGAGTCGAACTGGTGGTGACGCGAGGAAACAGACTGGTCAGAGAACGCTGCACCGTCGCCGCATCCGAATGCTGCAACTGCACTACACGCACCGTACGGTTCGCCTGCTGAGCCGTCTGGTCCACCTCATCCACCAGTGACTTCACCTTCTGAAACAAAGCCTCACTGCTGGAAATAATCAACGTACTGTTCTGCCGGTCAACGGCCACTGTCATCTGCACGCCGGTGGGTTCGCTGCGAGCACCCCGACCACCGCTGTTGCCACCACCAAACATCGCCGCCAGCGGATTGTTCTGCTGTCCACGCCCCCCAGCCGGTTCCATATAAGGTTTGAAAGCGTCATTCACAATCGTGACCACCTCATCAACATCCGCATGCTGCACCGCCAGCCGACGCGGTTGCAACTCACGCAATGATTCAGGCATCTCGTTCGAATCCAGCACCCGCAACAATGACTCCGCCTCATCCACGGCAGCCTGCGGACCCGTGATGTACAGACAGTTGGCACGAGGATCCGGGATGATTCGCAGCGTCTGCGGATTCGCTCCCAGACCCGATAGCCCCGTCATACTGGACACCGACTGAGTAATCGGGCTGAACATCGAACTCAGACTGAAGGACGAATCCGCCGCCGTGCTGGTCACACTGCTGCTGGGCATCAACTGCTCAAGCAGTCCCGCCGTCTCAGTCGCATCAGATGCCTGCAGGTAAAAGACTGTCCAGCGAGTCCTGAAGGGAATGGACTCCTGCAGGAAATCCATCATCTCTTCCAGACGATCCAGCGCGTCTTCGTCCTTCGACAACAACAGCAGATCATCCCCGTCAACCACAATCTGAATGTCCGGAACCCCGGCAGTGGATTCGTCCTGTGCCACCTGTCGAGGCGGCAACTGCGGAGCCGCAGCGGCCTCCTGACGCACCGGATAATAAAATGTCTCCTTGCGAATCCCGCCAGCCCCGGGCCCGCGACCACGATACGTGGTCGTCGGCTGCCGCTCACCGGTTGTTCCCGGTGCAGGTGCTTCGCCGGCCGGAACCTCAGACGATGGTTCGTCAGACTGCAGAGACCCCGAAGGAGTCTTCAGGTCGCGAATCGGCCCACTCTTTGCCGGTACCACAATGCGGATACTCGACTTCTCAGCAGACTGCCACTCCTTCTGCAGATACTCAAAGAACTCTGACGGATCACGGCCCCGCAGCGAATACCGACGAATCGGACCACCCTCGCCCTTGTTCCGCTGGCCCGTCCCCTCTTCACCCAGGTCTCGCAACACCTGCCGAATCTGCTCCACCTGAGCAGCCGTGCCCTTGACGATGATCCGGTTGCCATACAGATCGGTTTCGACCGTAGGAGCCGCATTGCCCTCCGCAATGAACAGATTCCGCAGCGTCGCTGCAGCCGTCAATGGATCCATCTTCACCAGCGGAATCACCGCCACTGATCCGGATGCTCCCGTGCCTTCAGAAAACGACTTCACCCACTCGGCAACCTGGTCATGCTGCTTCGTTGTGCCGAATATGTGCACCGTGCCCGCCTGACCATCCTCATTCACCACCACTCCCGGCAACATCGCGTCAATACTCTGAGCAACCTGGTCGGCACGCCCCGATACCTTATACACCTTCAGGTACGGACCACGTCGATCCGTTCCGTCCAGCGGGTTGCCCTTCGGGTCCTTGTCGACATCCAGAGTCCTGATGATCTCCTCAACCAGCTTCTGCTGGTCAGGAGCCGCTGTGACCAGCAGACTGTTGGTGCGCGTATCCGAAAACACCTGCAGGGTATTCGTACGAGCCGGGGCCTGAGGCTGCGGAGAACCCCCTCGACGATCGCCACCCGCTCCGGAACTGACATTCGTTACACCCTGACGCATACCAAATTGCGCCAGCAGCATGAATTCAGCCTCCTCGACCGCTATGTGCTCAAGATAATATGACTTGAACACCAGCTCGTCTTCCATGCGACCCAAAGCCGAATCGACATAGCTCTTGATCCGCCGCAGATTCGCACCCGTGTCAGCAATGATCAGTGTGCCCGTCTGAGTAAAAGCGGTCATCGTTCCCAGCGGACCAAGCAACTGCTCGACCTCCTGAGCCATCACGCCAACATCCAGCTTCTCCAGCGGAATCTCAATGCGAACAATCTCGTTCTCACCGATCGTTCGAGCACCACTCTCGACCTTCAGCAGGTCGTCCACGGAAATGTCACGGATCAGATTCGGAGGAATCGTCCTGTCCACATTCACACAGACAAGGAAGTTGTCCTTGACGACCAGCGTATAACCCTTCCGCTGCAAGTACCCGTTGATAATGTCCATCGCCTGCGAAATTGTGTACTCGGCCGAGTCAATGTGTGTGAATGTGCCCGTGGGCAGCTGAGTAATGTCAAGAGTGTATCCGCCCGCCGCAGCAAAATCCTGCAGCACCTGATCCCACGGCGCATATCGCATGTTGAACGACAGCTTTTCCGCACGCTCGCCCGGAACTGCCGCAGCACCAAAACTGGACACCACTACCGCCCCCGGCGGAGCCGCCCCCTGAGCCTGCGGATCGTAAGCAGCCGCTCCGCCAGCAGCAGGAACCATCGGAGCACCCGGAGCAGCCACGGCACCCGGAACCGCAGCCACCGCCGCCGCCTGAGGCCCAGCCTGCTCCGTCCACTTCGTCTTCTGCTCCGCCGTCAACACGGACTGATACTTGTCATCCCACTCCTTCGTAAAGGTTGCCCGCTGCTCCTCCGTGGCATTGAAACCCAGCGCGGCCGAGGCCTCGCGACGCTGAGCCGACAAGGCTTCCAGCTGCTTCTTCTGCTCGTCCGTCAAACCCAGATCCGCAGCCACTCGAGCATCCGAAAGTGCACGAACACCAGCCTCACGGATATATATGGTTCGCAGCAGCTTGAGCTGTCGACTGTCCAGCAAAGCCAGTGCCTTGCCCGATACACCTTCCTTCGCAGCGGCCACTGCAGCCTGCATCTCCTCACGAATCTTCGTGCGAGCCGCCTCGTCCTTCTCCTCCTTCATACGCTGCAGAAAGGGATCGAAAATTTCACGACCCGGATTTCCAGATGCCGCTACCTCGGACAACTGCGTCTTCTGAGTTTCTGACAAACCCAGCTCCTGCTGGATCTCGTCACGACGAAGCAAATCCGCCTCGGAACCAGCACGAGTCTGCCCCTGAGCAACTGCCGGCACACACAAGATCGACGCCAGCAGCAGACCAGTGCAAAACAGAGTCCGCCCGGCAACCACCTGCAATTTGATCACGGGAATCTTCCATCCAGGTCGCATAATCAGATCCGATACAAATGTACACTCACGCAGACTTGGGTACATCCTGTTATTCTTCGCAATCGCCGACCAACAGCATGAATCGAACCAGGGAATACCCCGCGAGATCCAGCAGCTGGCCGTGAAAGTAAAGGTCCTGACGAGGATTCTGCCTGAATCCCCCAGCTTCCTTCGCTGTCAAACCCACAATTCTCCGGTGGGGGTCTGCGAAAATTGGAAAGATTCCCGAAACGGACAGGGACAATCAGGGTTTGAAGGCATAATAGATCGATTAGTCTGCAGTCCACCCGACTGAATCCCAACTTCCAGAGCACTACCATGAAACAAATGTTCACACCATTGATGCTGGCGGCTGCTCTGCTGGGCTCAGAATCACTGCTCGCTCAGGACGGCGGATTCGGTCGCGGCAGCCGCGGCGGAGACCGTGGTTCAGATCGCGGCGGAGACAGAGGCGGAGACAGAGGCGGAGACAGAGGCGGAGACAGAGGTGGGCGTGGTGGCGATTCCGGAGGACGCAGCTTCGGCGGATTTGGCGGAGGTGGCATGCCGGGTAGCTTCGGAGGTGGACCTCCAGGTGGATTCGGCGGTGGTCCACCGGGGTCATTTGGCGGTTTCGGAGGTGGGCCTCCCGGAGGATTCGGAGGATTTGGGGGTGGCCCGCCAGGCGGATTCGGAGGCTTCGGAGGGGGCCCTCCAGGCGGTGGCGACAGCGACCGCGGCAGCCGGTTCACCTCCATGATGGATTCCAACGGTAACGGCAAAATCGATCAGGAAGAACTCGACCGCATGCCATCATTCGTCCGCGACATGATGAAGGCTCGCGGCATCGAACTCAAACCCGGTATGTCACTCGATGACATGCGGAACTCATTCCGCTCTGGATTCGGCGGTGGCCCGCCCGGATCACCTCAGAATCCCGGACAACCTCAGGAAAACAACAAGCCGAAGGCACTCACTCCCTATCGGATGAAACCCAAAAAGCCCATGACGCTCGAACTGCCCCCGGCCTATGCCGAAGTCGATACCGACTTCGATGGACAACTGGGCATGCACGAATGGATGATGACCCGCCGCGCTGATCTTGATCAGTTCGAATCGATGGATATTGACTTCGACGGTTTTCTGACCCCTGAAGAACTCCAGGCCGCAGAAACCGCTGCAGCCGCTGGTCAGAATGTTGCGTCCACCGACGAACGCAAGCGACTCACCATCGTCACAGGTACGCCGGCCCGAGCCAAAAACTCTCGCGGTGACGACAAACGCAGTGACCGTGGCGACGATCAACAGCGATCTGAAAACCGTTCGCCGTGGGGCGGAGGCGGCAGTCCATGGGGCGGTCAGCCTGGTGGGGAAGCCGCTATGGCCCAGTCTTACTTTTCACGGCTGGACCAGAATCAGGACGGTCGCATCGACACAACGGAATGGGAACAAAGCCGGCGCGTTCGCGGCATGTTTGAACAAGCCGGTATTCGCATTGAATCCATGGACCTCGGCACGTTCACCAAAAACCTTGAACGAGCCACGGCCGCATCCGGACAGCAGCAGGGCGATCGCTGACCAGACCTCAAGGATCGCTGAATCCCGTCATGATCTGATCCTGTTCAGGTTCAGCCACATGAACGAAAACCGCAGCCTGGGATTCATCCCGGGCTGGTTCCTCACCCCGTCCCTGAAACAACGAAGTGTGGCCGACTCATCGGCCACCCTCGTTCCTGCCCCCCTGTCTGCTCAATTCAGCAATTCCGCGTTGCCCGCAGGCTGTCTGCTGCTGTCCAGCAACTCCAACTGCAAAGCCTCAGTCCGCTGACTGCGGTCAAGTGTGACCGTGACAGTGTGACTGCCGGCACTCAGAACCGTACTGAACTCCGCCTCAGCAGGCATCGGTACACCATCAATGCGCACCTCCACACCCGCTGCGGAGTTCAGTCGGAAGGCGATCTCACCCGGAGTCGTCACGTTCAGTTGTGTCTGGGCAAACCCAACGGACTGACCACGCAACTGCATCGCTGGCACATCTTCCAGTGGTAACACTCCGCTTACCACAGCGTAACGCGGCACAAATGTAAAGGCTGGATCACTGGCCGCCACCTTGCTGAAACTGGTTCGATTAATCTGATGCATGCCTTCCGGTGTCGGCAACAACACCTGCCACGTACGGGCAAAGCGACGCCGGGAGAGCGTATACTCCGGCGTTCGTCCCAGCTCGGACAAAAACCGCACCAGTGCCGCGATCTCATCGTCCGTCAGTGCATCCACAAGCCCCTCTGGCATCAGTGATACGCCCTGACCAACTTCTTCAATCTGATCTGCCGGTACCACGACCACACGATTCTCGGCTGTCCGCAGGGTAATCGCCTTGTCGGATCTCTGGATCTGAACCCCCGCGATGACCTGACCTTCCACCGTCGCCACCACCGTCGTGTGGTAGTTTTCCTTGACCTTCGCGTTGGGATTCAGCAATGATTCCAGCAGATAATCCGGCTGCGCACTGGCGCCCAGACTGATCATATCCGGCCCCACCAGCCCCCCGGCCGCTCCTACAGCATGGCACTTCAGACAGCCCAGTGATTCCGTGCGGAAGATCCGCTCTCCATCCACCGCCTTCGCCACAGTCGTGGCATTTTTCAGGATCGCTGCTTTTTGCTCTTCTGTCAGAGACTTTCTGGCAGCAATCCTGCCGGCCTTCTTCAATACCGCATCCAGTTCAGCGTCCGTGCGCCCGCTTTCCCGCAGCACTCGCAGTACCTCCAGTGCCACGTCATTTCGCAACTCACGGTCAGCCAGAGCGTTCGACAGCAGTTTCGGACCCGTTTTTTCGTTCAGCAGTGCCCGAGTCGCAGTCGCAGCCCCGGCCGGCCCAGGCAGCGCTGCCAGCAGTTCCGCAGCCAGCTTCGCCACCACCTCCGGACGAGCAACCGCCAGACGTTCCAGCACTGCGGCCCGCGATTCGGCCGAGCGCTTTCCATCCGCAGCCAGTTGCTGCAGCCGGTCCAGCAGAGCCGCATCCCGCCCCTGCACAATGCCCGCCATCACCGCAGTGAGTTCAGCAGCATCCGGATCAGTTGCCCCCAGCACCTGCTCCAGAACACCCTTCAGGGCCGCAACATTCCACTGGCCTATCGCCCGCAGACCAAGACGCCGCAGGACCGCGTCGTCACTGCCCGATAACTTCTGCAGCTCCGCCGCATCGACTGCCGGGTTCAGCCTGCGGCTGGCTGAAAGCGCCAGCACCGTCGAGATTGTCGCGGCGTCACCGGCTCCAATCGCTGCCCCGGTCAGACGACCCAGCTGCGCCGCATCAGCACTGCCCCCGATCAACTGCACCAGCCGCGCTCGCTTCTCCGGCGTGACCGTCTCTCCGTACAGATCCTTCATCAGCAGTTCCACAGGAGCTCCGGCATTGATGGCCGAAAAGGCAAATGCCACCTGCTCCGCATCACTGCCGAAGTTCATCTGCCCGGCTTCAAATGCCGGACGCCAGCTCGGTGCCAGTTCCTTTGCCGTAAGCCAGAGCGCATAGTCAAGATTGACATCCATCGGCTGCCGCAATGGCAACAACGCCGTCTCAATCAAACGCGGATCCTGGTACAACGCCACAGTCTTTGCGGATTCCGGAGCCTGCTCCTCGGCAAAGGCACTGCCATCCGCCAACTGACGCTCAGAATCCTGCAGCGGCGAAAACGAAATCGCTCGAATCGCTTCCAGTCTCACCCGGGGATGCCCATCCTGAACCAGACCGCGCAACAGCTCGAGAGATTCCGGCAGCAGAAACTTCCAGTGACTCAGCACCCGCACCGCCGCCGACCGAATCCGACCATCCGAGCTCTGCAGCAATTGTTTCAACAGTGCCGGCTGCACCGATCGCGCTGTCTGATAACACCACAAAGCCTCCAGTTGCACCCGCTCACGCTCTGCATCAGTCAGTTGCACCTGCTGCAGCCACGCTGTCAGTTCGTCCGCAATCTGCGGACCACGCTGACGCAGGATCTGTTTTGCATTCTGCCGCTCAACACCGTCATCCGACCGCAGCGCCTCGAATAACTCGGGGGTACTGCGAGTTGACATCGGACGATACGGTCGCTTCGGAGCCCCTTTCCAGACAACACGCCAGATGCGACCATGAGTCCTGTCGCGACGATCATCACGAAAGTCCACCTCACCGTGCTGAATGATCGGATTGTACCAGTCCGCCACATAGATCGCCCCATCGGGACCAATCTTCACGTCAATCGGTCGAAAAGCCACATGGTTCGACCAGATCACTTCCTGCTGCTCGCGGGAAACATAACCCGAAGCCTCTTCCGTCAGCACAAATCGCACCACACGGTGTCCGCGAAAATCGTTCGTGATCGCATTGCCCTGCCAGTCCGGTGGCAGCATCGGAGTATCCACCAGCTCGAGGCCACAGTGCTTCGGGCTGCCTGGGTTCAATCCACGCACCAGTCGCTCGGCATCGGCCGCAGTAAAATAATACCCACCCGGAATCACATAATTGATCCCCTCGCCACCGGCACCATCCGTCGCGAATGACTGGCCGTAACGGTCATAGTGATGCCCCCACGTATTCACCAGTCCCCGCAGAAAAACTCCCAGCTCCAGCGTCTCCGGACGAAACTGCCAGATCCCGCCCGCGTTCAATCGACGCACCCCCCACGGAGTTTCCACGTGGCTGTGGATGTAAATCGACTGATTGAAGTACAGAAACCCGTCATAACCCCAGCGCAGCGTATGCAGGATGTGATGAGTATCCTCAGTGCCGAATCCGGACAGCACCACGCGCTTCGAATCAGCCTTCAGGTCGCCGTCAGTGTCCGCGAAATGCACCAGCTCAGTACTGTTTGCCACCCACGCACCGCCGTCACCCGGAGCCACCCCAGTCGGAATCAGCAGCCCCTCCGCAAACACATGCGTCTGATCGGCACGACCGTCCCGATCACGGTCCTCCACAACCAGAATCCGGTCCGTCGCCGGTGCCCCCGGAGTAATCTGCGGATAAACCTCCGAGCTGGCGATCCACAGTCGCCCATCCTCGTCAAAATTCATCTGAATCGGCTTGGCAATCGCCGGATCGGCCGCATACAGCGATACCTCGAACCCCTCCGGCACCCGAAATGTCGCCTGCTCAAGCGCAGGATCCGGTGCTGGAATGTCCTTTTTCGAAGGTGGCTGGGCAGATACAGACACCGCCGACAGCGGCAACGCCGCCAGCAAAGCCAGAAACCAATTCCGAAGCTGATTCATAGCGTGGACTTCAATCACAAAAACACTCTGATGGAATCTGAAATCAACACGTGGCCCGGGCTGAGCCCGGCCCGAGCCACGCACACGTCACGGCATTACACGCACATACCACACAACTTATGGCAGGGCCACAGTCTTCAGATCCTGACGACCTGACTCACCCTGAACCAGCACCAGCGCCGAAGTGCCGTTCAGCTTGTCCAGTTGGACCACACCCTTCATCGACTCTACCGTTTCATACTGCTGCCCGGCTGAACCACCTCCGGAAACGGGTTCCGTCAGAGCCTTTGCATCCTTCAGTCCGGCAGCAGTGATCTTCATCACTCCGCGAGCACTGTTGCTGAGCAGCAGGAATTCGGCTCCGTCTTTCGAATAAGACACCATATCCAGGGGCCGATTGCGATTGCCCAATTCGGCAACCGTCGTCCCCTTCACCCGATCACCGGCCTTCGACAACTCACCTACCGGGATCCGCACCAGCGGAGTACATACGTAGGCCCCCAGAATGGCCGGCTCACCATCAATCATCATCGGCACGAAAGTCCGCATTGCCGCGTAATCTTCCACCTTCCCGTGAGCCGCATGATAAATCTCCACGCTGATCCCCCGGTCGGCATCAGCAAACGGGAAACTCAGCTCGCGAACCGTTGAAGGAGCCGCAGCGCTGCTGAGACCGGAAACCAGCAGCTTGTTCTCAAAGAACGCGATGTCCGTGATCGATTCCGTACGGCGATTCTGAGCACGCCGACCTTCACCCACAACCTTGTCTTCCGGAGCATCTGCCAGAGTCACACTGGAGAAGCTGACGTTTTCCAGTGACAATACGGTGACCTTGCCAACGCCGTCAATCTGCGCGATCGCCGGCACACCGTCAGCGGAAACGGCTGCAAACGCGGTTCCCGTTCGCGGGTTCACAGCAATGTCCGCAATTTCCACCACCTTCGCCTTCAGTTCACCAGCCAGTACCCCCGGCAGATCCTCAATATTGATCGAAGCAGTCGCAGCATCCCCCTGCTTGTTGCCTGTGGCAATCGCGTAAATGGCCGCGGCTTTCGCGTCACCCACGAAAAGTATGTCCTCAGGACCAAACGCCAGAGTCGTAGCGGATTTCAGAGCGGGCTTGCCAGGCTTCAACCCCCAGACATCCGCAGCCTGAACCGAAGTTGCCAGTGCCGCAGCGATCGCAGCCGTACCAAGAATTCGATTGAACAGCATGTCTTCCCCCACTCGTTTCACTCAGTTGTCAGGAATCACGGCAGAATCACCATCCGCTCTGCCAGCAGGAATCGCGGATGTTTCTGCCCGCAGGCATCAGAGAATCCTAACCATCGCGGGCCGGAGGGGCAAATCAACAATCGACGAGGCGGTAACCGGTGCCCCCAGTCCTCGCGACACGCGCCCGGAAAGCGTTCAGAACGGTCGCGCCGAACAGTGCCCCTTGCCCGATTCGCCCGCACCCGTTAGCGTCCCGTCAGACACTTCGGACTCAGACCCCCAATCCCCGCAGATCGCCCCCATGAAAGCAGCCGTCTTCGAATCCTTCCGGACACCGATTCAGGTTCAGCAGGTCCCCGACCCGCAGCCCCGTCCGGACTCCGCCATCATCGCTGTCAAAGCCTGCGGCCTGTGTCGCAGCGACTGGCACGGCTGGATGGGACACGATTCCGATGTCCACCTGCCGCATGTGCCCGGGCACGAGCTGGCCGGAATCGTGGCGTCCGTGGGCAGCAACGTGCAGCGGTGGAGGGCAGGGCAGCGAGTCACCGTACCATTCTGCTGCGGCTGCGGTTCCTGTTTCCAGTGCACCAGTGGCAATCAGCAAATCTGCGACTGTTACACACAACCCGGCTTCACACAGTGGGGGGCCTTCGCTGAATATGTGGAAATCCGCCACGCCGACGTCAACCTCGTGGAATTGCCGGAATCAGTCGACTTCGTCACCGCCGCCAGTCTCGGCTGCCGCTTTGCAACGTCGTTCCGCGGCGTCGCCGTGCAGGGAAAACTGCAGCCCGGAGACTGGCTGGCCGTGCACGGCTGTGGCGGAGTCGGATTGTCGGCCGTGATGATCGGCGCAGCCCTCGGTGCTCAGGTACTGGCCGTGGACGTTCGCTCAGACAGACTGGAACTGGCGCGCCGCTGCGGGGCTGTACACGCAATCAATGCCAGCGACTCAGATCCGGTCGAAGCCATCCGCAGCCTCACAGGCGCAGGAGCCCACGTGTCCGTTGATGCACTGGGCAGCAAACGGACCTGCTGGAACTCCATACGCTGCCTGCGCAAACGCGGACGTCACATACAGATCGGGCTGATGGCCGGCGGGGATGCCAATCCGCCCGTGCCCATGGGACAGGTGATTGCAGGCGAACTGGAAATTCTGGGCAGCCACGGTATGCAGGCCTTTGAATACCCCCGCATGCTGCGGATGATTTCCACCGGACAGCTGCAGCCGGATCTGCTGATCAGCGACCGCGTTACCCTGACCGAAGCTGCCGAGCTGCTGCCCCGCATGCACGAGTTTCCCGGCAGCGGAGTGACTGTGATTGACAGATTTGTGTGATCAATCGACAGGCTTGTCGGCAAGCTGCAGGATGGCCGCGGCAGCCCGGGCCGCCGCGTCAGGAACTGCCAGCCTCGCCGCAGCAACAGACATCTGCTGCCGCCGGTCGGCATCCCGAGAGACATGCTCCAGCAATCCCCTGAACTGAACAGACGCTGCGGCAGCAGACAGCCCCCCGCCCACAAGCTCCGCAGCAAGACCACCTGCAAAATACTCGGCATTCTTCCGCTGATGATTACCCGCGGAATGTTCGAGCGGCAGCAGAATCGACGGACGCCGCGCACATGCCAGTTCCGCCAGCGTCCCGGCTCCGGCCCGCGATACCACCAGCGTCGCCGCACGCAGCTCACTCGCCATGTCCATCAGATACGGCTCCACACGCACACTCCAACCCAGCCGCGCGTACCTCTCCCGCACCCCTGTAACACCAGCTTCACCCGCCTGATGGACGATCTCCCAGTCCGGTGGCAGCACCTGTCCGACAACGCCCCCCGCAAGGGCGTCCAGCACCAGCTCATTGACCTGCTCAGCCCCCTGACTGCCACCCAGCACCAGCAGCCTCGGAAGCACTGGACTGGCAACGTATAACTCGGCATGCAACCCGGCAATTCCTGCCCCCACCGGTACTCCCGTTTGCCGCAGCGGACAACACAGTGCTCCCATCGAAACTTCCCCGAGCGGCAGCCCGGTCAGACATTCGGTTGCAATTCGACTCAGCAACCGCGTCGCAGCCCCCGGAACCGAGTTCGACTCCAGCAGCACCAATGGCACACCCAACAGACGGGCCGCCACGCATCCCGCAATGCTGGCCCGAGCACCAAGCCCTGTAACGACCATGGGCCGACGATGTCGCAGACGTCGTAGTGCACCCAGTGACTCCAGCCCCAGCCGCAGGGGCTCACACAGTCGCCACAGCCCGGTGCCACCGCGAGCACCGGCTGCGGGTGCCCAGTCCAGCCACGGATTTTCAGCCGCAGCAGAACTCAGAATCCGACGATCCACGTCACGAGCACTGCAGAGAAACAGAGCCTCAGACTCGGGCAACCGCCGATGCAGCTCAGCAGCCACCGCCAGCCCCGGCTGCAAATGCCCACCGGAACCGCCGCCAGCGAACACAAACAGTGGCCGAGCAGCGGTTTTCATTCGAGCTCAGGAGCGTCCTGAAATTCACTGACGCCATCAGGAGACAGCAGCAGCAAACGCCGAGTCAACGGATGATGCATGGTCTGAAAATCTGCATCGACTCGGTCTCGCACATGCTGAATGAGCTCAGGCTGTCGAATTGAGACCGCGACAAAGAAATCCCGATTCGGCATGCCCAGCACCAACTGGGCACCAAACATGCTTCTCAGTCGCGCATGAAAGCCCGGATCCAGTACACGAGAACAATTGTAGGCATCAGGCCGCACCGGCATCAGCATCCGAGGCTGCTCT
This sequence comes from uncultured Planctomycetaceae bacterium, assembly GCA_903896675.1. Classification (GTDB taxonomy): domain Bacteria; phylum Planctomycetota; class Planctomycetia; order Planctomycetales; family Planctomycetaceae; genus SXXK01. The sequence continues at coordinate 44,931 of CAITYU010000282.1, forward strand.
TCAGAACCCACAACAGTGACCTCCAGCGGATGATCCTCCGACCACATCCGCAGATTCTGCAGACTGGCGTCATGCAGCTCATCCACGGAAACTCCCCAGTCATTCAGCATACCATCCTGGACGTAACGGTAAGAATCGTCTTCGTCAATCACATAACCGATCGAAAGACCCCCGACCCACGGCTGTCGCACACGACCATCACTGCACGATTCGTCCTCAGGTGACAGCATTGGCAGGATCCGCGACTGCACAGCCTGAAATTCCGGGGTCAACTGCTCCGGACCAAGTTCCTGCAGCCGCACCATCGACGTCAAACCCGGCAGCACGATGCGTCGGAAATCCTGCGGCCGCTGCAGGTACATGCGGTACAGGTTCGAAAGCGCAATCTCTGTCCGACCAAGACGCAGTGCAAATCCTCGAGCCGTCGCGTGGAGCAGAGGATAGTGCTGTCGCGCCAATGCCAGTACGTTTTTCTGGAACACATCCGGCGGCCACGCCGGGACCTCCGCTACCTCCATCGTCATCAATAACCGCTCGCAGATCAGAATCTGCTCCCGTGACAAAGCTTGCCCGTCAGTACTCTGGGTGGTTGCAACAATCGTCAAACGCCCCTTGCGAAAGACCCAGAGTCGCCAGGAATAACTGCGACCTCGCGAAAGCAATCGCGCGAGCCAGCCCCCGGTTGTCGGACGACATGACTGGCCCGACCACACCTCGTTGGGTAATGACATGTGCAACGGCCGCTGCACACGCACAGAACTGACTCGCGGAAACAGCAGGGCAGGATCCGGCCCCGCACTGACAGTGGCAGGCTGCCCCGCCGGAAGCTCCGTTTCGTCCCACCACGCCACCACCGACAGCAGCGCCCGCAAACCTGTGACCAGACCGGATTGCGCTGTCATCCCAGGTACCGGGGACCGCCACAGAAACTCCAGTACCGTCTGGTCCTGCCGCACTTCAATACCATCCGGACAGCGAAACGTGAACCAGTTGGCTGGTCCACGGCACACCTTCCACGGCTCGCGGGCTGAACTTTCGCCTGATTTCTCTACTGACATAGTCGGCTCCAGCATTGACGGACGTCATCCTACCGAGCCTTTGCGGGCCGAAGCAATCAACCACCCGGCGAAACCGCACAAGGCGGACATTCTTCCCAGACAGACTCCGCAAGGTCTGCCGAATTTTCCGGAACTCCGCCATTCCCGCTGCCCCCCGGACCACCTTTCCTGACCACGAATTGCTGGCATTCGCACGTTCCGGGAGTATCATACACACGGCATTGGGCACAGCGCATACCTCCGTACCTCCCCCTACCGTACACAAGATCCCCCGCCATGCTGTCCGATTACACACCGCTGGAACAGGCAACCCGTCGGCATTTTCTCTCCGGCAGCGGCGTCGGACTGGGCGCCATCGCCCTTTCGTCCATCACAGGTTCCGCACTCAGCTCAGGTCATGCATACGCCGATATCCCGATTCGCGATGCCGCACCACTGGAACAACGCTGGCCGCAACACGCCGCCAGGGCCAAACAGGTCATCTACCTGCACCTCACAGGATCACCGCCCAATCTGGACATCTACGACTACAAACCAGCGCTGGTTGCCCGCACCGGACAGGATTGCCCGGACGAGTTCCTCAAAGGTCGCACGTTCGCCTTCACCTCCGGCGTTCCCAAACTGCTGGGTACACCCCGAAAGTTCGTCCAGTGCGGACAGTCCGGCTCGTGGTTGTCTGATGCCGTGCCCCACCTGCAGACTGTTGCTGATGACATCTGCTTCATCCATTCCATGAATACGGACCAGTTCAACCATGCCCCGGCCGAACTGCTGCTGTATACCGGGTCACCCCGTTCCGGACGCCCGTCCATGGGAGCCTGGGTGACATACGGCCTGGGAACAGAAAACCAGAATCTGCCAGGATTCGTCGTGCTGATCAGCAGCGGCGTGCAGCCGAACGGAGGCTCCAATTCCTACGGAAGTGGCTTCCTGCCCTCGGTGTTTCAGGGAGTCCAGTGTCGCTCAAAAGGTGACCCCGTACTCTATGTTTCCGATCCTCCCGGGATGAATCGATCCCTCCGCAGACGCTCACTGGATTCCCTCAAAAAGCTCAACGAACTCCAGGCCGGACAATTGGGGCACCCCGAAACCGCCACACGCATTGCTCAGTTCGAGCTGGCCTACCGTATGCAGGCTTCAGTTCCTGAAGTCATGGACATTGCCCGCGAGTCAAAACAGACGCAGGAAGCCTACGGAGCCGTCCCCGGAGAATCCAGTTTTGCCAATAATTGCCTGCTGGCACGCAGACTGGTGGAACAGGGAGTTCGCTATGTGCAGCTGTTCGACTGGGGCTGGGACTTTCACGGCACAGGCCCCGGCGAAGGACTCACAGAAGGGCTCACCAACAAGTGGGCTCGCACAGATCGCCCGATTGCCGCACTGATCAATGACCTCAAGGAACGCGGCATGTTCGAAGATACTCTGATTATCTGCGGCGGAGAATTCGGCCGGACGCCCTTCCGGGAAGGACGAACTGCCGGCGGAGTCGTGCTGGGTCGAGATCATTATCCGGACTGCTTCACAATGTGGATGGCAGGCGGCGGGGTACGAGGTGGCACCAACTACGGTCAGACCGACGAACTGGGGTTCGGAGTCGTCGAAAACAAAGTCACCCCACATGACCTGCAGGCCACCGTCATGCACCTGCTGGGCTTCAATCATGAACAACTGACCTTCCGCTTTCAGGGACGCGATTACCGCCTGACGGATGTGCATGGACATGTTCTGCACGACGTCCTTGCCTGAGCATCAGTCGTGAACGGATGGCTGACTGCCATTCAACGGCAGAAAAGCCTGCAACCGGGCTGCCTGCTGCCGCAACTCCTCTACCGAACGTCCCAGCAATTCGGCCTCTGACGTCACCGGTTGCTGCAGGACTTCCTGCAGTGTCCGGATTCGGCCAACAACAATTCCCTTCTCCACGCCCTGATCGATTCCCTTCTCGATTCCACGCTCAATCATCGCTTCAAGGCACGTTGGCATCTGGTTCTCCAGTCCCGTCAGCAGCCCGGTTCTGATGGCCTGCTCAAACCATTGCAGGTTGCGAGCATCAAGCACCGAGTAAAGGTAAACAATTATATGGTTCACGGCATCCATTTGTGCATCGATTTCCTGCCACGCTCGCAAAAGACGGAAAATCGCGACCACTGAATCAAACGCAAGTTCATTCTGGCGAACGATTTGCAGCGTGCGAATACGAGCTTCCAGCTCAGGAGCTTCCGGCAGCGATTCCGCAGAAAGCCGGCCCAAATCAATCAGGATCGCCTGCATGTCAGGAACAAATGCCCGCAACTCCTCGCTCGCCACCACCTTCTCACGCAGTGACAACGGCTCGTCCCACTGCTCGTCACCATGATACACCACCAGCGGTATCACCACACACAGGGGCTGATTGTTCCGCTGACGCCATTGCTGAATTCTGAGCACATATCTGAGCAACTGCAGGGCAATCCAGCGATCCACACGACTTTTGTGCTCGAACAGCACGTAAATGAGAACCTCTGCACCGTTTTGCAGCAGAGCAGAATACAGCAGATCAAGGCGGTTTTCGTGCTCATCTGCAGCCAGAAACGTTTCTTTGGTGGCTGCCAGAGTCTCCAGATCGATCTCAGCCAGAATGGTCGGCGGCAACCGACGCTTCAGCAATGCGCGAGCATGTGCCAACACGTCGAAGGTGCGATGCACAAAATGATCATGCGGATTTGCGGGGGTAAATTCGAACATCCACCACAGGATATAAGGCGCATGTTCAACACTCCAGTCTGAGAATTGCAGAGGTCGGCGAAAACACCAGTCCCTTGCCGATTCTGACGTCTGGTTGACAAATGGCAGCAACTGCCACCACTGCCCCCACGCACACGCACACGCAACCCTCACCCGCCCTGCAACGCACGCACAGACGCCGGCATCGCATCACGAAAGTCCCCCGCAGGACGATACCCCAGTACGCGCACTGCCTTGTCAATGCTGTAGTCAAGGTTCAAACCAAGGAATTTGATTCGAGCACTGTTCAGCAGCGGTGCTTCACTCCGCCCCAGCAGCTTCCAAACCCGCTCCATTAAGCCCGCCAGCAGCCTCGCAATCGGCAACGGCACAACCTTCGTCGGCTTCTTCAGTCCGGCAGAATCACACACCGTCTCAATAAACTCCCGCTTCGTCACCGCTCGCGGATCACGAATGTTGAACACTTCACCCAACACCCCATCATTCTCAACCGCCAGCCACACCGCACTGCACAGATTCTCCACCCACGTATTGTTCATCAGCTTGTCAGGAGATCCCAGGTAGGCAAATTTACCCGCTCGCAGACGCTCCAGCAGACGTGGCAGCACCGTACGGTCTCGTGATCCATAGATGAATCCGGGACGCAGCACCACCGCCGGTAACGAACGCTCACGAACATACTGCAGTACCAGCAGCTCCGACTCCACCTTCGTCAGCGTATACCCGTCAATCCCCGCTGTACTCGGAGCAGTAGCCTCGTCCGTCCCATAATGATCCCTGCCCTCGTATACTCCCAGCGAACTGATCTGCACCCACCGTCGCAAAGTCCCCACCGCAAGACACGCCTCCAGCAGCGCTCGAGTGCCCTCCACATTTACTCGCCGATAATCCTCCGTCGGCCCCCAATCACCCACCTTCGCCGCACAGTGCACCACCACTGTCGCCCCCACTGCCGCCCGACGCAGACTCTCCGCTTGATCCAGATCTCCCTCAATCAGTTCGCAACCCAGTGACTTCAGAAACCCCGCCGCAGCCGCACTTCGCACCAGACAACGCACACGCAGACCACGAGCCACAGCCTGACTGGCAACATGACTGCCAACCAACCCGGTACCACCCGTCACCAGAATGACATCCGTTCCTGTCAACTGCACCATAAAAGCTGCTCACACCCTGCATGAAGACTCAGCCCGGCACAAACACCTGCCGCCAGCACCCACCTACTGCTTCGCCCCCGACTTCAGCCCTGCACTCACCACTTCAGCCTGCCGAAGTACCCTCAGAACATTGCCACCCAGAATTCTGTGAATTGCCGATCGGTCATATCCACGCTCCAGCAGCAACTGCGTGATCCGGGGATACGCCGCGACACTCTCAAGCTGATCCGGAAGACGCGGCACTCCGTCGTAATCTGAACCAATCCCCACGTGATCCACTCCACAATGCTTCGCCAGATAATCAATATGATCCACCACGTCATGAATCGTACCGGCCGCGTCCCGGTTCCGCTTCAATTGCGCTGTCGGCACGATGAACGCAGAATAAAAATTCACCATAATCACGCCACCATTCTGCTTCACCAGTGGCAGCACATCATCCGGAACATTTCGCGGATGATCACAGATCGCTCGCGCGCTGGAATGCGAAAAAATCACAGGAGCACGCGTCGTCGCCAGCGCCTGCTTCATCGTCTCCGGCGACACGTGCGACAGATCCACCAGCATCCCCAGCCGATTCATCTCACGAATGACTTCCCGACCGAAATCCGTCAGTCCGCCGTTCCGCGGCCGGTCCGTCGCCGAATCGGCCCACGACAGCGACTTTGAATGTGTCAGTGTCATATAACGACAGCCCGCCGCATACAACCGCTCAAGATTCGCCGGATCCTCCTCGATACTGTAGCCACCCTCCACACCCATCATGGAAGCCACACGCCCCGCACTGACTATCCGCTCCACATCCGCTGCTGTCGCAGCCTGCTCAAACGTCTCCGGATAACGTTTCAGCATCGCCTTCACGATCTCAATCTGCTGCATCGTCTGCAGCAAAGCATCGCCCGTCTCGGCTGTCTCCGCCGGAACATACACAGACCAGAACTGCGCCTTCAGACCGCCGCGACGCAGTCTCGGAATATCCGTATGCAGCCCGGATTGCTCCCGAGCAATATCCAGTTGATCAAACGAAGATTTGCCCTTGTCGCGAATTTCCCACGGCAGATCATTATGCCCGTCAAACAACATGCCGCTGCTGTGAATTTCCGCCGCCTCCGCACTCACCACAACCGGCCGCGAACGCGGCTCGTCCGCTGCACCCGGCAGGCACACAACACACAGGCTGATCGCCAGCACATACCAACGCCCCAACCTTTTCGCAGACATCGGCAATCTCCCCGCCAACCAAAACCACCTCGAACCCCGGCAACCGCTGATCAGTTACTTCCAGTACGGAAACCAGCGAAATCGACGCGGCGGAGTCGCCGGTGCATCAAACACTGGCTCATCCTGCAATTCTCTCTGCTCCGCAATCTGTCGCAGTGCCGCATTCGCACGCGCCTCAGACGGCAGCGTCGCAGACGGCTCCGAAAACTGCGGACCGCCACCACGCTCCAGTTGCGCCAGCACCTCACGCACATCCAGTTGCTGCAAACCGTCGCCCCGCGGAGGTTCCCACAGACGTGCCTCCGCAGGTCCATTCACCGAGATTTTCCCAATCGATATCGTCAGCTCCGTTTCCGTCGCCGGGAAATTCACTCGTATAATCCGCGGAAGATCCACTCCACCCTGCGGACGGTAATCCGACAACTGAGCCCTGACCTGCACATTTCCATAACCGTCACGCAGCACATGCTCACGCGCCTCACCCTTCACCAGATCCACCAGAATGCTGCGCTCCAGAGTCCGCCCCTCGGAATCTGACTCCGCTGACACCAGACGCACCGTCCGCTGCCCATCCTGCTCCAGCCGCCACGATGCAGGATCCAGCGGTGCCACACCCAGAATGGTCATCAGCCAGTCCGAATCCAGATGCGGCAAACCGCCCGGCAGCATCGACAGCAGACCCGCATCTTCATGCTGCCACGTCAGCACGATCGATTCACCCGGCTTCGCATACGCCCAGCACAGGTCATCATTTGAGCCAAAATCCGCAAGACCCACCAGATTCTGAGCCACGAGGCGAAAGCTCCGCGGAGCACTGCAGGCCAGAGAACCACTCAGCTTCTGCGGCATCGGCAGACCCGGCATTCGCACATGCACTTTAACGTCTGTACTTCGCCACGACTCCAGACCCTCTGTCCGGCTGTTCAGCCACGCCACCAGCTCAGCCCCCTCGATCGTCGGAGGCAATACCGGATCCGCACTGCTCCGCTCAGGCCAGACCATCAACTGATTCAGCCGGCAACCACTCAGCAGCGATAACAGCAGCACGATCACCAGTGAGCGCATCCGGAACATCTGACCCCATCCCTGTCGCGAACTCACGCTGCCGCCCGATCCGTCTGAAACAACTGCTGCTGCAGACGACCGATCTCGTCTTCCGTCAATTCTTCTTCCTGCACATCAAACGGTCCCTCACCGGCGCTCCCCACCAGTCTCATCGCCGGACGCTCATCCACCTCCACAACCTCCTCAAGCACCAGTCGCCGCTTCCGCAACAACAGCAGCGCCAGCACGTACCGATACTGCCGCTGCACCACATTCGGAGATTCCTGCAACTGCAGGAAATACTCAAACAAAGACTCAGCATCCAGCTTCAGTCGCTGGCTTTCCGGAGCCGCATTCGCCGGACATCGCCAGTGCCCGATCGCACCTTCAGGAGGCCCCTGCCAGTGCTCCTCAGCTATGTCCTGCCGCACAATTTCCCCGTTTTTTTCCACCAGCACCGACCAGCACGATTCCCCCGGGCGAAATGCCCGGCCCGAAATCGAACAGTTTCGACCCGGAGGCCGTACATTGAATTCCATTTGTCCAATCCCGTCCCTGGATTGTCCCCACCTCTGCCGGATGCGTCACGCCGACTTCTCAAACCCGCCGTTTTTCCATCTCACCCCACAGGCTAACGATTCCGCCGAAATTCGCCAAGATCAGATCCACCCCGATCGTTCGGAATCAATCGCGGGCTCAGTTGCCTTCCCCGCCGTCCCACACCAGAATCCGGACCGCACACACACAATCCCGATCGCACCCGCCCTCACAGCAGGCCGGCCCATCCAGAACTGATTTCAGGAGCCCCACCCATGCGTGCCGTCGTCACAGATTACACATTCCCCGATCTCAGTATTGAAACCGGCATTCTGCAGGCAGCAGGACACACACTTGACGCATGGAAAGAAAAACGGTCAGCCGGTGAACTGCCAGCACTCGTCGCCGACGCGGATGCCGTAATCACCCAGTTTGCACCACTCAATGCTGATGTCATCGGCTCCATGCAGAAAGCCCGGGTCATCGTCCGCTACGGCATCGGTGTCGACAACGTGGACCTCACCGCAGCGGCAGCACGCGGAATTCCGGTGTGCAATGTGCCCGATTACTGTATCGATGAAGTGGCAGATCACACTCTTGCCTTTATCCTGTCCATCACTCGACAGGTCGTTCCCAACACACAACACATTGCCGCAGGCAACTGGGGACTGGCCACACCGCTCGACGCACTGAAAACCCTCAGGCACCAGACCGTTGGACTGGTCGGATTCGGTCGCATCGGGCAGGAAGTGGCCGCTCGCCTGCGTCCCTTCAAATGCCGCCTGCTGGTCCATGACCCGATGGTTCCCGCCGCCACTGTCACAGCCGCCGGTGCCACACCGCTGGCTTTGAATGACCTGCTGGCACAGGCCGACATCATCTCCCTGCACTGCCCCTCCACTGCAGCAACTCGCGGTCTGCTGAACGAAAGCTCCCTCAAACTGACCAAACCCGGAGTGATCGTGGTCAATCTGGCCCGCGGTGACCTGATTGATCCGCAGGCCCTGACAGCCGCACTGCAGTCAGGACACATCGCCGCTGCCGCACTCGATGTCTTCAACCCGGAACCCATTCCGGCTGACCACCCGATCCGCCGCATGCCCCAGGTTGTGCTTGCTTCGCACATTGCTTCCGCCAGTGTCCCGGCGGTCAGAAAACTCAGGGAAACCGCCGCCTCACTCGCCCTCGCTGCCCTCCGCGGAGAAAAACTGCCAAACGTTGTCAATGGAGTCGGCTGAGACGGTCACTCCTGATCGCCCGCCGTTCACTCATAACAGCTTTCACTTCAGGATTTTATATGCTTCACCGACTACTGCTGCTTTCCATCGTCTGCCTGTGTGCCACTGCAACCGCCGATGAACCACACTCCGGACTTGATCCTGATGGCTTCGACAAATCCGTTCGAGCCCAGGATGATCTGTTCCTGCACGTCAACGGTCGCTGGCTGATGTCCACCGAAATCCCCTCTGACAAATCCAACTACGGATCCTTCACCAGACTTGATGATGAAGCCCGCGAGAATATTCGCACCATCATCGAAGAAGCCGTGAACAACCCGACCGATGCCATCAGCCGCAAGGTCGGCGACTTCTACAGGAGCTACATGAACGAGCAACTGATCGAAGCACGTGGCCTCGCCCCGATCCGCGAACATCTCGCAGCCGTTGATAGTCTGGCAACGCCTGAAGACGTCACTCGATTCTTCGCCAGCGCCGGAATCTACGGCATGCCCGGCCCCATCGGATTCTACGTTTCCGTCGATGACAAAAACTCGGGACGCTACCTCGTTCACGTCGTTCAGAGCGGACTGACTCTGCCCGATCGCGACTACTACCTTGGTGACCGCCCCGACTACAAATCCGCGCGAACTGCACTCCGCACCTACATCACCAGACTGTTTGAACTGGCAGAAATTCCGGATGGTGCAGCGGCAGCCGATCAGATCATTCAGCTCGAAACTGCACTGGCAGACATTCAGTGGTCGCGCACCGAACTGCGTGATGCCGAAAAGCGTTACAATCTGATGCCGGCAGCAAAACTGGCGACAACTGCTCCTGCCATCCCCTGGAACGTATTTCTGGAAGTTTCAGGAGTGCCCGGAGTCCCCGAAGTCAACGTGGTCACCCCCAGCTACTTCGAGAAACTCGGGGCTGTTGCCACTGCGGCCGGACTGGACGCATGGAAAGCCTACGCTCGCTTTCACCTGCTGGATACCGCTGCCCCCTACCTGCCAAAAGCCTTTGTCGATGCCCATTTCGAACTGCACGACAAGGCGGTTTCCGGAGTTCCCCAGCAGAAACCACGCTGGAAAAAAGCTGTCGATGCCACCTCCGGTGCCGGAGCAGGGGACTTTGGCGTCCTCGGAGAACCACTCGGACAACTGTATGTGCGTCGCCATTTCCCCCCCGAATCCCGCCAGCGCATGATCGAACTGGTCGGAAATCTGATGAAAACCTACGAGCAGAGCATTCATGGGCTGAAATGGATGACTGCCGAGACCAAACAAAAAGCACTCGAAAAACTCGGTAAAATCACCACCAAAATCGGCTACCCCGACGTCTGGCGGGATTTTACTGAACTGCAGATCGCCGCCGATGATCTGATCGGAAACATCATGCGATCCCGCCGGTTCGAGCATTTCCGGCAGGTCAATCGACTGAATGAACCGGTCGATCGCAGAGAATGGGGTATGACACCCCAGACGGTCAACGCCTACTACAACCCCAGCCTGAATGAAATCGTCTTCCCGGCGGCCATCCTGCAGCCACCATTCTTTGACGCCAATGCCGATGATGCCGTGAACTATGGCGGAATTGGGGCTGTCATTGGCCACGAAATCAGCCACGGTTTCGATGACGAAGGCAGCAAATACGACGGTGACGGAAACCTGAAGAACTGGTGGACGGAAACCGATCGCAAAGCCTTCGAGGAACTGACCGGAAAACTGGTTGCGCAGTACGAATCCTACGAACCATTGCCGGGACGCAGGCTCAATGGCAAGCTGACGCTTGGTGAAAATATCGCCGACCTCAGCGGTATGGCCATCGCCTACAAAGCCTACATGCTGTCACTGGGAACGGACGGCGGAAAAACGCTCGACGGATACACCCCCGGGCAGCGATTCTTCCTCGGCTGGTCTCAGATCTGGCGCCGTAAGTACCGTGATGACGAAATGGTGCGACGACTGCTGATTGACCCGCACTCCCCCTCGGCCTTTCGTGCCAATGGTCCTGTTGCCAATCTGGATGCCTTCTATGAAGCATTCGGAGTTAAACCCGGTGACCGGCTTTACAAGCCACCAGCCGAACGTATCCAGATCTGGTGAAACGCAGCACATCAGCCAAACCGCAACTCAACACGAGTTGACACGAAGTTTCCACGCGAAATCGTTGTCAACTCGTGCTGATTCGTTTCAGCACACCAGACACACTTCACACTTCACGGAACCTGCCACTTCCATGCAGACAACAACCATTCATCCCGATCACTTCCGTCGCTCCGTCCTCGCCGTGCCGCCACTGGCCCGGAACAGTGCGGAAAAAATCTGCCCTCAGCAGAATACTCGCATCATCCGCCATCTGGAACAGGGCGGAGTCTCCATGCTGCTGTACGGCGGCAACGCCAACCTGTACCACGTGCGGTATTCCGAGTACGCGGAACTGCTGGACATGCTGCAGCAGACTGCCGCCCCGGAGACAGCCGTCATCCCTTCTGTCGGTCCGTCCTATGGACTGATGATGGATCAGGCTGAA
>CAITYU010000283.1 GCA_903896675.1 uncultured Planctomycetaceae bacterium
GTGGTCAGTGGTCAGTGGTCAGTGGTCAGTGGTCAGGGGTCAGGGGTCAGGGGTCAGGGGTCAGTGGTCAGGGGTTGGGGGCAGGGGGTTGGGGGTTGGTGTTCAGCGGCGGCGGCGGGATTGGTCGCTGCGGTTGCCGTTGCGGCTTTTGCTGTTCGGGGCGTTGCGAGCACCTGAAGATTCGCCGCCGCGTTGGCGGTTGTTCGATTGACCGCGCGGGCCGGAGGATTGTTTGCCGGTGGACGTTTTTTTCGAGCGGGATTTGCCGTTGCCGGTGGGTGTGTCTGTGTCCGCATCTTTGCGCGGCGGCAGTGGGCCGGGACGACCGGCCGGGACGGTGCTGACTGTTCGCGCGGAACGACGGTTCGCGTTGCCTGCCGGGGCCAGGTCCAACTGTCGACGGTCGATGTCCACCGCCGCGATGATCACGCGAATCGGATCTCCCAGCCGCAGTTGCCGGCGTGTGCGGGTGTTCGTCAGGCTGCGTCCCACCGGGTCAAATTCCCAGTAGTCTTCGCCCATTCCCGATACGTGCAGCATGCCTTCCGCCGGGATCTCAATCCCCTGACAGAAAATACCAAAACTCTCGACACCCGTAATAATCGCGTCCATCTCCTGACCGACTCGGGTGCTCATAAATCGCAGCAGTCGGATGCGAATCAGATCCCGCTCAGCCCGCTCGGCGCGGCGTTCGGTAAACGAACAGTGCCGTCCCAGTTGCACCAGTTCCGAAAAGGCAGGCTGCGGTTGTTTCCGGTCCCGGATCAACTGTTCAATCAGTCGATGCACCGTCAGGTCCGGATACCGACGAATCGGGCTGGTGAAATGACAGTAATCCTCCTCAGCCAGCGCATAATGTCCGAGGTCCTCCGGCGAATACTCGGCCTGCTTCATGGCTCGCAGCAAAGCAAAATTCACCGCGCGTTCGATGGGCTGTCCCGCAGCCTTCCGTACAAGCTGCTGCAGTTCCTGACGACTTTGTGGCTTCCGCAGGGTCAGTCCCAACCCGGTGACAAACTGCTGAAAACTGGTCATCCGCAGGACGTCCGGATCCCCGTGAACGCGTCGCAAAAACGGGATCCTGTGAGTTGTCAGTGCGCGGGCCACCGTGATATTGGCCAGCAGCATAAACTCTTCGATAATCTCGTGGCTTTCATCATGATGACGCTCGTGCGCACCCGTCACATGCCCGTCTTTGTCAAAATCGATTTCAATTTCGGGGATACCCATCTGCAGCGCACCATGTTCAGTGCGGCGGCGTCGCAGCAGCATCGCCAGTTCGAACATCTGCTGCAGCAGTCGGATCACTTTGGGATCTTCCCGCCGGGCCGCGACACTGTCCGGCTGTCGAATCAGCGGCATCACTTCTTCGTAGGCAAACCGCCGACAGTTGCGGATCGCCGCGTTTTCGAAATCTGAACCCAGCACGGAGCCGTCCGGACTGATGTCAATAAACACCGACTTGGTCCAGCGAATCTGATCCTGCTGCAGACTGGCCAGTCCGTTGCTGAGCAGTTCGGGGAGCATCGGGATCACGTGTCCCGGGAGATACACACTGGTCCCTCGCTTCTGAGCCTCCTGATCCAGTTCACTGCCGGGTGTGACAAAAGTGGAAACATCGGCGATATGGACTGCGAGGTGCCACGTACCATCCGCTGAGCGACTGAGGGAAATGGCGTCGTCGAAGTCGCGGGCGTCCGACGGGTCAATGGTGATGATGGTTTCGCCTGTTAGATCAGTGCGATCCCCAATCTGATCCTCGTCAAACCGCGTGGCGGCGGCGCGAGCTTCGTCGAGGGCTGCTGCAGGGAATTCCACCGGCAGGCCCAGACTGTGAATGACAGTTTTGGTATCGATGCCGGGATCGCCGCGTTTGCCGAGGATCTGAGTGATGACGGCTTCGCCGGCGCGTCGTTCGGAGGGGAATCGCAGCATTTCGATGACAACTTTGTCATCGCGTCGGGGCCCGCGAGCACCACTGTCGGGAATATGGATCGGGTCCGGATACTGGCTGCCATCGATACGCACATAGCCCTGCCCACCCTGTTCAAACCACGTGCCGACAAAGGTGGAGGTGGCGCGTTTCAGGACCTTTTCGACAATGCCGCAGCGCTGGCCGCCGGTGCGGCGTCGGGAGGTCAGGCGCACCTGAACTTCGTCGCCGGACTGTGCATCACCGAGGTCTCGGGAGGCCACGTAGATGTCGCCGCCGTGCAGTTCCGGCAGAGGTTGCTGGGGAATCACCCAGCCCGCTCCGCTTTGGATGCGTTTGACGATTCCGGTGGCGGAGCCGGTGGAGCCGCGAGGTTTGATGCGACCGTGCTTGTCCTGTCGGGCGCGTCCGCTTTCCAGCAGAGTGGTGAGCGTTTCGCGGAATTGCTGACCCTGGTCCCGGGAAAGCTGCAACTGCCGCGCAAGCACTCCGGGAGTCACCGGTTGGTAATCCACCGCCAGCAGTTTGGTGAGAATCAGGGATTCGAGGGAACGACCGTCATTGGGGTTCATGAGTATTGTGACCCGCCGCGGAACTGCGGAGTTCGCAGCTTAGCCAGGATTCTCGTTCGCGGCAATCAGGTTGGACACCTGCTGTATGACTCGCTGACTGCGTTCGAACGGCTGGTTGGTGAGGATGACGCACCAGCGGCCGGAAAGCGGGTCGACCCACATGAGCGTTCCGGTGGCTCCCCAGTGCCCGGCGGCGGATTCCGGCAGGAAATCGCTGAAGCAGCCGTGATGATCGGGCCAGTTGAGTCGCCAGCCCAGTCCCCACGGGCGTGTTTCGCGGTCGGCAGCGGGCAGTGCGGCCATGCAGCGGGTCTGGTTGCTGAGGCTGGCGGCGATCACCGCGAGCGGGATGAGCTGCTGGCCGCTGGGAAGTCGTCCGTTGTCAGCGATGCAGCCGAGGAGTCTGCCGAGATCGGTGGCGGTGGAGGTCATGCCGCCCCACGGAGCTCCGAGCGTTCTCCAGTATAAACTGTTCCAGTGCCAGTCGGTCTGGGGTGATTGTCCGGGTGGCAGTTCGCAGGGCAGGCTGTGGGCGAGCAGTTCGGCGGCATTTTCAGCGGGCAGTCCGAGCCACGAATTGTGCATTCCGAGAGGGGCGAGCAGTTTTTTGTGGAGCAGTTGGGGGAGTGTCTGTTCGGCGGTGAGTTCGATAACGCTTTGCAGCAGTGCGAAGCCCATGCTGCAGTAGCTGACAGCGGAACCGGGCTGGAAGGCGGGATCCTGAGCGGCAGTTGCGTTGGCGAATTCGGCGACTGGAGCATGAGAGGCGCGCAGTTGTTCATTTTCCGGCAGCATATCCGGGAGTCCGGAGGAGTGGGTGAGCAGGTGCCGGAGGGTGATGGTGCGGAGTGGTCCGCGGCGGAAATCCGGGCGGAAGGAGCGGAGGTGTTCATTGAGCCAGAAGCGGCCTTCTGCGGCGAGTTGTACGGCCAGCAGTGAGACGATGGATTTGGTGAGCGAGGCGATCAGGTAGCGACCGTTGGCATTGGGGAGCAGTTGGCCGGGCTGATCGGGATGCGATCGGCGAAAATGGGCGGCCAGTTGGATTTGGTGGCGGTTTCCGGCGGCGATATCGGCGGCGGCAAGATTTGAGGCGCAAAGGAGGGAGAGCATGGGGGGGGGCCAGTTTTCAGTTTTCAGTTGTCAGTTGTCAGTTGTCAGTGGTCAGTGGTCAGTGGTCAGTGGTCAGTTGTCAGTTGTCAGTTGTCAGTTGTCAGTTGTCAGTTGTCA
>CAITYU010000284.1 GCA_903896675.1 uncultured Planctomycetaceae bacterium
GCCTCGCGCCCTCGGGAGGGCGAAGCTCCTGCTGAGCCGAACTGCTTTTCCGGCAGCTGAATCCTGCGGCTCTGCCTGAACCTCATCCCCTTCGGGAGGGCGAAGCTCCCGCTGAGCCGAACAGCTTATCCGGCTTCTGAATCCCGCGGCTCTGCCTGAGCCTCGCCCTCCCAACGGGGGACTTTGCGATTACTGACCACTGACCACTGACCACTGACCACGGACCACGGACCACGGACCACGGACGACCGGTTCGCCTTTGGATACCTCTGCAAGTGGTGTCTTTCGTGATAAAAATCCTGCTCTACACCGCGCACATCATTTTACGTTGAGCCGAAAAAAACTGTCTCGCGGCTTCCGCCTCGCCCCCTTTTTGTTACCGTATTCCGCGAAGCCGCGGTTTCCGGCTCCCACAATTTTCCCGGAAGGAATGACTGTTATGCTGCGATTGGCGAAGTGGTTTGTGGCGCTGGCCCTTGTCGGTCTGCTGCCAGCGGACGTGTTCGGGTTTCAGGCCCAGCCCGTGCGGATGGGCACCGGTGTGATGACCTTCGACACGGTTCCGGGCTGGGGGCTGGGGGCCGATGGTCGCTCTGTGCTCGGGTCGACTCATGGCGGTGTCGTCGTGGACAAGGCCGGAAATGTTTACACCAGTGCCAATATCGGTGTCTTTGTGTTTTCGCCCGACGGTCAGGTGATCCGCCGTTTTCTGGGTGACGAGTACACCAGTATTCACGATCTGGAAATTCGAGCCGAGGCGGACGGCGAATACATCTACGGAGCCCGCAACAACGCGAAGGAAGGCATCAAGTTCAATGCGGAAACCGGTGCTATCGTGCTGAAACTGACATATCCGGAAGAATCAGGGCTGGGCCTGAAGGATTTCAAACCGACGGCCATCACGGTGGGGCCCACTGGCGACATCTACCTGTCGGATGGTTATTCCAGCAACCACATTTTCCGCTATGACCGCAATGGCAAATACATCAGTCACTTCGGCCAGAAGGGGAATGACCTGAAGCAGTTCAATACGGCCCATGGTATGACGCTGGATACGCGTTATGAACCGCCGCGACTGCTGATCTGCGATCGCAATCATCAGCCGAAGGGACGCCTGCTGCATTATGATCTCAACGGCAATTACATTGACGAAGTGATCACCGGGCTGGGTATGCCGACGTCTGCGGCCGTTCAGGGTGACTACGTGTCTGTCCCCGACCTGCAGGGGCGACTGGTGATTCTGGACAAATCCAATACGATCATCGCGGTTCTTGGGCACAATGCCGATCCGAAGAAGGGCGGCAATTTCAATGTGCCTCAGGATCAGTGGGTTGAAGGAGTCTTCAGTGGGACCCACGGTTCGTACTGGGACGCGGCCGGAAACCTGTATGTGCAGGACTGGAACGTGGCAGGGCGACTGATGAAACTGGTGCGAGTGAAGCCGTGAGGGCAGCGGTCGGCTGACAGCCTGTCAGCCTGCCGATTCTGCATTTGCCCCGCGAATGCGGCATGTGCGACGGATTTGAAATTCATCCAGCCGGCGGAGTTCTCTGCCGGCTGATGTTTTTGGTACACGCATCGAGCGAACGGCAACTCCGAAAACAATCATCGTAGCCTGGGCTTTAGCCCGGGCAACTTACGCACTCCACCACCCCCAAAACACCGCGTTTTTCCACCAAAGGAAGTCCGTCTCACACTCCCATTCGACTTTTGTCCCCCGCGTCAGGAATGCCCACGCTACGCGTTTTGCGGCAGATCACGGCCGGGCGATGCGATAGCCAATGCCACGCACGGTCTCGATCATTTCTCCCAGTCTGCCCAGTTTCTGCCGCAGTGATTTGACATGCACATCGATGGTGCGTTCCATGGCGGACGTGTGCTGACCGCGAGCGAAGTCGAGCAGTTCGTGGCGTGAGAAGGGGCGACCGGGCTGGGCCATCAGAGTCCACAGCAGCTCGAATTCGGTGCGGGTCAGATCCAGTGCCTGTTTGCCAATCCAGGCGGAATAGTACTGCCGGTTCATTTCAATACCGTGCAGCACCAGTGTTCCGGTCGCAGCGGGATTCTGTTCGCGACGTCGCAATAAAGCCTGCACACGATGCACCAGCAGTTGTGCATGCGGTGGTTTGCCGAGGTAGTCATCGGCGCCAAGGCTTAATCCGGCGATTTGATCCATCTCGGATGTGCGAACGGTGAGAAACATCAGGGGGACCGCTGCAGTCCGACTGTCAGCCTTCACCTGACGGCACAATTCCATACCGTCCATGGCCGGCAATGAGATTTCCGTGACGATCAGATCAGGCAGCAGTGAGCGAGCCGAGTCGAGTCCTGAGCGACCATCTCGCGCATGAAACACAAGGTGACCGGCCCGCTCAAGGCACTCCCGCACCAACCCGGTGGACTGTTCATCATCGTCAATCAGCAGAATCCTTGACTGCATTCGCCTGCTCCCAGTGTCAGACTCGCGGTGTTTCTCTGATCAGTCGGTCGTCCAGCACAGGATCGTCTTCGGTGGCGAAAGCAACGGTGGTCTGTGATGCCGGGCAGGTTGCCACAGCCCGACGCACGTCCTCGGCGAAGGCGGCTCCCAGATCGGCAATCAGCACCAGCCATTCGGTCAGCATCTGCAAACGCAGTCCGCTCTGCAGATTCTCTGGCTGCATCCGCAGTTGTTCAGATAACTGCTGCTGCAGGGATGTGCACTGTCGTTGCGCAATCGAGGCAAAATCGAGGACTGTTCGACAGGAGTCCTCGTCCCAGTCCCGCAACGCTCGCATTGCACTCGTCAGCACCTCACCGGTGGTCTGTGCCAGATCCGTCAACAGAACCGGAACCTGAAAATCCGTCACGTAGCTGAAGTCCACCGCGGTTGCGGAAACACGTTCGGCCAGACGCGCGGACTGTCGCAGCACCGTCCACGCCTGCGACATCAGCAAAACTTTCCTCAGGTCTGTTCCGGCTGGACGCAGTCGCATGATCAATTGCTGACAGACTGTCTCAAAGTGCCGACTGTCCTCATCCAGCTCTTCACATTCCCTGAGGCATGGATCCCACAGTCCGCCGTCAGATTCCGCCAGGCGAGTGGTGAGCAGAAGCAGCCAGTTCGCCACAACGTGTGCTCTGGAGTGTGCTGCTGTTTCCAGCAGACCCAGTTGCCGTTTGAGTTCCCGTCGCATGCCAATTGCTCCTGATTACCGCCCGTAGTCGGGCATCATGGGCCTGACGCAGGAGTGAAGAATTGACACGAATTCTTAAAGAACAGTTAAGAGTTTTGCTGGTTCGGAAAATTCACAAATCATTCGCAAACAGCCCGTGAACGAATTCAGCGGAATTCTGTGTTGATTTTCCGCCACCATTCGTCAGTTCTGCCCCGATACGACGCTGATCAGAAGAATTCGAGCGGATTTCTGTTGCAATTCGGGGGGTCAGTTGTTCCGGGCCTTGCATCGAGTCCACGTGTATCAGTTCCAGTGAGCCGCAGTGGTGCTCGATCACTGCCGTGCAGTTTTCAATCCAGTCTCCGGTATTGCACCAGACCAGCCCTTCCAGTTGCAGCAGCTCCGGCTGGTGAATGTGTCCGCAGATGACTCCGTGAAATCCGCGGCAGCGGGCATGACGTGCAACCTGAGTGCGAAAGTGGGTGAGATGACTGCCCAGTGCCCGCAGTCGCCGTTTGACTCGGCAGGCCAGAGAAGCGTCTCCCTGCAACACGCACTGCGTCAGTTTTCCCCACGTGGAGTTGGCTCGCAGCAGCAGGTCATACAGCAGTCCGATCGCTGCGCTGGTCCACGTGGTTGTTTTCTCCCACGGATCGAACTGATCGCCATGCAGTACGAGAAATCTGCGACCATCGGCCAGTTGATGCAGAAACTCATCGGCCAGTTCACAGAATCCGGAACGCTGCATCAGCATCTGCAGCAGC
>CAITYU010000285.1 GCA_903896675.1 uncultured Planctomycetaceae bacterium
ACTGGACATGACGCCGATGATCGACGTGGTGTTTCAGTTGCTGATTTTCTTTATGTGCACTCTGAAGGTGATTGAGCCGGAGGGGGATTTTGATATCAGCATGCCCCTGGGGGCTCCCAGTGCATCCACTGTGACGGACGCTGAGTTGCCACCGTTCAAGGTGCGGATGGAGGCGGACGGAGCGGGTGATCTGCGGGCGTTGTATTTCAACGGCACGAATCTGGGTGCGGGTGAGCAGGCTTTTGCGCGTCTGAATTCGGAGGTATTCCGGGCGATTACGGCATTGCAGGCGATTGGAAAAGAGCAGCAGGAAAAGCAGGAAGTGGAGATTGATCCGGACTATTCGCTGCATTATCGGTATATTATCAACGCGATTGGAGCCTGTTCCGGTCGGCTGGGCACGAATGGCGTGCCGGTGCGGTACATCAGCCGCATCAAGTTTGCTCCCAGACGCGAACCCTGACGGGAACAGCGTTCTGTCTGCCTGTCCTCTGCTTTACAGAAACCAGTCTGGTGACACAGGGTCCTGTTGAACTGAATGCGGTGCTGCAGTCGTCCGATCAGGTATCCGAGCAGTTGCGTGTGCGTGCGCAGCGACGAACGGGATTTCAGCAGCAGTATCCGTTTGAGTCGCGGTGGTTTCGGACTGACGACGGGGTGCAGCATTATGTGGATGAGGGCAGTGGTCCTCCGCTGCTGATGGTGCATGGCAATCCGACGTGGAGTTTTGCGTGGCGTCATCTGATTGCGGGTCTGCGGGACCGTTATCGGGTGATTGCGGTGGATCATCTGGGCTGTGGTTTCTCTGAGAAGCCTCAGGAGACATCTCTGTACGTGCTGGACCGGCACATCGCCCGTCTGACGGCTCTGGTGCAAGCGCTGGGTCTGCAGAATGTGTGTCTGTTTGGTCATGACTGGGGTGGAGCGATTGGGATGGGCTGTGCGGGTCGTCTGCCGAACCGTTTCAGTCGATTTGTGCTGATGAATACGGGTGCATTTCGCAGTCAGGCGATTCCCTTTCGGATCGCGTTGTGTCGGATCCCGCTGCTGGGGCAGCTGGGTGATCAGGGGTTGAATCTGTTTGTGCGTGCGGCGTTGTGGATGGCGGTTGAGCGTCCTTTGTCCGAGGCGGCTCGGGCCGGCCTGTTGGCGCCGTATGATTCGTGGTCGCAGCGGATCGCGGTGCATCAGTTTGTGCAGGACATTCCGCTGCATGCCGGTCATCGCAGTTATGCGGCGTTGAGTGAGGTGGAGCGGGGTCTGGCGCAGTTTCGGGGTCGTCCCATACAGTTGATCTGGGGGATGCGCGACTGGTGTTTCACGCCTCACGAGTTTCTGGAGGGTTTTCTGCGGTATTTCCCGGAGGCTCGTGTGGAGCGACTGGCGGAGGCCGGGCATTATGTGTTTGAGGATGCGCAGGAGCAGGTGTTGAGCACATCGCGGCAGTTTCTGCTGTCGACGGACGGCGCGGTCTGAGTTGTGGCTGTGGCGGATCAGGGGGCCTGCAGCCAGACGCCGACGTTATTTCCATTGGCGCGTTCGGAGACTCCGAGGCGATCGGCATCGGGTGTGAGCAGTTTCAGGCCATTGCCGACGGGTCGATTCAGCAGTTCGATTTTGTCTTCGGTGGTGGCGTCATTGTTCCACCATGCGAGTGTTGAGGATCCGCCGCCATCCATGTTGATACCGTCGTGTGCGCCGTAGTCGAGCAGCCACTGGCCCAGTTCCGCAGTGGTGGCTCCGCCGCTGGAGTGGCGGCGTCCATCGACGATGAGTACGAACAGCACGCGCTGGTCGGCAGAAAGCCCGATGGCGGTACGGGGGTGCAGGTCAGTGCCGGAGGGCTGGACCTGACCATTTTTCAGGCAGAGAGCGAAGCCACTGACGGCGATATCGATTCCGCTGGGATTTTCGCCGGAGGCAGCGGAGCGGATGGATGCTTTTCCGTCGCTGGTGATGATCAGTGAGGGTGAGCCGGAGGGTGGTGAGACGAGTTGTCCGCGGCAGACGGCAAAGCCCTGCAGGTTGGCAGGAGTTTCCTGATCGAAGTGAGCGGGCCATGGTGTGAAGGCATCGGCATTGAAGGCGAGGAGGACGGGGCGGGCGGCGGCGCGTTCTGAGCGGAGGAAGCTGCGGACGGTTTGTCGACGGGTTTCGCGGGTATCGGGCTGCCATTCGGCGATGCGATCGGTGGTGGTGAATTTCAGTCCGGGCTGCTGCAGGTTGATGCGAACAGCGTGGCGTCGGATGGGGCGTGGGGATTGCAGGGAATCCTGCAGCAGGAGGATTCCGGGGGCCAGTTGTTTTGCTGCGCTCCAGTCGGTGGTGATCGGTGTGCTGTTGTGCGGGGCATCCTGAGTGGGTGCCAGCAGCAGCAGGAGCAGGCAGTAGTGTGTGAGGTGCAGCATGACGAGGGGACTCTGCAGGTGTCGAGGACAGGAATCGGCTTGCTTCGCGTCTCGGCCCGTGATACGGTGGCGGGTGGTCAGCTGGTGTTTTAGCTGGTACAGGCCGGTCAATCCATGGAGTGCAGTGGTACGATGAGATTCTTTACAAGAACGATGTATCTGTCGGTGATTTGTGTTTTGCTGGGGCTGCCAGTGTCTCAGGTACACGGCCAGCAGGCTGAATTTGCGGACGCCAGATACAAAAAAAATGAGTGGGTGTCATTGTTCAATGGCAAGGACCTCACCGGGTGGACTCCGAAGATCCGTTACTGTGAGTTGGGTGAGAATTTTGACAACACGTATCGGGTGGAGGACGGTTTGCTGAAGGTGCGTTATGACGGTCCCGGATACGCTCAGTACGGCGAGCGGTTCGGGCATCTGTTCTTCAGGGACAGTTTCAGCAATTATCGGTTTCGAGTGGAGTATCGTTTTGTGGGCAGTCAGTGTCCGGGTGGCCCCGGCTGGGCTCTGCGTAACAGTGGCGTGATGGTGCATGGTCAGGATCCGGCGACGATGCAGAAGGATCAGGATTTTCCGGTGTCGATTGAGGTGCAGCTGCTGGGGGGCAACGGCAAGGATCCTCGAACGACCTCAAACCTGTGTACTCCGGGAACCAACGTGGAAATGAAGGGGCAATTGAAGCTGCAGCACTGCATCAACTCGACCAGTCCGACATTTCATGGTGAGGACTGGGTGACGGCCGAGATTGAAGTGCGGAACAACGAAGTGATTCGGCATCTGATTGGTGGTGAGGTGGTGCTGGAGTACAACAAGCCGCAGCTGGACAAGCGAGACGAGTCGGCGCGGAGGCTGATTCGTGGTGAGGATCTGATGCTGTCTGGTGGAACGATCTCGCTGCAGTCTGAAAGTCATCCGATTGATTTTCGGAAGGTGGAGATCATGGTGCTGGAAGACTGAGTGTGTCTGGCAGTTGCCACGTGCAGTGGAGTTGAGCGTATGTTGGCTGGCAGCAGGGCAATGTGTGGTATGACGTGCAGCCGCTTTGTGCGGGTGTTTTTTGCTGTCGTCTGGCTGTTTTCGCTGTCGCAGGTCCGGGGCCAGCTGGCTCCGGGGGCCGGCTACGTGTATCCGCCTGTGGTGCAGCCCGGGACGACGGTGAATGTTCAGATGGGGGTCTTCGATCCGACTCCTGATGTGCAGTGGTTTGTGCATGATGCTCGTGTTGGGTTACGAATTTCGGGGCCAGCCGGTGATTTTCACGTGCCACCACCGCCTTACTGGAAGGGGCCTCGCGGTGGTACAAACGCCCCCCCGATTCCTCGCGAAGTTCCGGCTGAGCTGACGATTCCAGCGGATCAGCCGGAGGGGTTTGTCAGCTGGCAGCTTGCGAATGCCAATGGGGTTTCGAAGACTGCAAGGTTTCTTGTCAGTCGTGGTGCAGAGATTATCGAGACGCGGTCGCGTGATCTGCCGCAGGTGCTGCCGGCGCTGCCAGTGTCGGTTTCCGGACGGCTCAGTCGTCTGACGGAAGTCGATCGATACGCGCTGACGGCGGAGCGGGACGGGCCGATCTCGGTTTCACTGATGGCACGCAGGCTGGGTGCTGATTTCCGCGGCATGCTGCAGGTGCATGACGAAAGTGGTCAGTTACTGGCGGACTTTGCGGATACGGAGGGAGTG
Source organism: uncultured Planctomycetaceae bacterium (assembly GCA_903896675.1). Lineage (GTDB taxonomy): Bacteria > Planctomycetota > Planctomycetia > Planctomycetales > Planctomycetaceae > SXXK01. The sequence goes on from CAITYU010000285.1 coordinate 4,089, forward strand.
GATGGTGGACTGACATTTGCTGCCAGTGCCGGGCGTCGATATATCGTCAGTCTGAACGATGTGGATTTTCGGGGTGACCGAGCCTACGTGTATCGTCTCAGTCTTCAGTCCGGCCCGCGAGTCTTGTGCACGATTCCGGCGCGAGGCCGGCGTGGTGCTGCGGTCGATGTGGAGTTCATAGGGCAGGGGCTGCAGAGTGGGGGTTCTGCCATCGAGGTGCTGCGTCAGTCGGTACAGTTCCCGGCAGATGCAGCGGCAGAGCTGGTTGTACAACTGCAGACAGCGTGGGGCAGTGTTCCGGTGCCAATACCGCTCAGTGATCTGGCTGAACAGCGCTGTGGTGACGAAGCTGTGCAGACGCTGGAGGCCAGTGGTGCCGCTGTGACCGGGCGGCTGGGGCCTCAGCGTGAAGAGCAGCGATTTGTTTTTGAGGCGCTGGCGGGTGAGCGATTTTCCATTGATCTGCAGTCGGCAGCGATTGGAGGGGCTCTGGATACCGTGCTGGCAGTGGAAGGTCCGGATGGCAAGCTGCTGGCTGAGAACGACGACAGTGTGGGGACAGACAGTCGGCTGGATGTGACGGCGACAGCGGCTGGCCGGTATACGTGTCTTGTGAAGGCTGCGGAATCACTGACGGGACAGGCTGACGATGTGTATCGGTTGCAGTTGCAGCGCCAGCCAGTGGATTTTCAGTTGCAGGCTCCGCAGCAGGTCCTGTTGCCATCAGGTGGTCAGGTGGAGGTTGCGATTACGGTCCAGCGTCTGGGGGGATTTGATGGTGAGATTACTGTTGCGGCAGATGGTCTGCCACCGGGTGTCAGCGCTGAGGGTGAATGGAAGATTCCGCAGGGGAAAAACGATCTCAAAGCTGTGCTGAAGTCGGCTGCTGATGCTGCGGTGGTGGCTGCTGCGGTGAAATTTCGCGGCACTGCCAACGTGAACGGGGCAGAGCAGACGCGAGTGGCGATGGTTGAGGGGGCCGGGACTTTGTGTCCGGTGTCCGCAGCCGATCGACGAGTCCCGGCCAGTCTGCTGGCGATGACCATGACGGCCCCGATTGACGTTTTGGTCATTGATCGTGAACGGCAGCGGGATGTTCATCGCGGTACGACGTATCTGGCAGAGCTTGAGATTGTGCGGAAGGCCGGATTTACGGGCGAAGTGACGCTGGTGATGACTGGTCAGCAGGACCGCAATCGACAGGGCATGCTGGGAGAGACGACAGTG
>CAITYU010000286.1 GCA_903896675.1 uncultured Planctomycetaceae bacterium
TCCTGGGCGGTGGAGGCGTCCCTGGGAGGGCGAGGCTCCTGCCGAGCCGCGGATGTTGTTGGTTTGTGTGGGATTTCAACGCGATGGGAAATGATGGCCGCGGAATAACGCGGAATGACGCGGAAAATTGAGCGTGTTGTGTGGTTGTTCGTCTCGGCGGGAAATGATGGCCGCAGAATAACGCGGAATAACGCGGAAAATTGAGCGTGTTGTGTGGTGGTGGTGCCCTCCCGAGGGAGGATTTTGCGATCACTGAACACGGATCACTGAACACTGATCACTGAACACAGACGTCCGGCTCGGCGGGAGCCTCGCGCTCCCGACGGGTGGGGAGAGGGGGCGTCAGCGGAGTATTTTTTCAAGGGTTCGGCCTTTGGCCAGTTCGTCCACCAGTTTGTCCAGATAGCGGATTTCACGCATCAGGGGGTCTTCGATTTCTTCAATGCGCACTCCGCAGATGACACCTTTGATCAGCGCGCGACGCGGATTCAGTTCGGGCGCCTGTGCAAAAAAAGTTTCAAAGTCGGTGCCGTCCTGCAGCAATGCCTGCAGCTGCTGCGATGTGTAGCCGGTCAGCCACAGCGTCACCTGTTCCAGTTCGGCCTGAGTGCGGCCTTTCTTTTCCACTTTGGCGATGTAGTGTGGCCAGACGCTGCTGACTGTCATGGTGTAGATGCGGTGTTTTGCCATGGGGCAGATGTCCTGTGTCTGCAGCAGGCTTTGCTGGAGGTATTGGTCACTGCACAGCATGCTAGCAGAAGTTGGAGTCACCCCCCATGTGAAAAGTCTGCCGTTTTCCAGCAGTGGCCAGCGGCAATTATTCGCCCGCCAGAACTTCCCGTACCTGCACCGTGACGGCAGCCCGGATCGGAGCCACGGCGGCCAGTGTGCCAACGGCTGCCACGGTGGCCAGTGTCAGGGCCAGCTCCTGCCACGGCACATCAGCTCCTGTGCTCTTCAAATGCGGCAGCATGGCAATCAGCGCAGAGACCGTGCCGGTGATCAGTCCCCAGAACAGCAGGGCCGAGTTTTCGGCAGAGATCAGCCAGATGATTCGCGATGTGCGAAAACCCAGAGCTCGCAGCAATGCGATTTCCCGACGCCGCTCGAGGACGTTCCGCAGCATCACCGCCGCCAGACCCAGCGTGCCCATCAACAGTCCAAGGCCACCAAGCAACTGGAATGTGGCCAGGTACGTGTTCTGCACGGCGAGAAATCCGGCCAGCCTGCGACTGACAAGTTCACTGTCCACCCCAAACGGCTGCAAAGCCGTCTCCAATGCCGCAGCAGCAGTGTCGCCGCTGGCCACATCCGGTGTCTCAATCAGAAAATACCGCGATCCCGAAATCTCCGGGGCGATCCGCTGCAGTCTGTCTGCAGCCATCACCAGCACTCCCTGGAAGATACTGCTGTCGAGCATGCCGACGACCTGCAGAGCGTGCGTGGGTGTCTGCGAATCCGGAAACAGAATCACGTCACCAATCTTTTTCTTCAGGCTGAACTGCAGGGTATTCAGGTCACCAATCACGGGAATGACCGGCAGAGGCTGGTCAGCCTCAGGGACAGTCCGCGGTTCCATGTCAGTGTTCAGCATGGTCCACGGCTGCTGGCCGGGTGTGTCGGCAAATCGGAAACCACCGCGGGCTATGAACTCGGGCGAGGCCCCCAGGATCCCCGGCAGTGAGGTCTGAAACAGGTTCAGGCAACTGGCATCTTCACCCGGCCGCAGGGAAAAACTGAAGATCTGCGTCTGGCCGGGCAGTCGCGTGGCGTCACTGGCGTCAAGTCCCAGTCGCAACCGACCGTCGGGCGTGTTCAGGTCGAACAGAATCGGCTGCGAGGATTCCGCCACGAGGCGAAAGCCACCGTTACCGGTCTGCCGATCGGGCGTTTCGCTGACAGGGTTGCGGCGACCAGCACCGACCGCCACAATCACAAATGCTGCAAACGCAATCAGGGCAGCAGTCAACAGGCTGCGTTGCGGATTGCGAGCCGCATTGGCCAGAGACAGACTGGTCAGTGAAGCAATCGGCGACCCTGTGACCGCATCGCCGGCGCGGCGCTGCAGCAGCCGCTTCAGGCTCAGCAGTCCCGTGGACAGCCATGCAAACCCGGCCAGAAAGAAACAGACAATCGTCCACGACATACCGCCAAAGGCTTCCGAGCCCGGTAGCAGGCCGGCCATGACGGCTGCGGGCAGGCCGATGGCTGTGGCAATCGAGCCAAAGTACAGCAACTGGCTGAGCGCACCGGAAATGCGGCTGTTTGAGCCCTGCAGATGGTCGGAGGCAAGGCCCTGCAGCAGTTCTCGAGGTTCACGGCGCGTGGTGCGTCGCACCGCATTCCAGATGACGAAGACCGATAGCCCGAAAGACACAAACGCAGCGATCAGCAGTGACTGCGGTCGCAGTTCCAGCCGCAGAAACGTGGTCCCGATGGCACCGACCCACCATGTGGTCAGTCCGTAAATCATCAGGCGAGCGAACTGCACCGCCAGCAGGGCACCGGTCACAGTGCCCGCCAGTGCCACCAGTCCACCCTCGGCCGTCAGCAGCCTGCGGGCTCGTGCGGGAGTGAATCCGACAGCCTCCAGCAACCCGATCTGATTGACTCGCAACCGGACACCCAGTTGAAACATCAGGGCAGCCAGCAGA
>CAITYU010000287.1 GCA_903896675.1 uncultured Planctomycetaceae bacterium
AAACAAATCATCGAAGCCGTCGTTATTCCAGTCACCTGCGGCAACACCATGTCCAAAACCCTGATCCTGCAGAGCAGCCGCTTCAAAGACGTCAACGAACTGACCGTCCGCTGTTTGACGGTAGAGTGAATCAGGGACCCACCGAGCGGCGGTGGGTGGGCACGGATCACCGCCCTGGGTCAGGTACAGGTCCACGAGTCCATCGCGATCAAAATCGAGCCATCCGCAGCCACCGCCGGTGGATTCAACCATCAAAGCGCGGGGACTGGCACCGTTGTCGTACACATGGCGAACGCCCACAGAGTCGGCGACATCCACGAGATCCGGGAAAGCGATCTGTGGCGCAGCAACGGCAGGCTGCTTCCGTTGGGATGCCTCTTTGGGGCGGAAATCGAACTTCTGGCGAATTTCCTGCGAGCTGGCCGCTGCGTCCGGAGGTGGGTTCTTTCCGGGACTGTCTGCCGGATCCGTCTGCGAGCTGCAGCCGGCAAACAGCAGACTGAGCAGCAGCAGGCCACGACAGCCGATGCTGCGGTTGGAACAGGGAATTGTGAGTTCCGCGAAGTCTGTCCGTACCTGACACCGCATACCTGTCTCCGGACGCTTTGCCGACCGTTCTTGCAGGAGTTTCAGCCAACAAAAAACCGCATGGCAATTGCTTGCCATGCGGTATCATACACAGGAACTGATCAGCAGCAGGTGGCGGAGCAGAATTTCGCATCCGCGACAGCCACAATCAGTACTCGCCAATCACATTGCCGTCGCGACGGTGTGACAGGTTGTAGCGGATCAGGTTGTCGATGGTTTCGCTGAGGAACCGGACAGAACCGTCACACAGCACCACCTGGCAGCCACCGGTGTGGTTGCTGGAAGGAGATGAGCAGCGTGGGTCCCATTCATCGCCTGGCAACCATGCTCGGTTGGTCAGGTTGATCGGGTTACGCATGGTGTTGACTGCAGCCAGCGGAGATGCCCAGTTGGCGTCAAACTTCGGCTCGCGATTCAAACCATTGCTGCTGGCACGCCAGTGCATCGATTCGAACAGCATGACGGTGTTCGACGTGCCGTCGGAAATCTCGTGGATCCCGCGAGAACCACGGAACATGAACACACCGTTGATGTTGGGATTGTCGTTGTTCCAGCGTTCGCTGATCCACGGTGTTCCCGCTGAACCACGGACAAAACGACCGTTGGTGCTGGGGAAGTCCGGGACTGGCGGACAGTCTTTCCAGCCAGCCCAGATGTGTCCCATGTTGCCCACGTAGTCGAGGCCACCGGCCGGGCCCTGATAAGGAGCCGTACCCCAGCCACCATTGTCAATTTCGATCAACTGGTCACGGCGGACCTTGGTCTGATCGTTCGACGGGCAGATGAACACAGGAATCACCTGCTCAGCCATCTTACGTGGCGAAGGCAGGCCGTTTACCGAGCCAGTGAAACCCATGCCGATATTCGGCAACGTTCCGTTGGCAACGTTGAAGTAGGTCGAGATCTGCTGGTACAGGGGGGCCTGTTCCATGTAGGGCAGGGCCATGACTGTCCACGGCCATGAACCGTTCGGATACCGAGGATTATTCGGGTCCGGCTGGTTGTGGTTGTCACCGTTGAACCAGTTCATGGGGAACTGATTGTAGGTGTCATGGTAATTGTGACAGGCAAGTCCAAGCTGCTTCAGATTGTTCTTGCACTGCGTACGACGAGCAGCTTCACGCGCCTGCTGGACGGCTGGCAGCAGCAATGCCACCAGAATCGCGATGATCGCGATCACCACCAGCAGTTCGATAAGCGTGAATCCGCGGTTCAGCGAACTCTTCTTCATGACGAACTCCCACTAAGGAAAAAGGACACATACGACCAAACTTAATGAACCAGCCACCGCGCCTGCAGCGGTAAAAGGCTTCAGAGACTTCTGGTGACAAATCAGGGAATCACGATGTCAAACTCGTTGCCGGAAGCACCCACCTCGTACTGCAGCGGAGTTTTTGACGCGTCACTGTATTCTTTCGGAAATGCTCCGCCTGACGGGTCATTCGACGGGGCAGTGTTTTTCTTTCCACTGCCACCTCGCATTTTCATGTAAGCCTCCATCGCAGCCTTCGGGTCCGAGTTGCTGTCGACAGTGGCTTCCTGGACGGATTGCAGAACAACTTTGTGCTTGCCAGGCACCGCGCCGGACTTGCCGTTCTGACAGATCAAGGCGAATTTGCCGTCAGCGTCGGTGCGGCCTGCCGATGCGGGACCACCTGCGGACGGAGTAAACGTTACGTTGATGTTTGCCAGTGGCTTGCCAGCCTTCGTCACCTTGCCCGATACCGCAGACAACGCCGGTCCGGATTCACCGCAGCCAGCAGCCGAAAACACCGCCAGCAGAGACATGACAGACAACGTTCGGCGAGTCAGAAGATTGCGCGACATAGCAGGTTTTCTTCAGTGATTCACAATTATGGAAACAAGTTCCGGAATTCGATCCAATTCATCCAGCGTGATCGTTTTACCGGGCGTATCAAGACACAGACGAGGCCACCACGTTTCCAGCCCCCCCCCAGAAACACCAGTGCGAATCTGGTTAGTGTGCACCTGTTCAGGTTCTCTGTAGGGAGCGCGCACACCGTCGGCATCCCTGCGATGTTTGTAAGCGATGGATCGGCGGGCTTCAAGTTGCATTTGAAAAAAACGCGGGAAAAAGGGGTTGATGTTGCTGAAAACTTCACAAATTCGGCAGTCGATGGCGGGAAACGGTCAAAAAGGTTTCCGTAACTGTACAGAGATTTGCCTGCTGGCCGGTCACTGTTCCAGCCGTTTTGCCAGTGCGGCTGCCGCCTCCGGATCCCCACAACTCTCAGCGTAACTCTGGATTTTCACCAACAGGACTGGTGTCAGATCCACTGCTGAGGGCAGCAGCAGGATTTCACTGCGGAGGTCTCGCCCATACGTTGCCAACTGCTGCTCGCGCGGCAATTCAGGTCGCTGCTGGACTCGCAGTAAGCTGGCGTATTCATGGTGTGCCAACGGGCTGAGCGGATGTATGCGAATCGCCTCCTGCAGCGATTTTTCCGCCTCCGCGTATTCCTGCATCTGAATGTGATACCAGCCCCGATACACCCAGACCATGTGGTCTGCTGCAGCACTGTCATCCACGCTTTGCAGCAGCCCAGCCATTCCCTGCACATCTCCAGTGCGGTACGCCTGATGCATCAGGTAGGACAGCAGTACTGGATCATGTGGGAATTTCTCGAGGAACCAGCCGAGTTGCTGTTTGGCCTGCAGATTCAATTCCTGAATTTCGGGAGTTGGCGATGTGTCCTGATTCATCGCCAGTTGCATTGCCGTGTTGACAGCGAGGCTGATTTTAAAGCGAACCTCATCGGGGTTGCTCTGGATCCACTTCTCATTCAGCTCGCTGCCGTTGGAAAATGACAGGACGTCAGCCATGATCAGGTACGTGTAAGCCTCACGCGGTTCCGCGTTGGCCTGCAGTGCAGCGCGAATGGCTTTCAGCATGGCAATGCGCTGGCCGGTCATAGCGTAGAAGGAAATGATGCGTGAATGAGTATCCGTCAGGCGGGGCTCGAGCTGCACTGCCTGTTCACTGGTCTGCAAAGCCAGCAGGGGCTTGTTCAGTGCCGTCCATTCGACGTTTGCCTTTTCTGCCAGAGCAAACGCGTAGTTGGGGTCGCTGGGCGGAATCCGACCGAGGCAGTCGGCCAGATCCTGAAACTCGTCCTGCTCCTGAGCAGCTTCGGCCGCCAGCCACCGCGGTCGCGAATCCGCCGGATCCCAGTCGGACCATTCCTCCGCGGCAACCCGCAGTTCGGCCCACAGTCCCTCACGTTTGGCCTGTTCGCAGCGTGACTGAAACTGTCCTCGGGTTCTGGTTTGCAGCAGCCATACGCTCCCCACGCCCAGTCCCGCCAGCAGTATCACCGCCCCGCAGCACAGCAGCAGTCTGCGGTAACGCGGACGTGGCACATCCCCAGCGGGCTTGACTGGCCCGGAGTCGACGGGGGCAGGCTTGGAAAACTGAGCATCCACGGTCATTAGCAGTCCAATTCGGCGACAGGCGAGTGGCTTTTTTCGGAAAACGCGGTTTAATTTAAGACTCGCAGGGGTCTGAGTAAAGCCGGGGGCTTCGTCAGGCGACCGCAGATTCCTGCAAACTGCCACTGTGTTGCCTGTGTGTTGCCACGGTGTTCAGACGAACTCCCGGCCGTCAGTGCCAAGCTTCCCTTTCTCTGCCTGCAGAAACTCGCGTCATGTCCGCCCGACCGTTCGGCCAGCCCCAGACACCAGTTGCGGCCCACCCGGGGCGCAGGAACTGGTGGCTGGCAATCCTGTGTGTCTTCATGGCCGGCTGCGGGCCTCGTGATTCGACCACCACGCTCAGGGACGTCGAACGACAGATTGTTCGTGGTCAGCTCCGGGAAGCTCAGGAGCAGTTGGAATCCATTGACAGAACGGACGTCGCGTGGCCGGCCGCGCGTCTGCAGTTGGGCCGGCTGGCCTCCAAACGCCGCGACTGGTCCGCCGCCATTTCGCATTTTCGCGAGCTGCCCCGCGACGGTTCCGCCAGTTCGCTTGCCGCAGCGCAGCTGGAGGCGGAGCTGCACATGAAGTTCTGCAGCCTGACCGATGCTGCGGCCTGTTACGAATACCTGGTGACCGCCAGCCCCGATGACGTGGCCTTGAAATCTCTGCTGGCCTCACTGCTGGTGATCGGTGGCGAACGCACCAAAGCCGACCGATTGCTGATGGATCTGCTGGTGGCCAACCGCATCAGTCTTAAGGATTTGATCATGCTGACGCAGCGGGAACGCCAGCCTCCCGAAACTCAGCACCTGCTGCAGTGTTCCGACTACAGCGGCTCTGATCCGCTGACTCTGTATGCTCTGGCTGCCGTGGATGCGGAAGCCGGCGATTCTGAGTCTGCCATTCGGCGACTGCAGCGGGCTGTGGCCGCACATCCTGAATCACTGCCCTGCCAGACACTGCTGGGTGAATTGCTGCTGGATGCGGCTGATCACCACGCTGTGCTGACGTGGCTGCAGCAGGTCCCGGCCGATCTGCAGGAGACGCCAGGCCTGTGGTATCTGCGGGGCCTGCTGGCTCGCCGCAGCGGGCGGACGGAAGCGGCCACCCGCGCACTGTGGGAAGCCGTCCGGCGGGAACCACTGCATCGCCGCGCGATGTTTCAGCTGGGACAGCTGCTGGGGCCGGTGCAGCCGGATGCCGCCGCTGCGTTTCAGCAGCGTGCCGATGCGTTCCTGGAGTATTCCGGTCGGATGGAACGCGTGCTGAATGCGGCTGGTCAGGATGTGGCCGGTTTTACTCGGATGATCACAATTCTGGCGGAATCCGGGCGAGTCGCTGAAGCTGCCGCGTGGCTGCGGATGGACAACAATCGGCACGGGCAGCTGCAGCTCAGTCCTCTGGTCCGACAGTGTTTAAGCGAATTGCCGCCCGGCAGCGTGTCCCGCTGTGAGCCTGCTGCCGATCTGACTTCGCGTTTCGATCTGTCTGCTTTGCCGCGACCGGACTGGCAGCAGCAGTTGGCTGAATTGCAGCGGTCGACCGGCAGCAGTCTGGTGGCCGCGCAGGATCAGGCGCTGCAGTTTACGGATCAGGCGGCTGCTGTTGGGCTCAACTTCACCTGCAACGTCGGTGGCACCGGTCGTCCGGGATCGGTCCGCGTGTTTGAATCGACCGGTGGCGGAGTGGCGGTACTGGACGTGGATCTGGATGGTCGCAGCGATCTGTACTTCACGCAGGGGGAACCGTGGCCGGCCGCCGCTGATGCTCCGCAGCCCTCGTCCGAGCTGCACGATCAATTGTACCGCGGTCTGCACGGCAGGCTGGCGGATGTTACCGCTGCGGCCATGTTGGATCCGGATGACAGCTATGGCCAGGGCTGTTCTGCTGCGGATTTCGACAACGATGGATTCCCGGATCTGTACGTCGCCGGTATCGGCCGCAATCGGCTGCTGCACAACAACGGTGATGGCACTTTTTCGGACGTGACGGAGCAGGCCGGACTGACGCAGTCCGCGTGGACCACCAGTTGCCTCGTACTGGATCTGAATGCCGACGGTGATCCCGACCTGTACGACGTGAATTACCTGCAGGGGGAGTCGGTGTTTCGAGTGGAGTGTGGCGAGAATCGCTGTTCGGTGCTGTCTTTCGACGGGGCACCTGACGATGTGCTGCTGGCTGACGGCCGTGGTGGTTTCCGGCGCATCCCTGCGGCAACTCCCACGGTGACGCCCAAGGGCCTTGGGATCGTCGCGGTGCCCCTGCCCGGTGACCCTCGTCCGGCTCTGTTCATCGCCAACGATCAGGTGCCCAATTTCTTTCTGCTGCCGAATGCCGACGGCACGTATCGGGACGAGGCCCTGCCACGCGGGCTGGCGGTGAATTATCTGGGCCGTCCGACGGCCTGCATGGGAGTGGCCTGCGGGGACCTGAATGACGATGGTCGGCGGGACCTGTTCGTGACGAATTTCGAGGCCGAGGCCAACTGTCTGTATCTGCAGCGGCTGGACGGTTATTTCGAGGATGCCATTCAGGGAACCGGATTGTTTCAGCCGGGGATTCCGTACGTGGGCTGGGGGACGCAGTGGCTGGATGCGGACAACGACGGTGATCAGGACGTGGCGGTGGCCAACGGTCATGTGGCGGACTTTGGTCAGCCGGGTGAGCAATATCGGATGCCGCTGCAGTTGTTTCGGAATGAATCGGGACAATTGTTATTGCAATCGCCGCAGCAGAGTGGCGAGGTGTTTGCGGTGGAGCGGTTGGGGCGAGCGTTGGCGGTGCTGGACTGGAATCAGGACGGAGCCCGGGATTTCGTGGTGGGTTGTATTGGCAGTCCGGCGGTGCTGGCGGAGAACCGGAGTGTGGTGGGTGGCTGGGTGCGGGTGCAGTTGCACGGCACCCGTTCGGCTCGCGATGCCTCGGCTGCGGCGGCGCGGCTGACAGTTGGCGAACGCAGTGTCTGGCAGTTCGTGTCGGCGGGTGACGGGTATCAGTGCACGAACGAGCGGGTGCTGCATTTCGGGTTGGGTGTGGCAGATCAGCCATCGCAACTGCGGATTGAATGGCCTGCGGGCGGGTTACAGCAGCTGCGTGGGTTACCAGCCGGCGTGACGGTGCAGGTGGTGGAAGGTCGTGATGTGGTGTATGTTTGTCCGCAGTGATGGCGGGGCTGACGCAGACGGAGTGATTTATCGTCGGCAACTCGGGATGACCGATCGATTAAACTATTTTGGTGAATACTGATTCATATTGGAAGGAAGTCTTGCCCCCCCCCCGCCCCCGATGTAGTCTGGCCTCGAGCAAGCAACTTGGATGAACCAGCGTGTCTTAAGCTTCGTGCCATAGCGGCGTCTGCCATTGACTCTTGTTGCTAAGGGTGTGGATCTCGTTGATTCTCACCGTTTTTTTTGGCGACAGGAACAGGGTGTCGTGGCATGTCAAAAAGCGTTTCCAAAGTGCGTCTGGCCGGATCAGTCGGCCTGCTGGCGTGTGGTGCCGGAGTTTTCGGCGATTCAGAGGTTGAGGGCGGAATCATCTCGCTGAGTGCCAGTCCGTCGACGATTCCATATGCGGGGGCGGGGGGGGCCACCGTGACCCTGACGCCTCTCGGCGCCGCTTTTTTTCAGTTAAATGACAACCTCGGGAAATCACTCGTTTCATCCATTGGATTCGCATGGGCGAATGTTACGCAGGGACAGCGAATTGATGCCGCTTTGCCATTCGGTTTCGTCACTAATTCTCCGTCCGCCGGCGGTGATACCCTCTTTGCATTCAGGGTGAACAACCACTAC